>NZ_VISW01000016.1:0-173487 GCF_007827635.1 Micromonospora sp. CNZ296
GGATCAACGAAGAGCCACCCAAGTGATCACCAACGCCGAACCCTAACGGCAATCAGCCGAACCGATCACCACAGACATAGAAGCGTCTTGCACTTTCCGCCCCCGCAAAAGCCGCATCCAGGGCAGGTCGAGGGCCACAAGTGCAAGATCGGCGAGCTGAGGGCTCGGCAGGAGCCCTGGGCGGGTCAGGAGCAGGGCGCCTGGGTGGGAGGGGCGGCGGCTGCCTGCACCAGGGGTTCCGTTGCGGCTGAGGTGGGGGCGTCGGGGGTGGGCGACGGCGTGAGGAAGGTCGGAGGGCTGGGGGTGGGGGTCCTGGGTGTGGGGGTCGGCTTCTTCGGGGTGGGTCTGGGGGTGGCGGGATCGGCGCCGTACATGCGCGTCTTGCTGCGCTGCACCTGGCCGGGGAGCATCCGGATACCAGTTGCTGTCGCGCGGTGGCCGTACACGTCGGTGACCCGGATCTCGTACGGGCCGGGACCGGCCCCGGACGCGATCAGCCAGTAGTTGTAGTCCTGCCGCTGCGCCGCCCGCCACGAGCCGTTCTGCCGCACCTCGACCGAGCGCAACGGGTTGCCGTGGTCACCGACCAGGACGGCGAACCACCACTGCGACGAGCCCTCCTTCATGCGGAAGGTGAGCGGGCCGGACAGCCTCGGGTTCACCACCGCGCGGTAGCTGACCTTCACCACCCCCTGTACCGGGTCGGCGATCCGGGCGAACGCCTCGGCGGAGAGGTCGAGGTGACCGGGCGCGCACTCCGGGCACTGGTCCATCACCAGCACCCGGACGGTGCCGCGTGGGCCGGTGACGTCGAGGAAGCCGCCGCAGGAGGCGCCGGAGGCGTACTCGCTCGGGCCGAGCGCGACGTACATCCGGTCGGCGGGCGCAGCGGGCCGGGAGCAGTTGCCGCCGGCGCCCTCGGAGTCGTAGAAGGTGGCCTTGCCGCTGTGCGTCGCGCCGCCGACGGGCGGTGCGGCGCAGGCGGGGGCGGCGCCTCCGCGTACCGCGAGGGTCACCGCGACCGCGGCGGCGACTGTGACCAGACCGGCGGCGGCCAGGCGGCGACGGCGCGTGGCGGCGCGGCGACGACCGTCCGGGGCGGCGGGTCCGGGCGGGTCGCCGGCTGTCGGCGGGTGGGGTGCGGTGCCGTCGGTCACGCCGGTCGATGCTGCCGGACCGGCGTGCCGCCGGACAAGCGAACTAAGCGAAAGCTAAACCGGGCGCAGTGTACGGGCGGTGGAGACGACACCGGCCAGCCCGCCGGCGAGGTCGGGGTCCTGCCGCAGCGAGTCCTCCAGGCGGACCCGCCAGACGCCGGTCTCGACCGGCAGCCGGGCGTCGCCGGCCCAGCGGACCCGGTCACGGGTCTCGTCCAGGGCCACCGCCGCCGCGGGGCCCATCAGGGCGCCGAGTTCGCCGCGCAGCCAGCCGAACAGGTGCTCGTCGTGGATCGCCCCGCCGATGACCCGGGCGGCGTCCCACGCCACCCGCGGTTGGTGGATAACCTGCATCTCGACTCCTCGGTCGATGTGGCATTCCTCACCATCATCGATCCGGCGGCCACCCGGCGGCAAGGCCCGGAACCGGCCACCTCGTCGCGGCGGTCCCGCGCCGCCGGGGCGTCACCGTCCGGGCGCGGGTCCACACGGTACGACGTGACTCAGTAGCATCGCGGCATGTCAGATCGCCACCAGCTCACCGATTCCGACCCGCGCGCGCAGGGCTCCGATGTGGAGCCGGGCGGGCCCGCGGAGGAGGAGCGGCCCCGGCGCCGCCGGGGCCGGCGGATCGCCCTGATCGTGCTGCTGGTGGTGGTGCTGCTGAGCGGCGGCACCGCCCTGGCTGGCGGCCTCTACTACCGCTCGGTCGACAAGTCGATCGAGCGGGTCGACGCCTTCGAGGGCGTGCCGGAGGAGTCGCGCCCGCAGGTCGAGGCCAAGGGCGCCATGAACATCATGATCCTGGGCAGTGACTCCCGCGACCCGGAGAGCACCGGCGGCTCGCGCAGCGACACGATCATCCTGGCCCACCTGCCGAAGGACCGGTCGAGCGCCCAGCTCATCTCGATCCCCCGCGACACCTGGACGGCCGTCCCGAAGTCGAAGGAGGGCCGCGGCGGTCGCGACGCGAAGATCAATGCCGCGTACGCCTGGGGCGGTGTGCCGCTGATGGTGCAGACGGTGGAGAAGTTCAGCGGCGTACGGGTGGACAACGTGGCGATGGTCGACTTCGCCGGCTTCAAGGAGATCATCGACGCGCTCGGCGGTGTCGAGATCGACGTGGAGAAGGGCTTCACCACGAAGTACTCGCTGATCGGCACGCGGACCTTCGAGAAGGGCCGGCAGACGATGGACGGGGCCGCCGCGCTGGACTACGCGCGGGAGCGGCACGCCTTCCCGGACGGCGACTTCGCGCGGATCCGGCACCAGCAGCAGGTGATCAAGGCGATTCTGGACAAGGCCGCCTCGGGCGGTGTGATGACCAACCCGGCCAAGCTCAACTCGTTCGTCCGTGCCACGTCCGACTCGGTTGCCGTCGACAAGTCACTGTCGCTGGTGGATCTGGCGATGGAGATGCGGGGCCTGCGCGGCGGCAACCTGACGTTCTTCACCTGCCCGGTCAAGGGCACCGGCCGGGTCGGCAGCGAGAGCGTCGTGTTCCCCGATCCGGCGCGCTCGAAGACGCTGTTCGACGCGGTGCGCCGCGACTCGGTCCCCGAGATCCTCGCCATCAGCGGAAAGTAGGACGTCGATCTGCCATGCCGGTGCTGGCGGCGGGGCGGGGTCGCTCGTATCCTGCGATCGCCGTCGGTCTCTGTATCCGGGCCGGCGGCGTCACGGGGGAGGATCGACCATGCCACGCCTGCCGGCGTTCGAGCATCCGTCTGCGCCGCCGTCCGGTGTGGCCATGAACAGGCCGATGGACAGCGGCATGGACACGACCACGGTGCTGCCGTACGCGGGGTCGCGGGCATCGACGCGTACCCGATGGTTGCGGGCCTGGATGGTGACCGCGCCCATCGACGTCGCGGCGCTGCTCACGCCGCTGCTGCTGACCCAGAACTACTGGCGTGGCACGTTGTTCAACGCCGCGCTCACCGTGGGCCTGTTCGCCGCGGGCGGGCTCTACCGGCCGCGCCGGCACATCAGCATCCTGGACGAACTGCCGAGCCTCGGCGGCCGGTTGCTGGCCTCCGGCGCGGTGGGGGCGATCATCGCAGCGCTGCGGCACGACTCGGTGCCGTACGTCAGCGGGTTCATGCGCGGCGTCGCGCTCTCCGCCGGCCTGGTGATCGTCGGGCGGGCGCTGAACAGCCGGCTCATCCTGCTGGCCCGCAAGCGCCGGTGGGTGGAGCACAACGCCATAGTCATCGGCGGCGGGCCGATCGGCGGCGAGCTGGCCCGGCTGCTGCGGCGCTACCCGCAGTACGGGCTGCGGTTCGTCGGCGCTGTCGACGCCCCGTCGCGGCCGCGGATCGGCGCGTTGCCGCTCATCGGCACGATCGACGACCTGGAGAAGCTCGCCGAGATGCTGGAGTGCGAGGTCCTGGTCATCGCGGACCCGGACTGCTCCGAGGCCGACCTGATGGAGTCGCTGCTGCGTCCGGCCAGTTCGCGCTGTGACCTGTGGGCGGTGCCGCGCCTGTGGGGGTCGCGGTCGCAGGGCGGCTACCCGGACCACATCGGCGCCATCCCGATCGTCAAGATCGGCGACACCACGCTCACCGGTCCCCGGTGGCGACTCAAGCGCGCCTCCGACGTGGTGTTCGCGGTGACCGCCCTGCTGGTGCTGAGCCCGCTGCTGCTGCTCTGCGTCGTCGCCACGTTCCTCGACGGCGGCCGGGGCGTGTTCTTCCGTCAGGAGCGCATCGGCCGGTACGGCAAGCCGTTCCACGTGATCAAGTTCCGGTCGATGCGCCCGGCCGACGAGCTCGAGTCGCAGACCACCTGGTCGATCGCGCACGACGAGCGGGTCGGCCCGATCGGGCGGTTCATGCGGCGGACCTCGCTGGACGAGCTGCCGCAGCTGTGGAACATCCTGCGCGGCGAGATGAGCGTGGTGGGGCCCCGGCCGGAGCGGCCGTACTTCGTGGAGAAGTTCTCCATGGAATACCCGAGGTACGCGATGCGGCACCGCGTACCGGTCGGACTCACCGGGCTCGCTCAGGTCAGCGGGCTGCGCGGGGACACGCCGATCTCGGACCGGGCGCGGTTCGACAACTACTACGTCGAGAACTGGTCGCTCTGGCTCGACATCAAGATCGTGCTGCGTACCGTCACCGAGGTCTTCCGGGGCGGCGGCCGCTAGCCGCGGTCGCCGGTCAGCGCCTGCGCCAGGTCCGCCCGCCAGTGGCCCGGCGGCGGCAGCTTCGCCGCCGCCCAGCGGCCGTGCGCCAGCACGCCGTACCGGGGGCGCGGCGCCGGGCGCGGGAAGCGGTCGCTCGTCGTCGGCCGGACCCGGTCCGGGTCGAGACCGCGCAGGGCGAAGACGGCGCGGGCCAGGCCGTACCAGGTGGTCTCGCCGGCGGCGGTGCCGTGGTACGTCCCGGGTGCCGCGTCGCCGGCGAGCGCCGCGTCGGCGAGCGCCACGAGACGCTCCGCGAACCGGTACGACCAGGTGGGCTGGCCGCGCTGGTCGTCCACCACGTCGAGCCGGTCGCGTTCGGCTGCCAGCCGCAGCATGGTGGTGACGAAGTTGTGCCCGTGGGTGGCGTAGAGCCAGGCGGTACGCACCACGTACCCGGTCTCCGGCAGCAGCCGGGCCACCGCCCGCTCCCCGGCGAGCTTGCTGCGCCCGTACGCGTTCACCGGGCCGGTCGGGGCGTCCTCCGGGTACGGCTCGGTGGCGTCGCCTGCGAACACGTAGTCGGTGGAGACGTGCACGAGGCGCGCGCCGGACCCGGCACAGGCGTGGGCCAGCGCGGCGACCGCGTCGCCGTTCACGGCTGTGGCGTCCCGCTCGCGGGTCTCGGCTCCGTCCACGTCGGTCCACGCGGCGGCGTTGAGCACCACGTCGTGGCCGCCCACCGCGTCCCGGACCGCGTGCGCGTCGGTGACGTCGAGGTCGGCGCGGCCGGCGGCGGTGACGGACAGGTCCGGCCGGGTCCGCAGCACGGCGAGCAGGTCCCGCCCGAGCATCCCGCCCGCGCCGGTGACCAGGATCCGGGTCATTCGGGGCCGGCCGTCTTCAACGGCTCCCACCAGGCCCGGTTGTCCCGGTACCAGCGGACCGTCTCGGCCAGGCCCCGGTCGAGGTCGATGCTCGGGGCGTACCCCAGCTCGCTACTGATCTTGCCGATGTCCAGCGAGTAGCGGCGGTCGTGGCCCTTGCGGTCGGTGACCGGCACGACCCGGTCCCAGCCCGCGCCGCACGCCGCCAGGAGCCGCTCGGTGAGCTGCCGGTTGGTCAGCTCGGTGCCGCCGCCGATGTGGTAGACCTCGCCGGCCCGACCCTTCTCCTGCACCATCGCCACGCCCCGGCAGTGGTCGTGCACGTGCAGCCAGTCCCGGACGTTGCCGCCGTCGCCGTAGAGCGGCACTGTGCCGCCGTCGAGCAGGTTGGTTACGAACAGCGGGACGACCTTCTCCGGGAACTGGTACGGCCCGTAGTTGTTGGAGCAGCGGGTCACCACGACGTCCAGGCCGTGGGTGCGGTGGTAGGACAGCGCCAGCAGGTCAGACCCGGCCTTCGACGCCGAGTACGGCGAGTTCGGCGCCAGCGGCCAGTCCTCCGTCCACGAGCCGGAGTCGATCGAGCCGTACACCTCGTCGGTCGAGACGTGCACGAACCGGCTGATGCCGTGCCGCAGCGCGGCGTCCAGCAGCGTCTGGGTGCCGAGCACGTTCGTGGTGACGAACGGTGCCGCGCCGGTGATCGAACGGTCCACGTGCGACTCGGCGGCGAAGTGGACGACCACGTCGTGGCCCGGCACCACCTCGTCGACCAGCGCCGGATCGCAGATGTCGCCGCGGACGAAGCGCAGCCGGGGGTCGTCGCGTACCGGTGCCAGGTTCGCCAGGTTGCCGGAGTAGGTGAGCTTGTCCAGCACGGTCAGCGCGGCCGGGTCCTCGACCGGCACCCCGGACGCGTCGCCGCCGGGCACGCCCAGCAGCATCCGCACGTACTCCGACCCGATGAAGCCGGCGCCGCCGGTGACGAGGATCCTCACGGATGGTGGAGTCTACGCCGTACCGGCAGCCCGGGCGGGACGTCGACGGGCCACGGGGGCGGCGGCGCCGCGGGTAGTCTCCGCGGGTGCGCGGAATCCTTCTCGCCGGTGGCACCGGATCCCGGCTCTGGCCGATGACCCGGGCCGTCTCGAAGCAACTGATGCCGGTGTTCGACAAGCCGATGGTCTACTACCCGCTCTCCACTCTGGTGATGGCCGGGGTGCGGGAAATCCTGGTGGTGACCACACCGGAGGACCGCACCCAGTTCGAGCGGCTGCTCGGCGACGGCAGCCAGTGGGGCCTGCGCCTGACGTACGCCGAGCAGCCCCGCCCGGAGGGCATCGCGCAGGCGTTCCTGCTCGGCGCCGACTTCGTCGGCGACGAGGCGGTGGCGCTGATCCTCGGCGACAACATCTTCCACGGTGTCGGGCTCGGACGGCAGCTCGCGCAGCACGGCGAACCGGCCGGTGGGCGGGTCTTCGCGTACCCGGTCGCGAACCCGCAGGACTACGGCGTGGTCGAGTTCGACGACGCCGGCCGGGTGCTGTCGATCGAGGAGAAGCCGGCCCGTCCCCGGTCCCGGTACGCGGTGCCGGGCCTCTACTTCTACGACAACCGGGTGGTCGACATCGCCCGCAAGCTGACGCCGAGCGCCCGGGGCGAGCTGGAGATCACCGCGATCAACGAGACGTACCGGGCGTGGGGCGAACTGACGGTGACGGTCCTCGACCGGGGCACCGCCTGGCTGGACACCGGCACGTTCACGTCGATGATGCAGGCCGCCGAGTTCGTCCGGGTGATCGAGGAGCGCCAGGGCATGAAGATCGGCTGTGTCGAGGAGGTCGCCTGGCGGTCCGGGCTGATCGACGACGAGCGGCTGCGGATGCTGGCCCATCCGCTGACGCGCAGCGGTTACGGTGAATACCTGCTGGGCCTGCTGGCCGAGCGGTCCGGTTCGGGGAGCGCGTCGTGAAGATCCGTCCGCTGAGCATCGAGGGCGCCTGGGAGGTGACCCCGCGCCGGCACGGCGACGCGCGGGGCCTGTTCCTGGAGTGGTACCGCTTCGACCGGCTCGCCGAGGCGGTCGGCCGTCCGCTGCGGCTGGCGCAGGCCAACCTGTCCGTCTCGGCGCGGGGCGTGGTGCGCGGCATCCACTTCGCCGACGTACCGCCCGGCCAGGCCAAGTACGTCACCTGCGTACGCGGGGCGGTGCTGGACGTGGTGGTGGACGTGCGGGCCGGCTCGCCGACGTACGGCCGGTGGGAGGCGGTACGCCTCGACGACACCGACCGGCGGGCCGTCTACCTGGCCGAAGGGCTGGGGCACGGGTTCTGCGCGCTCACCGACGACGCGACGCTCAGCTACCTCTGCTCCGCCACGTACAACCCGGCGGCCGAGCACACGGTACACCCGCTGGATCCGGACCTCGGGATCGACTGGCCGGCGGCGATGCCGCTGCTGTCCGAGCGGGATGCGGCAGCGCCACGCCTGGCCGAGGCGCGCGCCGCGGGTCTGCTGCCCGGCTACGACGCCTGCCGCTCCTTCACCGAAGCGTCGGCGACCCGGCCGTCGGTCTGACCCGGCACCCCGGCCGCACGGCGCACCGTCGTCGCCCAGAGCGCCCGCACGTCCGCGCTCACCGGAGTGCCGGCCCGGCGGTAGCCGAGCACCAACGCGATGCCGACCCCGAGCGCCAGGCCGCCGAGCGCACCGCCGAGGGCGTACCACTGCCACCGCACCGGCTCGGAACGCGGCGGCGGCGCGGCGGCCCGGACCACTGCGACGTGGGCCTTGAGGCCGAGCCCGGCGGGCGGCAGGTCGCGCTCGGCGATCCGTTGCAGTTCGGCGGCGAGCGCCGCGGCGATCGCCGCGGCGGTGCCGGCGGACCGGTCGGTGACCGCCACGTCGATCGCCAGGGAGTCGACGGTGGACGAGGCGACGACGCGGCCGGCCAGGTCGTCGGTGGTGTACGGCAGTCCGAGCGAGTCGATCACCGGGCGGGTCAGCCGGGGCGTGTTCATCATGGTGGCGTACGTCTTGACCCGCCGCTGCATCAGCCGGCCCGCCTCGTCGGCAGGCGGGCGGGGCTGCGGGGCGGCCGACTTCTCGGCGGCGAACGTGACGACCATCTGGGTCTCGGCCCGGTAGACCGGCGGTCGCCGTTCGGCGAGGACCCCGGTGAGCGCGCCGCACAGCAGCGTCAGCGCCAGCACGATCGGCCACCGCCTGCCGATCGTGTCGCGGAAGTGGGCGAGGTCCACGACGCGTCACCCTACCGGCGGCGGGAGGCCGCGGGCGTACCCGCCCGCCGGGTCCATTGCGCAGCGGCGCTCATGTCGGGTAGAACAGGCCCGCACACATCCGCGCATCTTGGGGGAAGACGAGTGGATTCCGCGTGGCCGGCTCGCGGCCGGTGCCGGCGCCTGGGCGCCGGGTGTTAGGCCGGGTCCGGCGGATCGTCTCCCCCGAGCGTCTCTATCTGGTCGCCCTGGGCCTGACCGGGCTCGCCGCGCTGGTGTCGGTGACGCTGCCGGCCGCCGAACGCGGTGAACTCGCGGCGAACATGGTGAGCGCCACCGTGGGCGCCGCGCTCGGCGGCCTGTCCGTGGACACGTTCCTGCTGTCCCGTCCGGCCGGCTGGATCATGTCGCGCGGTCGCCTGTGGATCGCCGGCATCCTCACCGTCTCACTCGGCCTCACCGCGCTGGCAGCGGCGCTGCTGACCACGCTCGCCGGGCTGGGCAGCCACCCGGTGGGCATCGGCGCGGGCTGCGCGCTCACCGTGTTCAACACGGCGGCCTCGCTCGGCCTGCGCCTCAAGCGGTTCTGGTTCGTCTACACCATGCGGGCGCTCGGCGGCGCGGTGCTGGTCGCCGGGTACGGGCTGCTCTGGCTGGGCCACCGGCTGGACGGTGGCCTGTGGAGTGTGCTGTGGCTGGGCGTCCAGGTCGCCACCGCCACCGTGCTCGGGGTCGCGGTGCTGGGCTGGGCGCGGCGGTTCGGGCCGGTGCCGGCGGCGACGGCGGGGCGCACGGAGTACCGCGCCGACCTGCTCGCCGTGGGCCGGCTGCACGTCGGGGTGTGCGCGCAGATGCTGACGTACCGGCTGAGCCAGGTCCTGGTGGCCCGCTTCGCCGGCGCGGGCGCGCTCGGCGTGTTCGCGCTGGCGGTGGCGGCGCTGGAGTTCGCGCAGTCCGGCGCGGTCGTACGGGCGCAGCGGATCCTGGCCGAGCGTGACCCGGACGCGATCGGCGACCACGGCCGCGAGGTCGTGAAGTCGGCGCTGCCGATCGCCGCGCTCGCCGTGATCGGCCTGGCGGTGCTCGGCGTGCTGGCGCCCGACTACCGCGACGCCTGGCTCTTCGGGCTGCTCCTGCTGCCCGGGACGCTGGCGTTGTCGGCCGGCAAGACGTGGAGCGCGGCGCTGCTCAAGCGCGCGGGCGAGCAGGCCACCACCGCCGTGGCCCTCGTCACCATGTCGGTGTCGGTGGTGCTGTACGTTCTGCTCATCCCGTGGGCCGGCGCGCTCGGCGCCGCGGTCGCGTCGTCGGTCGCCTACGGCGTCTACGCGTTGCGCACCCGGCAGCGACTCCAGCGGTCCACGCACCTCCTCGTCAATCGGATGGCCTAGCGGTGGACGTCTCAATCGTCGTGTTGACCTGGGAAGACTTCGAGCGCACCGACGGCTGCGTCCGCTCGCTGCCAGACGGTGTGGAAGCCGTCGTGGTGGACAACGGCAGCGCCGCCGAGATCAGCGACAGGCTGCGGGCCATGTGCGCCGAGACCGGCGCCCGGTACGTGCGCTCGGAGACGAACCTCGGCTACGCCAAGGGCATGAACCTCGGTGTCCGGCACAGCACCCGGTCCCGGGTGGTGCTGTCCAACAACGACATCCTGGTGCGGCCGGGCGCGATCGAGCGGCTGGTGGCCGAGCTGGACGACCCGGCGGTCGGCGCGGCGTTCCCGAAGGTGCTCGACGCGACCGGCCGGGACCAGACCGCCGCCGGCCGGTTCCTGACCGTGGGCACCGGACTCGCGCACGCCACCGGGCTCAGCCTGGTGTTCCCGAGGCTGCGGATCGTGGCCCCGCCGGAGCGCGGTGACTGGCTCTCCGGGCCGTTCGTGGCGATCCGGCGGGAGACGCTGGACCGGATCGGCGGGGTGGACGAGTCGTCGTTCTTCTACTCGGAGGACCTGCGGCTGTGCTGGGCGGTGCGCCGGCTGGGACTGCGCCTGGCGTACCTGCCGGACGCGGTGGTCACGCACGAGGACGACGCGAGCGCGAAGCGCCGGTGGGCGGCCGAGGAGATCTCCCGCCGGCAGACCCGGGAGTTCATCCGGGCCAGCCGTGAGCTGGCCGGGTGGCGGGGCACCGTGGCCTGCTCCGCGTACACGCTGGGGGTGCTCGCCCGGGCGGCGGTGGGCGGCGGGGCGGCGCGGCGGGCGATCGCCCGCGGCGCCCTGGAAGGCATGGGCGTCCGATGAGGGTGCTGTTCGTCTGCACCACCGGCGGGTCGGGGCGGCGGCAGCTCGGCGGCGCCGAGCGCTTCCTGATCGAGATGTTGCCGGCGCTCGCGGCCCGCGACGTCGACGTGGTCGCCGCCACGCCCGACGACGAGGTCGCGGCGGCGTTGCGGGAGGCGGGTGTGCCGTGGCGTCCGCTGGGCGCGGCCAAGCGGGTGGACCTCGGGTACGCGCGCGGCATCCGCGCCCTCGTCGAGGAGCTGCGACCGGACGTGGTGAGCGCGCACCTGCTCTCCGCCGCGATGCACGCCCGCGCCGGGCTGGGCGTGCGGGGCCGCCGCACGCCGCTCGTGGTGACGCTGCACAACAGCCTCTGGCAGTACCGCGACACGGCGGAGACGCTGCGCGCCAAGGCCGCGGTGCAGGCCAACATCAGCACCGACCTGATGTTCCGGCGGTTGCGGCCGCACGCGACGGTCGCGGTCTCCGGCTTCGAGGCTGACGAGCTCCGGGTAGGCGGGCGGATCCGCGACGTGCGGGTGATCCCGAACCCGCTGCCCGCCATCTGGCCGCAGGTGACCGACACCGGCGGCCTCGCGCCGGACGGCCCGGTGCGGGTCGGCTTCCTCGGCCGCCTGGAACGGGAGAAGGGCGCCGACCTGCTGGCGGACGTCGCCGCGGCGCTGCCGGACGTGGAGTTCCTGGTCGCCGGCGCGGGCACCGTCGAGGTCGAGGAGCGGCCGAACCTGCACCTGGTCGGCCGCGTCGACGCCGCGCCGTTCCTGCAACGGCTGCACTGCCTGCTGGTGCCGTCCCGGGTGGAGGCGTTCGGGCGCAGCGCCCTGGAGGCGATGTCGCTCGGCGTGCCGGTGGTGCACTCCGGCGCGGGCGGGCTGACCGAGGTGACAGCCGCCGGTGACGGTGTGCTCGCGTACCGGGCGGACCTGACGCCGCAGGCGCTGGCCGCCGCCGTGCGGACGGCCACCGACCCGGCCGCGTGGGACGAGCGGCGGCGCGAGCTGGCCCGGCAGTACGCCGACCGGCACTCGTTCGACGGATGCGTGGACACCTGGCACGACCTGTACCGGACGGTCGCCCGTGGCACCCGCTGAGCGACGCCTCTGGTCGGTCGGGATCCCGTTCGCGCTCGGCGCTGCCCTGCTGCTGGCCACGCTCGACGCCGGGTTCGCCGTCGCGCTCGCGCTGGCGGTCGGCACGCTGTTCGCCGCGCGCCTGCGGATGTGGGCGCTCGCCGCCTGCGCCGCCGTCTGGACCGCCGCGCTGCTGGCCGTACGGGTGTTACCAGGCCCGTACGACTCCTGGGCCGGTCGCGGGGTGCTGCCGGTGCTCGCCGGTTACGTCACGGTCTTCCTGCTGACCTGGGCGGTGGGCCGGCGGCTGATCGACAGGCGGGACGAGGACGGCGACCGGTCCCGCCCGGCGCTGTCCTGGCCGTCCGAGCGGCGCCTGCTGACGTACCTGCTCGTGCTGCTCGGCGTCGCGGTGGTGACCGCGGCGATCCGGTTCCGGGGCACGGTGCCGCCGCTGCTCGCCGACAACCCGGACGCCGCCCGGCAGGTGCTGCGCGAGCAGTCGAACCTGATCATCGGACTGCTGTCCGAGGCGTGGACGCTCGGCATGGCCGTCTCGCTGCTGCGCGCGTTGTCCGCGCGCGGGCGGGCGCTGCCTGTCTACTACGCGCTCACCGCTGTCTTCACCGTCGGCGCCGCGCTCGGCGCGAGCAAGAACTCGGTGCTGGTGGGCATCGCGCCCGCGCTGATCGCGGCGCTGTCGGTCCGGCGTACCCGGGGACGGGCCGCGTCGTTCCTGGCCGCGCGGACGCCTGTGGTGCTGTTGATCGGCGCGGTGGCGCTCGGCGCGGCGGTGTTCCTCGGCGGGCAGCGCACCATGGCCGGCACCGGCGCGTTCGAGACCGAGTTCCGGGCCCGCTACGGCAGCAACGCGCTGACCAGCAGCGCCGGATCGCTCGACCTGTCGCTGAGTTCGTCCACCGAGACGTTCGGACGGGTGTGGTCGCAGCGGGAGCACCTGGAACCCCGGTACGGCACGTACTCGCTGACGTTCCTCGGCTCCCGGGTCGAGCCGATCGTCGGCAAGGCGGACCTGTACGGCCTGACGTCCCAGCTCAGCCAGCCGTACCTGATGAACACCGCGACGTTCGTGGCCATCCCGCTGCTCGACTACGGCCCACTGGGCGCAGTGTTCTTCCTGGCCGCGCTGGGGCTGGCGGTGGGCGCGACCGAACGGTGGTTCGAGTTCTCCCGGGCGCCGGCGAAGCAACTGGCGCGGGCGTTCGTCGTCTACTTCGCGCTGTTCGGCGTCTACGAGCTGTATCCGCTGATCTATCCGACCTGGCTGAGCCTGGTGCCCGGCCTCTGGGTGCTGCACCGGCTGGGCAGGAGCACGGCATGACGTTCGACGGGCTCACAGTGGTCACCGTCCTCTACCGGTCCGCCGGCATGCTCGCCGAGACGTTGCCGACCTGGGTCCGCAGCGCCGGTGACCTGCCGGTCCGGTTCGTCTTCGCGGACAACTGGCCCTCCGACGGGTGCGCCGAGGTGATCGCCGGGCACCTGCCGGCCGACCGGTACGCGTACCTGCCCGACTCCACCAACCCGGGTTTCGCGGCCGGCTGCAACCGGGGTGCGGCGACGGTCACCACGAGCCACCTGCTCCTGCTGAACCCGGACGTGTGGCTGCCCGACGACGCGCTGGCCCGGATCTGCGCCGCCGTCGCCGCCGACCCGGACGCCCCGCTCGCTGTCGGCCTCGCCATGCACGGCGGCGAGTACGTGGGCATCGACCTGAACCCGGTGTCGCTGTTCATCGACAGGCGGTCCGCCGCCGGCCGTGCCCCGCTCGGCCCGTCCGGCGGCGCGGCGGTCTTCCCGGCCGCGCTGTACCGGCGCTTCGGCGGCTTCGACGAGCACCTGTTCGCCTGGGGTGAGGACGCCGACCTGGCGTTCCGGCTCTACGCCTCCGGGCTGCGCACGCGCGGGCTGGACGTGGTGCTGCCGCACGCGGGCGGCCACAGCGTGGACGGCGACGACCGGTTGCAGGGGTTCCGGGCGTTCCTGCTGGCCCGCAACCGGCTGCTGGTCGCGTCCCGCACGTTCACCTGGCCGCTGCTGCTCGTGGCGGTGCCGGTGCTGGCGCTCGCACACCTCGCGCTCGCCGCCCGGCGGATCCGGCAGGGCCTGCTGCGCCCGTTCCTGCGCGGCATCGGACGCGGGCTGGCCGAAGGGCCGGCGGCCCGCCGCCGCTGGTCCGGGCCACGGTTCGGGTTCGCGTCCCTGCTCGGCTACCTGACCGCTCGGAGGGCGTGATGACGGCACAGCCGTGGACAGTGGTGACTGTCAGCTATCACTCGGCGGACACGCTGCGCCGCTGCTGGCACGGTCCGAAGCCGTACGAGTGGCTGGTGGTCGACAACGCCTCGGCCGACGACTCGGCGGCGGTCGCCGAGGAGCTGGGCGCGCGGGTGATCCGGCTGCCGGAGAACGTCGGTTTCTCCCGCGCCAACAACGTCGCGTTGCGCGAGGCGACCGGCCGGTACGTGCTGTTCGCCAACCCGGACCTGGAGGTGCGCCCGGACGACCTGGACGTGCTGGCCCGGCACCTGGACACGCACGGCGGACTGGTCGCGCCGCAACTGCTCGGCACCGACGGCACACCGCAGGCCAACGGGCGCGGCTTCCCGTACGCGACGGCGAAACTCGGCAACCGGAAGGTGTGGCCGCTGTCCCGGCTGCACGCCGCGTACCGGCTGGTGGCCGCGCCCGGCGAGACGCGCCACGTGGCCTGGGTGATGGGCGCGGCGGTGGCCGGCCGGACCGCCGACGTCACCGAGCTGGGCGGATGGAACGAGCGATTCTTCCTCTACTACGAGGATCACGAGCTGGGGCTGCGCGCCTGGCGTAACGGGATGCCGGTGGCGGTGCTCGGTGACGTGCGGTGGACCCACCACTGGGCGCGCGCGACCAACTCGGTGCGCTGGTCCCGGGCGCACACGCTGGAGCTGCGCAGCGCCCGGACGTTCTTCGGCATGTTCCCGGAGTTCCTGGTCGGCCTGCCGCGACCGGCACGCCGGCACCGCCGGGCCGCCGGGCTGGTCGGCACGGCGGTCTCCGCCACTCCGTCCACGCCGGACCGCGCCGGCCAGTGATCGAAGCCGGTCGCGGGGCCGCTGACGTGAATGACGCTTTGATACCGTCTCGCCGTGTCCGTGACACGCCCGGCCTTCTCCCCCTCGATGGCGCCCGCGTCGGCGACGCCGGTGCCGTCGCGGCCGGGCACGCCGGTGGCGCTCGTCGCGCTCGCGTGGGACCGGCTGAGCCGGTCCCCGTACTGGTCCGTCGCGGGCCTGCTCGTCGCGCTGGGCGCCGTGCTGCGGATCCGGCAGTGGGCGTACGCGCGCAGCTTCTGGAGCGACGAGCTGTACGTGGCGCACAACATCCGGGAGCGCGGCTACCTGGACCTGTTGCAGCCGCTGGCGTTCAGCCAGTCGGCGCCGCCCGGCTGGCTGTGGCTGGAACGGTTCGCGTTCGAGCAGTTCGGCGACGGTGAGCGGGCACTGCGGCTGGTGCCGCTGCTGTTCGGGCTGGCGCTGCTGCCGCTCGTGGCGTGGCTCGGCCGGGCACTCCTGCCGCCGCTCGCCGCGCTGGCGGCGCTGCTGCTGGTCGCCGTCGCGCCGTTCCTCATCGGCTACTCCAACGAGCTGAAGCAGTACAGCGCCGAGGCGTTCGGCGTCACGCTCGTGGTCGGGCTGGCGTTGCTGCTCGTCCGGACCGGCCCGACCTGGGCCGGGTCGGCGGTGTTCTGGTCGGCCGCGGCGGTCATGGCGTTCGTCAGCACCCTGTCCATTCCGGTCACCGGCGCGCTCAGCGTGCTGCTGGGCGGGTATGCGCTGTCCCGCCCGGATCGGCAGTGGGCGAGCAGGTGGCGTGAACTGGGCCGGTTCCTCGCCCCGGCGCCGGCCTGGGGCGTGGTCGCGCTCGTGGTCTACGTGCTGTTCCTGGCGCCGGGACTCGCCGATCCGCAGCTCGCCGCGTACTGGCGGGCGAAGTCGATCTATCCGGCGCACTCGCTCACCGACCTGGCCGCCACAGTGGAATGGCTCGCGGCGACGTACCGGAGTCTCGCCACAGTGCCGTTCGTGGCCTGGTCGGCGTGGGTCGTCGTACCGCTGCTGGTGCTGGGCACGGCCGCCGGGCTGCGCCGGCTCTCCACTGTGGCGGTGCTGGTCCTGCTCACGCCCCTGACGGCCGGGCTGGCCGGCGCGGCCGTGTCGGTCTACCCGTTCAACGGCCGGCTGGCGCTCTACGCGGTGCCGGCCTGCCTGCTGCTCGCCGCGCTCGCCGTCGCACCGCCACCGATGCGGGCCGGCCTGCCCGCCCGGATCAGATGGCTGGTCGGGGTGGTGCTCCTGCTCGCGCTCGCCGTTCCGCAGCTGGCCACCGCAGTGGTGGCGACTGTGCATCCGGCGCGGGCCTTCGCCCAGGGCGGCGGCGCGAACGCGGTCGACTACCGGGGCGCGCTGGGCTACCTGGACGACAAACGCCGCCCGGGTGACCTGGTGCTGGCCACCACGGTCTCGTGGAACGCCCAGGCGTGGTACGGCCCGGCGGCGGACGCCTATGTGGTCGCGGCCGGCCCCGGCGGGTGCCCGGGGCGGACCGTGTCGGCGTTGCTGCCCGGACGATCCCGGGTCTGGCTGTTCCAGGCCACCGACTGGGCCGACGGGGCGAACCGGGACGTCATCGTCCGGCTCGGCGGCAGCGGCGTGGCGGTCACCGAGCGGCAGTTCAGCGGGGCGCGCGTGGTCCGCTTCGACCTGGCCGCGGGCGTCACCAAGGGCAGCGACGTCTGCCTGGTGCCGCCGCCGAACGGCGCCCGCGTCCGCTAGCGGGCGCGCGGCGTCCTAGCTGTGCCGCTGCCAGAGGTCGCGCAGGGCGTCCCAGTTGCCGCCGAGCCCGGCGCCGCACGGCGTCTCCATGTAGATCGCGCTCGTGTTGTCGTCGCGGCCCCACCAGATGCCGCAGACCGGGCGGCCGTCCTGGCCGTTGCCGGCGTACTCGACGTAGCTGCCCTGCGCCCCGCTGACGCCGCCGGTGGCCGGTCCGGCCTCCCGCATGCCCGGCGCGAGCGCACGGCCGATGATGCCCATCTGCTGGCGGAAGGCGCGCGCCGCCTCCTTCTTCTCGGCCGACTCGTACTCGGCGAAGTGCACCGACACGCCCAGGTAGCGGCAGAAGACGTGCTGCTTCTCGCCGGCGGCGAGCCCGGGGCCGCTCTTCTCGGTGTTGATCGCGCAACCGCCCACCCCGTCGAGCCACGGCTCGGCGATCGGCATGAGCGTGGCGTCGAACTTCGCCTTGTTCAGCGACTGCTGGGTGGCCTCGTAGAGCGCCGGGGAGGCGCTGGCCGCCGGAGTGGACGGTTCGCCACCGTCGGCGAGCGACCGTCCGGCGAGCAGACCGGCGCCGCCGGCCAGCACCGCCGCCATGACCAGACCTCCGATCCACAGGCCGGTACGGCTCTTGGGCGGGCGGGCGACCGGTGCGATCCGGGGACCGCCGGTCGGCACGAGCGGATCCGGGGCGGTGGCCTGGGCCGGGATCGCCGGCACCGGCATGCCCGGCGACACCGGCATGCCGGGTGACACGGGCGCGCCGGACGAGACGGGCGCGCCGGAGACCGGCTGCTGCGGCGTCATCGCCCACGGCTGCGGGCTCCACGGCAACTGCGGCGGGGACGAGACCTGCTGCGGCGGCGCGGACACCGGCGGGGGCGGCGGGAGGATCTCGGCGGTGGCGGTGCGCTGGTAGTCCATGCCCAGGCTGCGGAACAGCCGCTCGGCCGCGCCGTCCTCTTCGGACGGGTACGCCACCCAGGGCTGGCCGGCGGCGAAGTCGGAGTTGACGTACCGGTGGCCGCCGGGCGTCTGGGCCAGCACGTTCGCCGCGTTGGTGAACGCCTCGCGCCAGCGCTGGTCGCCGGCTGCGGCGCCGTCCAGGACCGCCACGGTCAGCGCGCGGTCCTGCCCGTCGAGCGCGGCCCAGGCCCTGCCGACCTGACACTCGCCCAGCACCTCGGTGAACCTGTACGGACCTTCCGGCTGCATGCCCCACTCCTCTGCTCACCCGCCGTGCGGATAGTACAGAGAGCACGCCCATCGGATCTCCCTGCGGTCGGGCCACTCTTGCGCTCTGAAAGTTTTCATGCATAGAGTCAGCTCGTGAATGAAAGCAGTGCGGCCTCCCCTGACCGCCTGCTCGACCTGTTCCACGGCGTACGGCTCACCCCGACCCAGCGCCGCATCGCCCACTGCCTGGTGCGGCACGCGGGCGCGGCGGCGTACCTGTCCGCCGCCGAGGTGGCCGAGCTGGCAGGCGTCAGCCAGCCGTCGGTGACCCGGTTCGCCATGGCGCTCGGGCACGACGGCTACCCCGCGCTGCGCCGACGCCTACGGGAACTGACTGTCACCGGGGCGGCCGGACCGGCCGCCGGCAACGCCCTGCAACGGGCGGTGCACGCCGAGCGGGACAATCTCGACCGGCTCGCCGCACAGCTCGCCGACGCCGGCCGGGTCGCCGAGGTGGGGAAGCTGCTCGCGGCCAGCCGTCCGCTGCCGGTGCTCGGGCTGCGCGCCGCCGCGCCGCTCGCCGCGTACTTCGCGTACTTCGCCGCCAAGGTGCACCCGGACGTGCGGGTGCTCGACGACGGCGGCAGCATGCTGGTCGACCGCCTGGACCAGGCGGTCGCGGCCGGCGCGACGGCGATGCTGGCGTTCGTGCTGCCCCGCTACCCCCGCGAGACCCTGGACGCGCTGCGCGAGGCCCGGGACGCCGGGCTGACGGTCGTGGCGATCACCGACTCGCCGGTGAGCCCGGCCACCGAGCACGCCGAGGTGGTGCTGCCCGCCGCCGTCGGCGCCGACCTGGTCTTCGATCTGCACACCGCACCGATGACGCTGGCCATGGTGGTGCTCCAGGCGATCTGCGACGCCGCACCGGCCGAGACCCAGAACCGGCTCGAGGCGTTCGAGTCGTCCGCCGCCCGCCGCCAGTTGTTCCTCGGCTGAGAGGAGTACGAGATGCACCAGCCCGTCCGCGCCGCCCGCGGCACCGCACGCACCGCGAAGGGGTGGCCGCAGGAGGCCGCCCTGCGGATGCTGATGAACAATCTCGACCCGGAGGTGGCCGAGCGCCCCGAGGACCTGGTGGTCTACGGGGGCACCGGCAAGGCGGCCCGGGACTGGCCGTCGTACCACGCGCTGGTGCGGACGTTGACCGAGCTGCGCGACGACGAGACGATGCTCGTGCAGTCCGGCCGCCCGGTCGGGGTGATGCGCACCCACGAGTGGGCGCCGCGCGTGCTGCTGGCCAACTCCAACCTGGTCGGCGACTGGGCCACCTGGCCGGAGTTCCGCCGCCTGGAATCGCTGGGCCTGACCATGTACGGGCAGATGACGGCCGGTTCCTGGATCTACATCGGCACCCAGGGCATCCTCCAGGGCACATACGAGACGTTCGCCGCTGTCGCCGAGAAGCGGTTCGGCGGCACGCTCGCCGGCACGCTGACGCTCACCGCCGGGTGCGGCGGCATGGGCGGCGCGCAGCCGCTCGCGGTCACCATGAACGGCGGCGCCTGCCTGATCGTGGACGTCGACCGGTCCCGGCTGGAGCGGCGGGCGCACGACCGCTACCTCGACGAGATCGCCGACTCGCTTGACGACGCGGTCGAGCGGGCGCTCGCCGCGAAGCGGGACCGGCGGGCCCTGAGCGTCGGTGTGGTCGGCAACGCCGCCACCGTCTTCCCCGAGCTGCTGCGCCGGGGCGTGGCCATCGACATCGTGACCGACCAGACCAGCGCGCACGACCCGCTGTCGTACGTGCCGGAGGGCGTGGACCTCGCCGACGCGCGGGACTACGCGGCGGCCGAGCCGGCCGAGTTCACCGACCGGGCGCGGGCGTCGATGGCGAAGCACGTGGAGGCGATGGTCGGCTTCCTCGACGCGGGCGCGGAGGTCTTCGACTACGGCAACTCGATCCGGGGCGAGGCCGAGCTCGGCGGATACGAGCGGGCGTTCGACTTCCCCGGGTTCGTGCCCGCATACATCCGGCCGCTGTTCTGCGAGGGCAAGGGCCCGTTCCGCTGGGCCGCGCTCTCCGGCGACCCGAAGGACATCGCCGCCACCGACCGGGCCATCCTCGACCTGTTCCCGGAGAACGAGTCCCTCGCCCGGTGGATCCGGATGGCCGGCGAGCGGGTCGCGTTCCAGGGCCTGCCGGCGCGGATCTGCTGGCTCGGCTACGGCGAACGTGACCGCGCCGGGGTGCGGTTCAACGAGATGGTGGCCTCCGGCGAGCTGAGCGCGCCGGTGGTGATCGGCCGGGACCACCTCGACTGCGGCAGCGTGGCCAGCCCCTATCGGGAGACCGAGGCGATGGCCGACGGCTCCGACGCGATCGCCGACTGGCCGCTGCTGAACGCGCTCGTCAACACCGCCAGCGGCGCGTCCTGGGTGTCCATCCACCACGGCGGCGGCGTCGGTATCGGCCGGTCCATCCACGCCGGGCAGGTCTGCGTGGCCGACGGCAGCGCCCTGGCCGGGCAGAAGATCGAGCGGGTGCTCACCAACGACCCGGCGATGGGCGTGATCCGGCACGTCGACGCCGGCTACGACGACGCCCGCGAGGTCGCCGGGCGCACCGGCGTCCGCGTCCCGATGGCCGAAGCGTAAGGAAGGGCCCCTTGTTAACGCATTCTGCATTGAAAGGGCCCCTTCCTAACCGGTTCCGGGAGCTGTGGGACGAGATCGCCCCGGTCGGGCGGGACGCCGGCAGCGGCGGCTACCTGCGCTACGCGCTCACCGAGCCGGAGCGCACGCTCCGCGGCTGGTTCCGGGAGCAGGCCGACCGGCGGGGCATGCCGGTGTCACAGGACGGCAACGGCAACCTGTTCGCCTGGTGGGGCGACCCGGCCGCCGGCGATGCGGTGCTCACCGGCAGCCACTTCGACTCGGTGCCGCACGGCGGCGCGTACGACGGTCCGCTCGGCATCGTCAGCGCGTTCCTCGCCGTGGACGAGCTGCGGGCCGCGGGCGTCACCCCGGACCGGCCGGTGGTGGTGGCCGCGTTCGTGGAGGAGGAGGGCGCGCGGTTCGGCGTACCCTGCCTGGGGTCTCGGCTGCTCACCGGCGAGATCGACGTCGACCGCGCGGCCGGGCTGCGCGACCAGGCCGGGACGACCTTCGCCGAGGCGCTGGGCGAGCGGCCGGCGGGCGCCGACCGGGCGCTGCTCGGCCGCTTCGCGGCCTTCGTGGAGCTGCACGTCGAGCAGGGCCGCGCGCTGGTCGACCTGGACGCGCCGGTCGCGGTGGCCTCCGCGATCTGGCCGCACGGCCGGTGGCGGTTCGACTTCACCGGCGAGGGCAACCACGCGGGTACGACACGGATGGCCGACCGCCGCGACCCGATGCTCACCTACGCGTTCACAGTGCTGGCGGCGAACAAGGAGGCCCGGCTGCGCGACGCGCACGCCACGGTCGGCCGGGTGTCGGTCGAGCCGAACGCCACGAACGCGATCCCGTCCCGGGTCACCGGCTGGCTGGACGCGCGGGCGGCCGAGGCGGAGACGCTGTACGGTCTGGTCGAGGCGGTACGCACCAAGGCCGCCGACCGGGCCGGCCGCGACGGGACCGCGCTGACCTGCACGCAGGAGTCGGCGACCCCGCTCGTCGCGTTCGACCGCGGGCTGGCCGACCGGCTGGCCGCGCTGCTCGGCGCGCCGGTGCTGCCCACCGGCGCCGGGCACGACGCGGGCGTGCTGGCGGCGCACCTGCCCACCGCGATGCTGTTCGTGCGCAACCCGACCGGGGTGTCGCACTCCCCCGCCGAGGCGGCCACCGACGCCGACTGCGCCGCCGGGGTGGCCGCCCTGGCTCGGGTGCTGGAGGAGCTGGCATGCCGCTGACCCGCTGGCTGGCCGAGTACGCCTGGCTGCCCGATCGCGCCGAGCCCACCCGGGACGTGCTGATCGAGGCGACCGACGGGCGGCTCACCGCGGTCACCCCGCTGACCGTGAAAGGTCCGCCGACCGCCGGGGTCGAGGTGCTCGGCGACGCGGTCCGGCTGCCCGGCCTGACGGTGCCCGGCCTGGCAAACGCTCACTCGCACGCGTTCCACCGGGCGCTGCGCGGGCGCACCCACGACGGGCGCGGCGACTTCTGGTCCTGGCGCAGCCTGATGTACGCCGTCGCGATCCGGCTCGACCCCGATTCCTACCTGGCGCTGGCCCGCGCCGTGTACGCGGAGATGGCGCTGGCCGGGATCACCTGCGTGGGCGAGTTCCACTACCTGCACCACGGTCCCGGCGGCACCCCGTACGACGACCCGAATGCCATGTCCGCCGCGCTCGTGGAGGCCGCCGCGCACGCCGGGATCCGGCTCACGCTGCTGGACACCGCGTACCTGGCCGGGGGCGTGGACGGTGCGCCGCTGGCCGGGCCGCAGCGCCGGTTCGGCGACGGTGACGCGCTGCGCTGGGCGGAGCGGGTGGACGCGTTCCGCCCGTCCGACGAGCACGTCCGGCTCGGCGCGGCCATCCACTCGGTGCGCGCGGTCCCGGCCGGGCAGCTCGCCACGGTGGCCGGCTGGGCCGACCGCAACGGACTGCCGCTGCACGTGCACCTGTCCGAGCAGCCGGCCGAGAACGACGCCTGCCGGGCCGTGCACGGGTGCACCCCGACGCGCCTGCTGGCCGACCACGGCGTGCTCGGCCCGCACACCACAGCCGTGCACGCCACCCACCCGACCGCCGCCGACGTGGCGCTGCTCGGCGACAGCCGTACCCGGGTCTGCGTCTGCCCCACCACCGAACGCGACCTGGCCGACGGGGTCGGCCCGGTACGCCGGATGGCCGACGCGGGCAGCCCGCTGAGCCTGGGCAGCGACAGTCACGCCGTGGTGGACCTGTTCGAGGAGGCCCGAGCGCTGGAGATGGACGAGCGACTGCGTACCCGCAGGCGGGGGCACTTCACGCCGGCCGAGCTGCTCACCGCCGCCACCGTCGGCGGGCACGCCGCGCTGGGCTGGGGCGACGCCGGCCGGCTCGCCGTCGGGCAGCGGGCCGACCTGGTCACGGTACGGCTCGACAGCGCCCGCACCGCCGGGGTGCCGCCGGTCGGCGCGTTCTTCGCCGCCACCGCCGCGGACGTGACGAGCGTCGTGGTGGACGGCCGGCCCGTGGTGGACGGCGGCCGGCACCTGACCGTGGACGTACCCACCGAGCTGCGGGACGCGATCGCGGCGGTGACCGCGAAGGAGGACTCGTGACGCGCGGCAGCTTGCTCGTCGACCACATCGGCGAGCTGGTCACCAACGACGGCCGCGACGGCGACCCGCTCGGCATCCGCCGCGACGCCGCGCTGCTCATCTCCGACGGCGAGGTGGCCTGGACCGGTCCGGCCCGGCACGCGCCGGCCGCCGACCGGCGGATCGACGCCGGTGGCGCCGCGGTGCTGCCCGGCTTCGTGGACAGCCACGCCCACCTGGTCTTCGCCGGGGACCGGGCCGCCGAGTTCGCCGCCCGGATGGCAGGCGAGCCCTACACCGGCGGCGGCATCAGGACCACAGTCGGCGCCACCCGCGCGGCCTCCGACGACGACCTGCGCGCCACAGTGGGCCGGCTGCACGCGGAGATGCTGCGGCAGGGCACCACCACCGTCGAGATCAAGAGCGGGTACGGCCTGAACGTCGCCGACGAGGCCCGCTCACTGCGGATCGCCGCCGAGTTCACAGGCGACACCACGTTCCTCGGCGCGCACGTGGTCCCGGCCGAGTACGCCGACCGCCCGGACGACTACGTGGGCCTGGTGTGCGGGCCGATGCTCGCCGCCGCCGCGCCGTACGCCCGCTGGATCGACGTGTTCTGCGAGCGGGGCGCGTTCGACGCCGACCACGCCCGCGCGATCCTCGCCTGCGGGCAGGCCGCCGGTCTGGGCGTACGGCTGCACGCCAACCAGCTCGGTCCCGGGCCGGGCGTCCGGCTCGGCGTGGAGATGGGCGCGGCCAGCGTCGACCACTGCACCCACCTGACCGACGCCGACATCGACGCGCTGGCCGGCTCGGAGACTGTCGCCACACTGCTGCCCGGCGCCGAGTTCTCCACCCGGTCGCCGTACCCGGACGCCCGGCGGCTGCTCGACGCGGGCGTCACAGTCGCGCTCGCCACCGACTGCAACCCCGGCTCGTCGTACACGTCGTCGATGCCGTTCTGCCTCGCGCTCGCCGTACGCGAGATGCGGATGACCCCGGCGGAGGCGGTGTGGGCCGCGACCGCCGGCGGGGCGGCGGCGCTGCGCCGCACCGACGTGGGGCGGCTGACCCCCGGGGCGCGGGCCGACCTGATCGTCCTCGACGCCCCGTCCCACCTGCACCTGGCCTACCGGCCGGGCGTGCCACTGATCCGCCAGGTCCTGCACAACGGAGTACCGCGATGACCACAGTGACCATCCTGTCCACCGGCGTCACAGCCGCCGACGTGCTCGCGGTGGCCCGCGGCACCGCCAAGGTCGTGCTCGACCCGGCCGCCACCGAGGCGATGGCGACCTCCCGGTCCATCGTGGACCGCATCGAGGCGGCCGGTCGCCCGGTGTACGGCGTCTCCACCGGCTTCGGTGCCCTCGCCAACACGTTCGTCGCCCCGGAGCGCCGGGCCGAGCTTCAGCACGCGCTGATCCGCTCGCACGCCGCCGGGGTGGGCGCGCCGATGCCGCGCGAGGTGGTACGCGCCATGATGCTGCTGCGGGTCCGCTCGCTGGCGCTCGGCCGCTCCGGGGTCCGTCCGCTGGTCGCCGAGGCGCTCGTGGACCTGCTCAACCACGAGGTCACCCCGTGGGTGCCCGAGCACGGCTCGCTCGGCGCGTCCGGCGACCTGGCGCCGCTGGCGCACTGCGCGCTGGTGCTGCTCGGTGAGGGCTGGGTGCTCGGCCCGGCCGGTGACCGCCTCCCGGCCGCCGACGCGCTGCGCCGGGTCGGGCTGAAGCCGGTGTCACTCGCCGCAAAGGAAGGGCTGGCGCTGATCAACGGCACCGACGGCATGCTCGGCATGCTGCTGCTCGCCGTCTCCGACGCCCGGCACCTGTTCGCCATGGCGGACGTGACGGCGGCGCTGGCCATCGAGGCGATGCTCGGCTCGGAGCGGCCGTTCCTGCCCGAGCTGCACGCGATCCGCCCGCATCCCGGTCAGGCCGCGTCGGCGGCGAACATCCACCGGCTGTTGCAGGGCTCGGCGGTGATGGACTCGCACCGCGACGACCTGGCGCACGCGGTGCAGGACGCGTACTCGATGCGCTGCGCCCCGCAGGTCGCCGGCGCGGCCCGGGACACGCTCGACTTCGTCGAGGTGGTGGCCGGCCGGGAGCTGCTGTCGGTGGTGGACAACCCGGTGGTGCTGCCGGACGGGCGGGTCGAGTCGACCGGGAACTTCCACGGCGCGCCGCTCGGCTTCGCCGCCGACTATCTGGCCATCGCCGCCGCCGAGGTGGGCGCCATCGCCGAGCGCCGGGTGGACCGGCTGCTGGACGTCACCCGTTCCCGGGAACTGCCCGCGTTCCTGTCGCCGGACGCCGGGGTGAACTCGGGCCTGATGATCGCCCAGTACACCGCCGCCGGGATCGTGGCGGAGAACCGCCGGCTGGCCGCGCCCGCCTCGGTCGACTCGCTGCCCACCAGTGGCATGCAGGAGGACCACGTCTCGATGGGCTGGGCGGCCACCAAGAAGCTGCGCACCGTGCTGGACAACCTGACCAGCCTGCTCGCGGTGGAGCTGCTGGCGGCCGTACGCGGACTCCAGCTGCGCGCGCCGCTGACGCCGTCACCGGCCGGACGGGCGGCGCTCGACACGCTCGGCCGCACGATCGGCGAGCCGGGACCGGACGTGTTCCTCGCGCCGCTGATGGAGGCCGCGCGCGAGGTGGTACGCGGCCCGGAGCTGCGCGCGGCGATCGAACGGGAGATCGGCCCGCTCGCCTGAGCGGGCCGGTCCGGCGTTCTTCGGGTGCCCGGTCGGCGCTGCGGCCGGGTGCCCGGTGGGGGCGGGTCAGGCGGCGGGTGGAAGCACCTTCGCGACCAGCTTGGCCAGTTCCCGCAGCGCCTTGCCACGGTGGCTGACCGCGTCCTTCTCCTCGGGCGTCAGCTCCGCGTTGGTGCGCTCCTGCCCGTCGCCCAGGAAGATCGGGTCGTAGCCGAAGCCGCCGTCGCCGCGCGGCGCGCGCAGCAGCCGGCCGGACTGGCGGCCGTCGACCAGGTGCTCCTTGCCGCCGGGCAGCACCAGCGCGACGGTGCAGACGAACGCGGCGCCCCGGTGCTCGTCCGGCACGTCGGCGACCTGGTCCAGCACGAGCTGGAGGTTGGCCCGGTCGTCGCCGTGCCCCCCGGACCAGCGGGCGCTGAACACACCCGGCATGCCGTTGAGGGCGTCCACCGCCAGCCCGGAGTCGTCGGCGATGGTCGGCAGGCCGGTACGCCGGCAGCCCTCCCGCGCCTTGATCAGCGCGTTCTCGCCGAACGTGAGGCCGGTCTCGGGCAGCTCCGGGTACTCCTCGACGTCGTCGAGGCCGAGCAGGGCGATCCGGTGCGCGCCGAGCGCGCCGTCCAGGATCCGCTGGAGTTCGACCAGCTTCTTCCGGTTCCGGGTGGCGAGCAGGACCTTGTTCATGACGAGAGCGCCTTCCGCTGCGCGTCGGCCAGTTCCAGGCAGCCCGCCACGCCCAGGTCGAGCAGCGCGTCGAGCTGGTCGCGGGCGAAGACGCCCGCCTCACCGGTGCCCTGCACCTCGACGAAGTCGCCGGTGCCGGTGCAGACCACGTTCATGTCGACCTCGGCGGTGACGTCCTCGGCGTAGCAGAGGTCGAGCATCGGCTCGCCGCCGATCACGCCGACGCTCACCGCGGCCACCGAGCGGTGCATCACCTTCTCCACCTTGCCGGCCAGCGCCTTGCGCTCGGCCAGCCAGGTCACCGCGTCGTGCAGCGCGACGTAGGCACCGGTGATCGCGGCGGTACGGGTACCGCCGTCGGCCTGGAGCACGTCGCAGTCCAGCACGATCGAGTTCTCGCCGAGCGCCTTGAGATCGACGCAGGCGCGCAGGCTGCGGCCGATCAGCCGGGAGATCTCGTGGGTCCGGCCGCCGACCTTGCCGCGGACGCTCTCCCGGTCCGAGCGGGTGTTCGTGGCACGGGGCAGCATCGCGTACTCGGCGGTCACCCAGCCCAGCCCGGAGCCCTTGCGCCAGCGGGGCACGCCTTCGGTGACGCTCGCCGTGCAGAGGACCCGGGTCGCGCCGAACTCGACGAGCACCGAGCCCTCCGGGTGGGTGCTCCAGCCCCGGGTCAGGGTCACCGGTCGGAGTTGGTCGGGTTGCCGCCCGTCAGGTCGCGCCATGCCTGCACCCTATGCGGTGCGGTGATCGCACCGCCCGCGGGTGCCCGCCGACACGACAGGGCCGCCGCCGGGCTCAGACCTCGTAGCAGGCGCCGGGCCGGACCACGTCCAGCGGCCCGGCGTACGCCCCGGCCGCCGCCTCCACCGTCTGCGACTCGCTGCCCCAGGCGGGTACGAGATGGGTGAGCAGGAGCCGTCCCACCCCCGCCTTGGTGGCCGCCTCGCCGGCTTCCCGGCCGGTCAGGTGCAGATCCGGCGGGTTCTCCACGCCGTCCATGTAGCTCGCCTCGCAGAGGAACACGTCGGCGTCCTGGGCCAGGCGCAGCAGCGCCTCGCAGGGCGCCGTGTCGGCGGAGTAGCAGAACACCCGGCCGCCGTGCTCCAGCCGCACCCCGTACGTCTCCACCGGGTGGTTCATCCGGTCGACCGTGACGGTGAACGGGCCGATCGGAAACGTGCCCGGCTGGAGACCGTAGAACTGGTAGACGTCCTCCACCGAGCCCTCCTCCTGCCCGTACGCGGTGGCCAGCCGGTCGGGCGCGCCGGAGGGTGCGTACATCGGCAGGGGCGGGTACGGGCCGTCCGGCGCGTACCGGCGTACCACCACGTAGGACACGGCGTCGAACATGTGGTCGCAGTGCAGGTGGGTGAGGAGGATGGCGTCGGGGGCGTGCAGCCCGACGTAGCGCTGGAGCGTGGAGAGCGATCCCACGCCGAAGTCGATCAGAAGCCGGAAGCCCTCGGCTTCCATGAGATAGGCCGAACAGGGCGATTCGGGCCCCGGGAAGCTGCCCGCGCAGCCGAGGACGGTCAGTCTCATCCGGTGGCCTCGATCTCACCATGAGTAGTCGATGCGCCGGCGGCGGCTCCGCCGATGATCTCTACCGACGCGCTCGCCACGCTGCGCAGCCTACGCGTCGCCCCGGTCGAGCAAGAATCATCTGCCGGAAGTTGTCATCAACGTGACACCCATACACGTCCGCTCCGGACGAGACCGGCGGTCCGGCCGGCGGGCACGCCACCGACCGGACCGGCCATCGGTCCGTCAGGCCCAGAGCTGACCCTCCAGGGCCTCCTCCGCGTCGGCGAGGGTGCCGCCGTACGCGCCGGTCGACAGGTATTTCCAGCCGCCGTCGCAGACCACGAACGCCACGTCCGCGCGGCGGCCGTCGCGGACCGCCTCGTGCGCCACCGCGAGCGCGGCGTGCAGGATGGCGCCGGTGGAGAACCCGGCGAAGATGCCCTCCACCTCGACGAGCTGCCGGGTACGCAGCACCGCGTCCCGGGTGCCCACGGAGAAGCGGCGGGACAGCACCCCGGCGTCGTACAGCTCGGGCACGTAGCCCTCGTCGATGTTGCGCAGACCGTAGACCAGCTCGCCGTAGCGCGGCTCGGCCGCCACGATCTGGATGCCCTCGACCTTCTCCCGCAGGTAGCGCCCGGTACCCATGAGCGTTCCCGTGGTGCCCAGCCCGGCCACGAAGTGGGTGATGCCCGGCAGATCCTGGAGCAGCTCCGGCCCCGTCGTCTCGTAGTGCGCCCGGGCGTTCGCCTCGTTGCCGTACTGGTAGAGCATCACCCAGTCCGGGTGCTCGGCGGAGATCTGCTTCGCGGTCGCGACCGCCTGGTTCGAGCCGCCGGCGGCCGGCGAGAAGATGATCTCCGCGCCGTACATGCGGAGCAGTTGCACCCGCTCGGTGGAGACGTTCTCCGGCATCACGCAGACCAGCCGGTAGCCGCGCAGCTTCGCCACCATGGCCAGCGAGATGCCGGTGTTGCCGCTCGTCGGCTCCAGGATCGTGTCACCGGGACGCAGCCGGCCGGACTCCTCGGCCGCGCGCACCATGAACAGGGCCGCGCGGTCCTTGATGCTGCCGGTCGGGTTCCGGTCCTCCAGCTTGGCCCAGAGCCGCACCGGCGGCGCCCCGGCCGGAACCGTCGGCGAGAGCCGGGGCAACCCGACCAGCGGGGTGCCGCCGCAGGCGTCGAGCAGGCTGTCGTACCGCGCCATCGCGGACCCCTCAGCGGGCGGCGCGCGTGGAGACCGCGTGCGAGGCGATCGCCGCGGCGGCCGCGAAGCCGAACGCGCCGCCGGCGACGGCCGGCAGGATGGTCACGCTGTCGCCGTCGTTGAGCTTGGCGTCGAGCGCGCCGAGGAAGCGGACGTCCTCGTCGTTGACGTAGACGTTGACGAACCGGTGCAGCACGCCCGCCTCGGTGACCAGGCGGGCCTTCAGGCCGCCGTGCCGGGAGTCCAGGTCGGCGATCAGGTCGGCGAGCGTGTCGCCGCTGCCCTCGACGACCTTCGCGCCGCCGGTGTAGCTGCGCAGGATGGTGGGGATGCGAACCTCGATGGCCATGGTGTCTCGTGCTCCTCGTTCGGGATCGTGCCAGGTGACGGGAAAAGGAAGGTGCCGGCGCTGAAGGTCAGCGGTCGGAACACTCGTAGTCGACCGTCGCCGGGCTCTGCCCGAACATGTAGGACTGGACGGCGTTCGGGTCCACGGCGGCATCCACGATCTCCACCGGTTCCTCGGTGACCACGCCGTCGACGATCCGGAAGGAGCGGATCTCCTCGGTGTCGGGCTCGCGGGTCGAGACGAGCAGGTAGTGCGCGCCCGGCTCGCCGGCGAAGGAGACGTCCGTACGCGACGGGTAGGCCTCCGTCGCGGTGTGCGAGTGGTAGATGACGACCGGTTCCTCGTCGCGGTCGTCCATCTCGCGCCACACCCGCAACTGCTCCATCGAGTCGAACTCGTAGAACGTCATGGAGCGGGCGGCGTTGTCCATCGGGATGTGCCGGGCCGGGGTGTCGCTGCCGACGGGACCGGCGACCACGCCGCACGCCTCGTCCGGGTGGTCCCGACGCGCGTGGGCGACGATCGCGTCGATGATCGACCGGTCGATGCTCAGCACGCCGCCAAGCCTAGCGCCTGGCCGGCCCGGGCGGCGAGGTGGCGACCGTCACCACTCAGTCGATCAGCGCGTTGAGCAGGGACTCCTGGAGATATCCGAGATAGGCGTAGACCGACAGTTGGAACACCCGGGACGAACCCGGGTCCGCGGCCACCGCGTCGTCGAGTTCCTCGCCCAGGTCGGTGCCGTCCTTGATCTCCAGGCGTACGCCCATCGCCAGCCGGGCGTCGTTCAGCGCCCGCAGCCACGCCTCGGCCGCCTCCGCGTCCAGCCGTACCTCGCCACCGGCGTCACCGTCGGGCAGCGCGGCGAGGACGGCGCCCGCCTGGTCGATCTTGCCGGTCTTCAGGTCGCCCTCGGTGTAGCGGCGGAACTCGGCGGTGCCGGCGTCGTCGTCCGGGTAGACGTCGGGGAAGAGCCGCCCGACCACCGGGTCACCGTGGTCGAAGCCGTCGGTCAGCAGGCCGACCACCTCGTTGGCGACCTTGCGCAGCACCCGGACCTCGTCGACCGCGAACGTGGCCACGTAGTGGTCGCCCCGGCGGCGGAACATGCTCATGACCGGTCCACCGTCGCCCAGAGCCCGTACGCGTGCAGTTGCGCCGCGTCGTGCTCCATCCGCTCCCGCGCGCCGCTGGAGACCACGGCCTTGCCCTTGTGGTGCACGTCCAGCATGAGCCGCTCCGCCTTCTCCCGGCTGTACCCGAAGAGCTTCTGGAACACCCAGGTCACATACGTCATCAGGTTGACCGGATCGTCCCAGACGATGGTCACCCATGGCCGGTCGGAGACCGGCACCTCTTCGGTGTCCGGCGTCTCGACCGGCGCAACCTGTGGAGCCGCCATGCCCCCCATCGTGCCACCGGATCCGGGGAACCGATGAACCGGAACGGCGCGCGGGTCGTCGTCACCCGCCCGGGCCGCGTACGCGAGCCCGGGTCGCCGTGTGCCGGCGGCGTGGTCAGGCAAGCAGGATGCCGTGGTCGACCGCATCGGCGAGCACCGCGCCCAGCGAGAGACGGATCACCTCGAAGCGGCGGGACACCTCGCGGGACAGTTCGAGTTCGACCTCGCGCAGCGCGCGCTGGGCCCAGGAACGGGCGGCGTTCGGGTCGTTGTTGCCGGGCGCCCGCCAGTGCTGCCAGCAGCCGCCGTTGAGGGCGACACCGACTGGCGGGAGCACCTCGTCACGCTGCGCGCCGGGCAGCCCGGCCAGCGCGTCCAAGGCGCCCGCACCGGTCAGCCCGGCGACCCCGGCCGTGCTGGTCACCAGGAGCACCCGGTCCAGCTCGGGGCCGTCCGGGTGGTCGGCCAGGCCCCAGCGCACCGCGTGGCTGATCCGCCGGCGTACGCCCTCGGCCAGCGGCGCGCCGAACACCCGGGCGGCGGCCTCGTCGACCAGGCCGCGCACGGCCTCGTCGCACTGGGCGGTGGCGAGCAGCGACAGCGCCTCCAGCTCCCGGTCGAGCATCTGCGGCAGGCCGGCGCAGCCGACCCCGAAGACGATCTCCTGCACCACCCGCAGGTGGATGTTGGCCAGTTCCAGGGCGAGGTGCTGGCGGATCCGGCGGGCGCAGGCGCGGGCCTGGCGGTCGATCCGGTCGGCCAGCTCACCCGGCTCGACACCGGCGAGCACCGGCACCCGGCCGTGCGCGCCGGCCGGCACCGGCGGGCGGGCGCTGCCGCGACGCAGCACCTCGTCGGCCGCCCAGCCGACCAGCGCCCGGCGCAGCTGCGGCAGCTCGGCGCGGCGGGCCGGGAACCACCGGGCCGGGGTGAGCGCCGGCACCGCGGCCAGCAGCGCCGCGCGGTGCGCCTCGATCGAGACCGACACCGGGTCGAGCCGCCGGGTGGGCCCGGTCCGGCCGGGTGCCGCCCGGTCCTGGGCCTGTGCGCCGTCGCCCGGCGTCGCCGGGCCGGTCACGCCGGGCGTGACGGCGAAGAACACCTCGACCGGGGTACGCGCCACCTCGGCGAGCAGGTGCAGCTCGGCCGCGCTGAACGCCTGGTCAGCGGAGATCACGAAGAGCAGCGCGCCGGCCCGGCCGACGGCGTCGCGCAGCACCCGGCCGCCTGCGACGCCGAGCGTGCCGGTATCAGGCGTGTCGACCACCGCGAAGTGCCGCAGCAGCGGATCGGGCAGGCTCAGTTCGACCCGGCGCGGCGGCCGGGCCAGTGCCGGGCCGGCGGCGAGCGGGTCGGCGCCGTAGGCGTGCGGCTGGCGGTAGCCCGGGACGTACGCGGCGCGGGTGGCGGTGGCGGCGTGCTGGACCAGCAGGTTGCTTCCCGGCGGTACGGCGAGCGTCGCGGCCTCGACCCCGAGCAGGCCGGCGATCAGCTCGCGCCGGTTCGCGCCGGCCGGACCGGCGACGACCACCGCCATCGGCTCGTCCGGGCCGGGCGCGGTCACCCCGAGCCGGGTCGGCAGCGGGGCACATCCGGGGGGCTCGGCCTGCCGGCGTGGGTCGGGCACGTCGACCGAAGGGAGCGGACCTGGCGTCATCAGGCGGGCCTCCCGGTCGGGCGACCGGGGTACCGGTCGCGGATTCTCCCTGGTTGCAGGGACTGCCGGAAGAGTACGGGTGTCGGCCATCCGACAACCAACACATCCGGTACTCACGGGTAATGAACAGATTACTCAACTTCACTGCGTGACGGTGCGTACGCGGACGGAACACGGTCGATATGCTGCATCGATGAGTAGGTGGGAGTTCGTCGGCCGTACTGATGAACTCAACCGTCTGTTGTCGGCGGTCGGTGGCCCGGAGGGGCGCGGGTTGCTCTTCAGCGGCGACGCCGGGGTCGGCAAGAGCCGGCTGCTGCGCGAGGGGGTGGCCGCGCTCTCCCCCGAGCGGTACGCGATCTGGTCCATCGCGGCCAGCGCCACCACAGCCGCGTTGCCGTTCGGCGGGCTGGTCCAGGTGCTGCCCGCCTCACAGCCGCAGGGCCTGTCCCCCGCCGGGATCCTGCGCTGGGCCGTGGACGTGCTCCAGGAACAGGCCGCCGGGCGGCCCATCGTGCTCGCCATCGACGACGCGCATCTGCTCGACCCGCCCTCGGCGGCGCTCGTGCACCTGGTCGCCCGCTCGGAGAACGCGTACGTCATCGGGACGCTGCGCAACGGCGAGCAGGTCCCGCTGCCGATCCGCGCACTCTGGACCGACGACCTGGCCGACCTGGTCGAACTGCGCCCGCTGTGCCGCAGCGAGACCACCGGGCTGCTCGCCGCCATCCTGGGCGGCCCGGTCGACGCCGGCTCCTCCGACCGGCTGTTCCAGCTCTCCGCCGGCAACCCGCTGCTGCTGCGGGAGCTGGTGCTGGCCGCCGACGACGAGCTGAACCGCAGGTACGGCATCTGGACCTGGACCGGGCGGCTGGAGCTGGCACCCAGCCTCACCGAACTGATCGACACCCGGATCGGCCAGCTCACCCCCGGCGTCCGGGCGGTCGTCGAACTGGTCGCCTTCGGCGAGCCGCTGGGCCTGCAACTGCTGGAACGCGCGGCCGACCCGGCGGACGTGGAGACGGCCGAGGAACGCGGGCTCATCGCGCTGGTCCACGACGACCGGCGGCTCAACGTCCGCCTGGCGCACCCGCTCTACGGTGAGGTGATGCGCCGGCACTGCCCGGTCAGCCGCACCCGCCGGCTCCAGGCCACCCTCGCCGGACTGCTGGAACAGGTCGGCAAGCGCCGCCGGGAGGACCTGCTGCGCGTCGCGGTGTGGCGACTCGACTCGGGTACGGCGCAGGACGTGGCCCTGCTGCTCGAAGCGGCGGTGCAGGCGTTCGGCCGGTACGACGTGCCGCTGGCCACCCGGCTGGCCCGGGCCGCGCTGGAAGCCGGCGGCGGCACTGACGCGGCGGAGCTGCTCGCCACCATCCTCATGTTCGGCGACCGGCCGGACGAGGCGATCGGCGTGCTCGACCAGGTCGCCGGTGAGATCCACGACGACCGGCGGCGCAGCCGGTGGCTGACCGTCCGGGGCATGGTCAGCTACTGGGGGCTCAACCGTGAGTCCACCGTGGAGGAGATCGCCGCGCGCGGCGAGGAGCTGAGCGACCCCGCCGACCGGGCCCGCGTACGCGCGTTCGAGGCCACCATGCGGCTGCACCGGCTCGACGTCGACGTCGCGGTACGGCTGGCCCAGGAGGTGCTGGACCGGCCCGCCGCCCCGATGGCCGCCCGGGAGCTGGCCCGCTGCACGCTCGCCCACCTCCAGGCGGCGCAGGGGCAATACCAGCTCAGCGCCACAGCGATCGCCCGCGTGCAGGCCGAGGCGGCGTGCTGGCGGGGCGACATGCCCTACCTCCAGCTCGCCATGGAACTGGCCCGGGGCACCCGGCTGACGCTCTCCGGCGACCTGCCCGGCATCGACGCGATCGTCGCCGACGAGTTCGCCGACCTGGCCGGAGCCGGCGACTTCCGGCTCGGCACCGGCTACCTGGCCATCCTCCAGGCGTACGCGGCGCGGCTGCGCGGGCGCGGCGACGAGGCGCTGCGGACCAGCCTGGAGGCGTGCGCGGTGCTCGCCACCAGCCGGGTGTACGCGGGCCTCGCGCACGCCGAGCGCGCCCAGGCCGCCGCGCTGCGCGGGGACGTGACGCACGCGGCCGACGCGATGGCCGAGGCGGACCGGACGCACGCGCCCGGCATGGCCGTGCTCTACCCGTGGCTGGAGCAGGCCCGGGGCGCGGTCCAGGCCGCCACCGGTGACCTGCCGGCGGCCACCAAGCACCTGTGTGCGCTCGCCGACCGGCTGCGCGAGGACGGCCTGGCCGGGCACGAGCTGCTCGTCCTGCTCGACCTGGTCCGGCTGGACCAGGCCGCCGCGCCGGTCGGCCCGACCTGCACCGACGGTGGCCGGCGCACCGTGGCGCAACGCCTGGCCGAACTCTCCGAGCAGGTCGACGGCGTGCTGCCGCCGCTGGTCGCCCGGTTCGGCCGGGCCGCCGTCGACGGCTCACCGGACGCGCTGCTGGCCGTCGCCGACGGCTTCGCCGACCGGGAGCTGATCGTGTACGCGGCCGAGGCGACCGCCCTGGCCCTGCACCGGACGCGACACGTCCGGGCCGGCGCCACCGGGCCGATCCGGGAACGCCTCGCCGACCTGCTGCGCCGCTGCGACGAGATCTCCACCCCGGCGCTGCGGCTGCTGCGCCCGACGCTCAGCGAGCGGGAGTGGGAGATCGCCCGGCTCGCGGCCGACGGCGTGACCAGCCGCGCCATCGCCGAGCGGCTGTTCCTGTCCACCCGCACCGTGGAGAACCACCTCCAGCGCGTCTACAGCAAGCTCGGCGTCGCCGGGCGCGGCGAGTTGCGGGCCGCACTGCGGTCGATGCCGGGGCACGACGGCGCGGACCCGGGCTGAACTCTAGGCTGGGGCGGTGAGCACCCTTCGCCCCGCGCTGCTGACCGACCACTACGAGCTGACCATGGTCAGCGCGGCCCTGCGTGACGGCACGGCCGACCGACGCTGCGTCTTCGAGGTGTTCAGCCGGCGGCTGCCGGCCGGGCGCCGGTACGGCGTGGTCGCCGGGACCGGCCGGCTGATCGAGATGATCCGCGACTTCCGGTTCGACCCGGCGGAGATCGACTTCCTGCGCCGTACCGGAGTGGTGGACGACCGGGCCGCGCAGTGGCTGGCCGACTACCGGTTCACCGGCGACATCGACGGCTACGCCGAGGGCGAGCTGTTCTTCCCCGGCTCTCCGATCCTCACCGTGTCCGGCACGTTCGCCGAGTGCGTGGTGCTGGAGACGCTGGTGCTGTCAGTGCTCAACCACGACTGCGCCATCGCCGCCGCCGCGGCCCGGATGGTCACCGCGGCCCGGGGCCGGGCGCTGATCGAGATGGGCTCCCGGCGGGCGCACGAGGAGGCCGCCGTCGCCGCGGCGCGGGCCGCGTACCTGGCCGGGTTCCGGTTCACCTCCAACCTGGCCGCCGGGCAGCGCTACGGCATCCCCACCGCGGGCACCGCCGCGCACGCCTTCACGCTGCTGCACGACGACGAGCGGGCCGCGTTCGCCTCCCAGGTCGCCACGCTGGGCAAGGACACCACGCTGCTCGTCGACACGTACGACATCGCCCAGGGCATCCGCAACGCCATCGCGGTGGCCGGGCCCGAGCTGCGCGCGGTCCGGATCGACTCCGGCGACCTCGCGGTGATCGCCCAGCAGTCCCGCGAGCTGCTCGACTCGCTCGGTGCCACCGAGACGAAGATCATCGTCTCCGGCGACCTCGACGAGTACGCCATCGCCGCGCTCGCCGCCGAACCGGTGGACATGTACGGTGCCGGCACCGCAGTGGTGACCGGCTCCGGTGCGCCCACCGCCGGCCTGGTCTACAAGCTGGTCGAGGTGGAGGGGCGGCCGGTGGTCAAGCGCTCCGAGCACAAGGCCACCATCGGCGGCCGGAAGGTCGCGGTCCGCCGGCACAAGCCGACCGGCACCGCCACCGAGGAGGTCATCGTGCCGCAGGGCGTACCGGACCGGCAGCCCAACGACCGGCTGCTCCAGCACTCGTACGTGGTGTCGGGCGAACCGGAGACCCTGCCCACGCTGGAGGAGTCCCGGGACCACCTGCGCCAGTGCCTGATCTCGATCCCGTGGGAGGGGCTCAAGCTCTCCGCCGGGGATCCCGCCGTACCGGTGACCGTCGTACCCGCGAGCTGAGGAGGAACCCGTCAGATGGCGAACGCCCTGATCATCGTGGACGTGCAGAACGACTTCTGCGAGGGCGGCTCCCTCGCGGTCGGTGGCGGAGCCGGCGTGGCCGCCGGCATCTCCCGGCTGCTGGCCGCCGAGCCGGACCGGTGGGACCACGTGGTCGCGACCAAGGACTACCACGTCGACCCGGGCGCGCACTTCGGCGACCCGCCGGACTACGTCGACTCCTGGCCCCGGCACTGCGTGGTCGGCACCTCCGGTTCCGAGTTCCACCCCGAGCTGGTGACCGACCGGGTGGAGGTGATCTTCCACAAGGGCGAGCACGCGGCCGCGTACTCCGGTTTCGAGGGGCACGGCCCCGACGGCGAGTGCCTGGCCGACTGGCTGCGCCGCCACGGCGTGGACCGGGTCGACGTGGTCGGCATCGCCACCGACCACTGCGTGCGCGCGACCGCCCTGGACGCCGCCCGGGAGGGCTTCCGGACCACTGTGCTGCTGGACCTGACCGCCGCTGTCGCGCCGGACACGCTCGACGTGGCGCTGCGGGCGCTCGACGGCGCCGGGGTGACGATGGTGGGCGAGCCTGTGATCACTGCCGCTTGACCGGGTAATCGCTTGCGGGTGTCGTACCCCGGCCCCAGGATGGCGCCGGAGGTACGGACCGTCGTGAACCTGAAGCCTTACCGGGAGGCGCTCGCCCTACCCGGTCTCCGATCGTTGCTGCTGGTGTCGGTGCTGGCCCGGGTGCCGCTGACCGCCACCGGGGTGACGCTCACCTTCTACGTGGTGCTCGACCTGGGCCGCGGCTACGGCGCCGCCGGCCTGGTCGGCGCCGCGTCGACGGTCGGCGCGGCGCTCGGCTCCCCGCTGCTCGGGCGGCTCATCGACCGCCGAGGGCTCCGCCCGGTGCTTGTGCTCACCACCGTCGCCGAGGCGCTGTTCTGGTCCGCCGCGCCCACGCTGCCGTACCCGGTGCTCCTACCGGCCGCGTTCTTCGCCGGGCTGCTCGCCCTGCCGATCTTCTCGATGGTCCGCCAGTCGATCGCCGCGCTCGTGCCGGTGGAGAAGCGCCGCCCCGCGTACGCGCTGGACTCGATGGCCGTGGAGTTGTCGTTCATGGTCGGCCCGGCCCTCGCCGTGGCACTGGCCACCGCCGTCACGCCGCGCCTGACGCTCTGGGCGGTCGGCGCCGGGATCGTCGCCTCCGGCATCTGCTTCTGGCTGCTCGACCCGCCGATCCGGGCCGCCGACGAGCCGGCCGGGCCCCCGCGCCCGGTGCACCGCCGCGAGTGGCTCACCCCGCGCCTGCTCGCCGTCCTGGCGGTCAGCCTCGCCGCCACGCTGGTGCTCGGCGGCACCGACGTCGCGGTGGTAGCCGTGCTCCGGTCCGGTGGCGAGGTCGGCTGGACCGGCGCCGTGCTGGCCGCCTGGGCGGTCGCCTCGCTGGCAGGTGGCTTCGCCTACGGCGCAGTACGCCGCTCCTTCTCCCCGCTGGCGCTGATGGCCGCGCTGAGCCTCACCACCATCCCGGTCGGGCTGGGCGGGTCGCACTGGTGGCTGCTCTGCCTCGCGCTGATCCCGGCCGGTGCGCTCTGCGCCCCCACCATCGCGTCCACCTCCGACGCGGTCAGCCGGCTGGCCCCACCCTCCGTCCGAGGGCTGGCCATGGGCCTGCACGGCTCCGCCGTGACGGTCGGCATCGCGCTCGGCGCGCCGCTGGCCGGCGCGGTGATCGACGCCTCCGCGCCCGCGTGGGGCTTCGTGGTCACCGGTGCGATCGGCGCGCTGGTGGCGCTGGCGGTGCTCCCGATCGAGCTGCGCCACCGCCGCACCCAACTCCCCACCCCGCCCGTGGACCCCGACCTGGCCCTCGCCTCCCGCTGACCCCCGCCCGGCGTGATCAAGGAGTCCGTGTCTCCCCGAGGCGGGGCCGAAGCCCGCACGGGGAAGTGGCTGCATCCACGCACCCCGGACACCCCCACTCCCCCGACCTGGCTTCGCGCGACGGCCCCAACCGAAACCCCACCCTTCCCCGAAGTTGACCAAGGAGTTGGCGTCCCCTCAGGCAGGCCAAGACGACCCAAACCCCTTGATCACCGGAGCGCCCGAGGCGGGCGAAACCAGAACGGGGAAGTGGCTGCATCCACGCACCCCGGACACCCCCACTCCCCCGAACCGGTGCCGCGACCCCGCCCTCACCTCGGCGATCATGAGGTTGGCGGCGACAAATCGGGCACGAACTGCCGCCAACTTCATGATCAACGGGGACAGGCGGGAGGGGCAGGAGGGCGGGGACGGGGCGGGCGGGGGACGGGGCGGGCGGGGGCGGGGCGGGCGGGGGCGGGGCGGGAGGGAAAAGGGCGGGCGGCGCCCCCCCCGGGGGGGGGGGGGCCCCCCCGGGGGGGGGGGGGGCCCCCCCGGGGGGGGGGGGGGGGGGGGGCGGCCGGCCTGTTGGGGCCCCCCAGGACCCCCAGGGCACCCGCCGNNNGCCACCGGGGGGGGGGGGGGGGGGGGGGGGGGGGGGGGGGGGGGGGGGGGGGGGGGGGGGGGGGGGGGGGGGGGGGGGGGGGGGGGGCCGCCCCCCGGGGGGGGCCCCCCCCCCCTTGGGGGGGCGGCGCCCGGCCTTGAGCTACTGCGTCAGCGCTGGTCGAGGTTGCCTGCGGTGTCCTCCTGGTAGCTGGCGCCACCGTTGACCTCGCTGGTCAGCGGCTTCGCGCCACCCTCGGGCGGACCGGCCAGGCTCTGCCCGGCGGCCAGCTCGGGGAACTTCGCGTCGAACGCCGGCCGCTCGGAGCGGATGCGCGGCATCCGGTCGAAGTTGCGCAGCGGCGGCGGGGAGCTGGTGGCCCACTCGAGCGAGTTGCCGTGGCCCCACGGGTCGTCGACCTCGACGACCGGGCCGGTCTTGTACGACTTCCAGCAGTTCCAGATGAACGGCAGCGTCGAGATACCGGTGATGAACGCGCCGATCGTGGAGATCGTGTTCAGCGTGGTGAAGCCGTCGGCGGCCTGGTAGTCGGCGTACCGGCGCGGCATGCCCTCGTTGCCCAGCCAGTGCTGCACCAGGAACGTGGTGTGGAAGCCGATCATGGTCAGCCAGAAGTGAATCTTGCCGAGCCGCTCGTCGAGCATCCGGCCGAACATCTTCGGGAACCAGAAGTAGATGCCGGCGAACACCGCGAACACGATGGTGCCGAAGAGCACGTAGTGGAAGTGCGCCACCACGAAGTACGAGTCGTGCAGGTGGAAGTCGAGCGGCGGGCTGGCCAGCAGCACACCGGTGAGACCACCGAAGAGGAAGGTCACCAGGAAGCCGATCGAGAACAGCATCGGCGTCTCGAAGGTGATCTGGCCCCGCCACATGGTGCCGATCCAGTTGAAGAACTTCATACCGGTGGGCACGGCGATCAGGTAGCTCAGGAAGCTGAAGAACGGCAGCAGCACCTGGCCGGTGGCGAACATGTGGTGCGCCCAGACGCTCATCGACAGGGCGGCGATGGCGATGGTGGCGGCCACCAGGCCCTTGTAGCCGAAGATCGGCTTCCGGGAGAACACCGGGATGATCTCGCTGATGATGCCGAAGAACGGCAGCGCGATGATGTACACCTCGGGGTGACCGAAGAACCAGAACAGGTGCTGCCACAGCATCGGCCCGCCGGTCGCCGGGTCGTACACGTGGGCGCCCATCAGGCGGTCCGCGGCGAGCGCGAACAGCGCGGCGGCCAGCAGCGGGAAGACCAGGATCGCCAGCAGGCTGGTGACCAGCATGTTCCAGGTGAAGATCGGCATCCGGAACATGGTCATGCCGGGCGCGCGCAGGGTCAGGATCGTGGTGATCAGGTTGACCGCGCCGAGGATCGTGCCCAGACCGGAGATGGCCAGGCCGACGACCCACATGTTCGCGCCCACGCCCGGGGCGTGGTCGGCGGTGCTCAGCGGCGTGTACGCGGTCCAGCCGAAGTCGGCCGCGCCGCCCGGGGCGATGAAGCCCGCGGTGGCGAGCGTGCCACCGAACAGGTACAGCCAGTAGGCGAAGGCGTTGAGCCGGGGGAACGACACGTCCGGCGCGCCGATCTGCAGCGGCACCACGTAGTTCGCGAAGGCGAACACGATCGGCGTCGCGAAGAACAGCAGCATGATCGTGCCGTGCATCGTGAAGAGCTGGTTGTACTGCTCGGGCGACAGGAACTGCAGGCCCGGTCGCGCGAGTTCGGCGCGCATGATCAGGGCCATCAGGCCACCGATCATGAAGAACACGAACGCGGTGACCATGTACATGATCCCGATCTGCTTCGCGTCCGTGGTGCGCAGCAGCCGCGCGATGGCCGACCCCTTGACCGGCTCCCGGACCGGCCAGGGCCGGGTCACGACCGGCTTGGGTGCGACGGTGGTCACGAGTGGCCTCCGGTTCTGGTTGTCCCGCTCGGCGCGCTGGTCATCGGCGCAGCCGTCATCCGTAGGGAGGATAGTCCCCGGTAGGTGGCCTCGCCGCGTGGGGTGGGCGGCTACGATCTCCCGCCTTTCAGAGCGGGCCGGTCAGGAGCCGGTAGTGCTCCCGGAAGATCCGGCCGCCGCGTCCGCGCAGCAACGGGTCGCGCAGCGCCGGCGGCACGTCGCGGGTGCGGTTGCGGTCCCGGGTCCGGTCCCGCACCCAGCGGGTACGCGGCCGGCGACGACTCTCGTACGCGAGCAGCGCGGCATCGACGCTCCCGGCGGCCCGCAGCGACTCGGCGAGCACGACGGCGTCCTCCAGCGCCATCGCGGCGCCCTGGGACAGCGTCGGCGCGGTGGCGTGAGCGGCATCACCGACGAGCAGCACCCGGCCGTGGAACCAGCGTCCCAGCTCGACCTCCTCGGTGCGTTCCACTGACACGGTCTCCAGCGCGGCCAGCACCTCGGGCACCGGGCCGCCGTACGAGCCGAACAGCTCGTGCAGGCGGGCGAGCGGGTCGGCGGGCAGTTCGGTGCCGGCCTCGTCGGCGTAGCAGTAGAGCCGTCCGGCGCCGAGCGGCACGACCAGGAACCCGGCCCGCTGGCCGAGCAGGGCGGTCCAGTCCGCGATCCGGGGGCCGCCGCGCACCAGGGCGCGGTAGACCACCTGCCCGGCGGGGCGTGGTGGTCCGCCGAGCGCGGCGAGCGTTCGTACCGCCGAGCGGGGCCCGTCCGCGCCGACGACCAGGTCGTACTCGCCGCTGGTGCCGTCGGTGAAGCCGACGGCGACCCGGCCGGGCAGCAGGTCGACGGTGCTCACCTCGGCGCCGTGGCGCACCGCGCCGCCGGCGCCGGTGAGCAGCACCCGGTGCAGTTCGGCCCGGGGCAGCGCCCGGCACTCCCCCACGCCGGCCCAGAGCGCGTCGAGGTCGACCTCGCACAGCGGCGCTCCGGCGGCGTCCAGGAAGCGCTGCCGGTGGATCACCTGACCGAGCGGGCGCAGCGGCCCGTCGAGGTCGAGCCGGCGCATCGCCCGGGCGGCGTTGCCGGGCAGGTAGAGGCCGGAGTCGATCGACTCGGTGGGTGGCAGCCGCTCGGTGACGTCGGGCCGGAACCCCGCCAGGCGCAGCGCCCGGGCCACGGCGAGGCCGGCGATGCCCGCGCCGACGACGAGGATGCGCAGGGGGGAACCACCCATCACGGGGTACGCCTCCGGAGGGGGATCGGAACGCGTTGGAGGCAAGACATTACTCGCCGCAACCAGGCGGCGGAAGTGCCCATGCGCCCTGGCGCGGGCCGCCGGTCGGCGGCACACCCCGTCCCACCGGCAGGAATCCCGCCTCCATCTGGGGGAAGGGGGCGGTCGCGGCTCTCCGCCGTGCCACCGGCCGGACGCGGAGCGTTAACGAGCCCGGCGCAATTGCGCAATGATTTCAGACATGTAAATGTATTCCTTGCATCGTGGGAGCGCTCCCGCCCGTATCACCGACCGAACCGGCGCCGTCCCGCGCCGAGCCAAGGAGCATCATGAAGCGTCCACTCAGGGCCCTCGCGGCAGCCGGACTGCTGGCCGCCGGCACCCTCGTCGCCGTCGCGCTCGGCGGCACCGCCTCCGCCGACACCCAGATCTGCGAGCAGTACGGCTCGACCACCATCGGCGGCAAGTACGTGGTGCAGAACAACCGCTGGGGCACCAGTGCCCAGCAGTGCATCAACGTCACCTCGACCGGCTTCTCGATCACCCGCGCGGACGGCTCCGCGCCGACCAACGGGGCACCGGTCGCGTACCCGTCGATCTTCGTGGGCTGCCACTACACCAACTGCTCGCCCGGCACGAACCTGCCGGTGCAGGTGAAGAACATCAGCAGCGCACCGTCCAGCATCAGCTACAACTACGTCAGCGGCGCGATCTTCAACGCGTCGTACGACATCTGGCTCGACCCGTCGCCCAAGCGCGACGGCGTGAACCAGATGGAGATCATGATCTGGCTCAACCGGCAGGGCTCGATCCAGCCCATCGGCTCGCCGGTCGGCACCGCCAGCATCGCCGGCCGCACCTGGGAGGTCTGGCGCGGCAGCAACGGCTCCAACAACGTCATCTCGTACCTGTCGCCGTCGGCCATCCCCAGCTTCAGCTTCGACGCGATGGCGTTCATCAACGACACCCGTAACCGGGGTGCGATCACCAACGACTGGTACCTGACCAGCATCCAGGCCGGCTTCGAGCCGTGGCAGGGCGGCGTCGGGCTCGCGGTGAACTCGTTCTCGCAGAGCGTCAACACCGGCTCGAACCCGCCGCCCACGTCGGCCCCGCCGACCACGTCGGCGCCGACCACGCCCCCGCCGTCGGGCGGCGCGTCGTGCACCGTCACCTACAAGGCGGCGAACGTGTGGAACAACGGCTTCACCGCCGACGTGACGGTCAAGAACACCGGCTCCGGCACGATCAACGGCTGGACGCTGAACTACAACCTGCCCTCCGGGCAGACAGTCACCAACGCGTGGAACGCCACCGTGAGCCAGAGCGGCTCCGCGGTGACCGCCCGCAACGCCGGCTACAACGGCACGCTGGCGCCCGGCGCGTCCACCAGCTTCGGCTACCAGGCGACGCTGAACGGCAGCTACTCCGCGCCGAGCAGCTTCACGCTCAACGGCTCCACCTGCGCCCGCGGCTGACCACCGCACGCGGAGAGGGGCGCGGTCCGCAGCGGACCGCGCCCCTTTCTGCGGGTACGTCTCAGCCGGCGAGCGCGTCGATGTCGCGCATCTCCTCGGCGGTGAGCGAGAACCCGAACACGTCGACGTTGGCACGGATGCGCTCCGGCGTGACCGACTTCGGGATGACCACGATCTCGTGGTCGATGTGCCAGCGCAGCACCACCTGGGCCGGCGACACGTCGTGCGCCTGGGCGATGCGGACCAGCACCGGGTCGGACAGGTCGCTGGCCTTGAACGGGCTGTACCCCTCCAGCGCCACGCCCCGGTCCCGGTGGGCGGCGTGCGTGTGCCTGTCGTACAGCGACGGGCTCCAGCGGATCTGGTTGACCGCCGGCGTCTCCTCGGTGGCCTGGATCAGCTCGTCGATCTGGCCGATCGAGTAGTTGCTCACCCCGACCGTGCGTGCCATGTTCTCGTCCCGCGCGGCGAGCATCTCCCGCCACACCGGGATGCTGTCGCCGGGCGCGGACGGCGGCCAGTGCACCAGCCACAGGTCGACGTAGTCGGTGTCCAGGGCGGCCAGGCTGGCCTCGATGGTCTCCCGCTCCCGGCCCACCCGGTCCGGCGGCAGCTTCGTGGTGATGAAGACGTCCTCCCGGCGCAGCCCGCTCTCCTTGACCGCCCGCCCGACCTCCTTCTCGTTGCCGTACATCGTGGCCGTGTCGATGTGGCGGTAGCCGGCGTCGAGCGCGGCGAGCACCGCCTGGCACCCGGCCTCGCCGGTGGCCTGCCACGTGCCGAAGCCGAGCAGCGGGATCCGGACGTCGCCGGCGAGCGGAAGGGTGGGCTGGTCGCTGTCCATGTCCCCCGTTCTACCCCGGTTCGCCGCACACACACCGGCATCCCGGCGCGCGCGGCGCGTCTGGGGGAGGATGCGGGGATGGCGGACCGGCTGGAGGAGTACCGGCGGAAACGGGACGCCGCGCGTACCCCGGAACCGGTGCCCGAGCGGGATTCCGGGCGGAAGCGGTCCGCGCGGCGCGCACCCCGCTTCGTCATCCAGCAGCACCACGCCCGGAGCCTGCACTGGGACCTGCGGCTGGAGCACGACGGCGTGCTGGCCTCCTGGGCCGTGCCGCGCGGCCTGCCCCGCGACCCGGGCCGCAACCATTTGGCCGTGCACACCGAGGACCACCCGATGGAGTACCTGACGTTCCACGGGGAGATCCCCGCCGGGGAGTACGGCGGCGGGCGGATGATCGTGCACGACACCGGCACCTACCGCGCGGAGAAGTGGCGCGACGACGAGGTGATCGTGGTGCTGGACGGCGAGCGCACGAAGGGCCGGTACGTGCTGTTCGCCACCGGCGGCCGGGGCCGGGACTGGATGATCAGGCGTACCGACCCGGCGCCGGAGGGCTGGACGCCGATGCCCGAGCTGGTCCGCCCGATGCTGCCCGCCGAGGGCGGGCGGCTGCCGCGCGACGCCGCCGCCTGGGGGTACGAGCTGCGCTGGGCGGGCGTGCGCGCGATGGCGTACGTCTCGGGCGGCCGGCTGCGGCTGCTCGACGGCGACGACACGGAGGTCACCGGGGAGTACCCGTGGACGCGGGCGATGGCCGAGGCGCTGGCCCCGGCCGAGGCGGTGATCGACGGCGTGCTGGTAAGGATCGACCCGGCCGGCCGGGTCCGTCCGCCGACCCGGCGCGACGGGCAGTTCCTCGCCGTCGACCTGCTCTGGCTGGAGGGCGTGTCCAGCCTCGACGTGCCGTACGCGCAACGCCGTGACCTGCTCGACGGTCTGGCGCTCACCGGTCCGCACTGGCAGACTCCGCCGTGGTTCCCGGGAGTCGGCGCGGACGCCCTACGGGCCGCCCGTGAGCAGGGGCTCCCGGGAGTGGTGGCGAAACGCCTCGACTCCCCGTACGAGCCGGGCCGGCGCAGCCGGCACTGGCTGAGCATCGACGCGAGCTGAGGACCACCGTGCACCTGACGCACCTGGAGTGCCCGCGCTGCGGCAGTGAACACCCGGCCGACGTGTTGCAGAACCTGTGCGGCTGCGGCTCGCCGCTGCTGGCCCGCTACGACCTCGCCGCGGTGGCCGCCACGGTCGCCCCGGAGCAGTTCGGGCTGCGCCCGGCCGACCTGTGGCGCTACCGGGAGCTGCTGCCGGTCGCCGATCCCCGCTTCGTCACCACGCTGGGTGAGGGCTGGACGCCGATGTGGCGCGCGCCGGCGTACGGCCACGAGATCGGCATCGCGGACCTGATCGTCAAGGACGAGGGGCTGACCCCGACCGGGTCGTTCAAGGCGCGCGGCGCGTCGGTGGGCGTGAGCCGGGCCCGGGAGCTGGGCGTGCAGCGGATCGCCATGCCCACGAACGGCAACGCCGGCGCGGCCTGGGCCACCTACGCGGCGCGGGCCGGGATGGGCGCGACGATCGCCATGCCGCTGGCCGCGCCGACGATCTGCCGCGAGGAGTGCCTCGCCGCCGGCGCCGACCTGCGGCTGATCGACGGCCTGATCAACGACGCGGGCCGGGACATCGCCGAGCTGATCGCCGGGTCGGACGGGGGGATCTTCGACGCCGGCACGCTGCGCGAGCCGTACCGCCTCGAAGGCAAGAAGACAATGGGGTACGAGATCGTCGAGCAGCTCGGCTGGCAGGTGCCTGACGTGATCGTCTATCCGACCGGCGGTGGCGTCGGGCTGATCGGCATCCACAAGGCGCTGCACGAGCTGCGCGAACTGGGCTGGGTGGAGGACCGGCTGCCCCGGCTGGTCGCGGTGCAGTCCACCGGGTGCGCGCCGATCGTGCGGGCGTTCGCGGCCGGGGAGGAGCGCGTCACCCCGTGGGAGGACGCGCACACCGTCGCGTTCGGCATCACCGTGCCCGCGCCGCTCGGCGACGAGCTGATCCTGTCCGCGCTGCGGGACAGCGCCGGCACCGCGATCGCGGTGGACGACGCGGAGATCCTCACCGACCTGCGTGACTTCGCCGCCCGGGAAGGGCTGCTGCTCTGCCCGGAGGGCGCGGCCTGCCTGACCGCCGCCCGGCACCTGCGCGCGGGCGGGTGGATCCGGCCCGGGGAGCGCGTGGTGGTGCTGAACACCGGCGCGGGCCTGAAATACCCCGGCCTGGTGCAAGGAGGGGCCCCTTCTTAACGTCTCCGGTAGAGCAGGGGCCCCCGCTTAACACGTGCGCACCGGGCGTCAGGACGTCGGCGGCTCGTCCTCGCCCGCCTCCTCGGCGGCGTCCGCCTCCTCCTTCGTCTTGTGCACCGCGCCGTCGGCGTGCTCCGGCGGACCGTAGACGGTGTAGAGGACCAGCGGGTTCGGCCCGGTGTTGACGAAGTTGTGCTTCGTGCCGGCCGGCACGACCACCAGGTCGCCGGAGACGACCTCCTTCTTCTCCCCGGCCACCCGCGCCTCGCCGGTGCCGCTGACGAACGTGAGGATCTGGTCGATGCCCTCGTGGACCTCCTCGCCGATCTCGCCGCCCGGCGGAATGGTCATGATGACCAGCTGGGTGTGCTCCCCGGTCCAGAGCACGCGGCGGAAGTCGGGACTCTTCTCGGCGACTGTCGCGATCGTGAAATGCTCCATGGTCCGCTCATACCCCGATCCCGCGCCCGCCACGCCGGGAGTCGCAGATGGTGGAATTCCCCACGCCGATCCGGTTTGGATCCCCTGAGAGGGGGCATGTGCTGCCGACAAGACCGGTGCGGGCTGGGCCGGTCGAGCCAGGTCCCCGCCGGCGTACCGCCGTACGGCTGCGGTGGTGGGAGACGGCCGGAGCGCGGCGACGTTACGACCGGAGGTCGTGCGGCGCCGTGCGCTCGTCTGTGCGTCCGGTCAGGCCAGCACGGCCAGGTGGAACGGGCGGTCCGCGTGCCCGCTCGTGCCGTGCGTCTCGACGAACACCGCGTTGGCGATGCCCGAGCGCGGCGCCACGGTGATGACACCCTGCGGGACCAGCCCGTTGGCGGTCGCGGGGCCGACCGTCCCGACGTACGCCGCTCCGGCCACGTCCTGGTCGAACGAGACCTGGTACATCCCGGCGGCGAGCCGGGTGGCCGAGGTGGCGCCGAGGCCGCGGACGAGCCTTCCGTTGGCGTCGACCACGGCGAACAGCATGCGTGCGGTGGCCGGCAACCCGACCGGCGAACACGAGTTGATCTCGGTGTCGGCGCGCGCGGCCTCCCGCATGCTCGGGATCGGCTGGCCGGTGGTTTCCCTCCTAGCTCTACGGCTGGGCATGGTGATCCTCTCTCCCGCCGGTACGCCGGCAGGAGGCGTTCGTACGCGTCCGGGCGATCGTCGGCGGTCCCCCTCGGTGATTCCGACGCTATGTCGGCGAACCGCCCGGCAACCAGCCGGAGGACTGTCCGATCACTGACAGTGGACAGCTCTGAGCTGCGGAAACGTCGGCCTTGCGGTCGATTCGCGACCGGCTCCGCCCCCCTGCGACGCCCGCTCCGGCACCGGAGCCGATCGGAAACCATGACGCAGCGCAATCGTCTGGCTACATTGAAGTATGGTGCCGCCGCTCCGAGGTCGATCTCCGGTCTACCGCCCGGTGCTGGCCGCACGGCGCGGGGAACTGGAGGCGCTGGCCCGGCTCGACGACGCCTCCGCCGCGCTCCTCGCACCGATCCTCGACGTCCCGGCGGACGCGACGTCCATCGTGGACTCCCTGACCCGGCTGCCCGCCGGGCTGCTGCCCGCCGTCGACGTGTCGGCGCTGCCGGACGCCACGGAACACGACCCGGTCCGCTGGGGCGTACCGCTGGTGCCGGTCATCGGTCTCGCGGACAGTGACCGGCGGCTGGCCGCGCACGGCGCGGCGGCCCGGGTCTGGGCACACCACGCGGTCGTCCGGTTGCGCGTCGGTCCGGACCGGGCCGGGCCGGACGCCGCAACCGCGGCCGCGGAACGGGTGTGGCGGGTGACCGGCCTGCTGCCCGAGCAGTGCGACCTGCTGCTCGACGCCGGGGACGTGTGCTGCCAGGCCGACGTCCGGCTGGCCGAGCCGAGGGTCCGGCGGGCGGCGCAGTGGGCCCGGCGGCACGCCTGGCGCTCGGTGACGGCGGCAGCCGGCGGGATGCCGCCGGCCCTGTCCCGGCTGCCGATGGACGAACCGGTCCGCCTGGAACGGTACGACTGGTCGCTCTGGCGGCGTCTGGCCGATCTGCGCCTCGGGTACGGCGACTACGGCGTCGGCTGCGCGGTACGCGACGCGGACGAGCCGGGCGACCGGACACCGACGCTGCGCTGGGCAGCCGACGACGCGTGGTGGGTCTACCGCTGGTCGCGGCGGGGTGGGCGGGGCGACGAGCGCTTCGCCGACCTGTGCCGCACGCTCACTGCCGCGCCGCACTGGTCCTCGGCCGGGGCCGGCTTCTCGTGGGGCGACCACGAGATCGTCCGGCGGGCCCGGCGGGGCGCCGGCGCGGGCTCACCCGCCAACTGGATCGCGTGGAGCACCTCGCACCACCTGGCGCACGTGCTGGCCGCGCTGGTCCGGCCGGAACCGGACCAGCGCGCCGGCTGAGTTCACTCCTTCTCGGTGAACCCGAACTGGACCACGCCCTCCTCGTCGACCATCGCGTCCACCGACGTGTCGTTGAGCAGCTCGGCCGCGTCCGAGTCGAGGAAGATGCGCGCACCCTCGGTGTCCACCACCTGGTCGCCCTGCACCGGCTGCGGCACCAGCTCGATCGAGAGCGAACCGGCGTCGGTGTCGGCGGCGATGCGCAGCCCGCCGGCGTCGGCGACGTCCTGCTGGGCGGCGAGGTCACGGATCACCAGGACGGCGTTGTCGGTCATGGTCAGCATGGCTGAACTCCTCATGGCTGGATGTCGGGTTTCGCGGGCGACACGGCCCACGCGGTCGGCTCGCGACCCGGAAGCGGGCGAGACACGATCTCGCCGCGCTGGAAGCAGGGCGGTTCCACCGCCCTCACCCCCACCGTGCCCGCTGCCAGGTCATCCGTCAAACGGAACCCGGCGATCGGCCGCTCCCCGGTGAACAGGGGTTTTCCCCGAGCCGTACCGGGAACACCGGGGGTTTGCGGTGACCGCATCGGCGGCCGCAAATAACCTTTCGCGCCGAAGCCTTTCCCGCAGGAAATCTCCGTGGCAGCATCTTCCCATGCATCGTCGCCTATTCCCCCGGGCGCTCGCGGTGCTGGCGCTGGTCGCCACCGCGGCTGCCGCCGGCACCACCACCGCCACCGCCGAAGCGCCCACCCCCGCGCAGACCCGGCTGAACGCCACCATCGACGCCGTCCTCGCCGACAGCCGGCTCAACGGGGCACAGGCGGGCGTGGTCGTCGTGGACACCGCCACCGGCCGCACGCTCTACGACCGCAACGGCACCCGGCGGCTCATCCCCGCCTCCAACACGAAGCTGCTCACCTCGGCGGCGGCGATGGAACTCCTCGGTCCGGGCCACCGCTTCACCACCGAGGTGAGCGCCGACGGGCCGCGGCGCGCCGGGATGCTCTCCGGCGACCTCTACCTGCGTGGCGGCGGCGACCCCACCATCCTCGCCGCCGACTACGACCGGCTCGCCGAGCAGGTCGCCGCGGCCGGCGTACGCGTGGTGGCGGGCGATCTGATCGCCGACGACACCCGGTACGACAAGGGCCGCCTCGGTCCGGACTGGACCTGGGACGACGAGCCCTACTACTACGCCGCCCAGGTGTCGGCGCTGACAGTGGCCCCGGACACCGACTACGACGCCGGCACCGTGATCGTCCACGCCGCCCCGGGCACCCGGGCCGGCGCCCTGCCGAAGATCACCATGACGCCTGACAACGGCTGGCTGCGGATCGACAACCGGGCCGAGACGGTCGCCGACGGCGAGACCACCATCTCCTTCGAGCGCGAGCACGGCGGCAACACGGTGGTGGTGACCGGCCAGATCGCCGTCGGCCAGGCCGCCGAGAGCGACTGGGTCACCGTGTGGGAACCGACCGGGTACGCCGCCGACGTGTTCCGCTCCGCGCTGCGGCGGCACGGCGTACGGGTGCTCGGCCGGACCGTGCTCGGCACCGCCACCCCCGACACCGCCAAGCCGCTCGCCCGGCACGACTCGATGCCGCTGGCCGACCTGATGGTGCCGTTCCTCAAGCTCTCCAACAACGGTCACGCCGAGGTGCTGACCAAGGAACTGGGCCGGCAACTCTCCGGATCCGGCACCTGGGCCGCCGGGCTGTCAGCGATCAGCGGGTACGTGGGCGACGCCGGAGTGGACACCGGCACGCTGCGCCAACGCGACGGTTCCGGGCTGTCCCGGCGCAACCTCGTCCCGCCGGCCCAGTTCGTCACGCTGCTCTCGGCGGTCCGCGCCGAACCGTGGTTCGACACCTGGTACGCCGCGCTGCCGGTGGCCGGCAACCCGGACCGGTTCGTGGGCGGAACGCTGCGCAGCCGGATGGGCGGCACGGCAGCAGCGAACAACGTGCACGCCAAGACCGGCAGCCTGACCGGCGCGTCAGCGCTCTCCGGCTACGTCACCGACGCCGACGGGCGGCTGCTCGCCTTCTCGATCGTGCTGAACAACTACCTCACCTCGTCGGTGAAGGGGCTGGAGGACCAGATCGCCATCGCGCTGGCCTCGTACACCGAGAAGGAGACGGCGACCGCCCGGCGGACGGTGCCGGCCGCGCCCGAGTCGCCGCGCGTGCCGGAGGGCCGGGAGTGCTCCTGGGTGAAGCCCGCGCTCTGCTGACCGGCCCGTGCCGCCCCGGTGCTCAGGCGCCGGGGCGGTACGGACGCGGGTCGGCCGCGGGATCGCCGCGCTCGACCAGCGCGTCGATCTCGGCCGACGGCAGCCCGCGCAGCGTGAGCACCCGGCGGCCCCACACGTGCAGGCGGCACGGGTGCGGGCTGGCGTCGTTGCGGCAGATGGTCCCGCCCGACCAGGCCCGCGGCGCGTGCACCACCACCGCCCGCACCGCGAACTGGACGTCCTCGACCGTCACGTACGGCGGCATCGGGATCTCGCGCAGCACGTCACAGTCGGTGCGCGGGCGGGCGGGGGCGACGGGGGCAGGGCCGGTCATCGGTCGGGCCTCCACAGAGGATGGTCGGACGGGACAACCGAAACGTACGACGCCCGGCCCGGTACGCGACGGACAAACTGTCCCCGCTCAGCGCAGCGCCACCGCCTGGAGACTGACGTTGCCGCAGTCGCCCAGCGACTCCTCCACCGTCCAGTTCATCAGCAGCTTCGCGCCGCGCGGGGCGCGGAACCTGATCGTGAACTCGGCGGTGAGCGCGGTGTGCGGATCCTCCATCCGCAGCGTGGTCACCGGGCCGCCGCTGGAGACGCGCACGTCGAGGCGGCCGCGGGCCATCCAGAGCCCGGCGTACAGACGCACCGTGCGCTGCTGCCCGTCGGCCGCAACCGCGAGGTTGAACCCGCTGCCCCGGTTGCAGGTGTAGACGCCGGACATGGTGCCACTCGCCGACGCGACCGGGTTGCCGTCACGCCAGGCGTACGCCTCGGGGTTGTTGCTGAAGCTCTCCCGCCGCCCCCGGCCGCCCTCGTCGCGGATCTCGCCGGAGCCGCCCCGCTTGCGGACCGTCCGGTCGGCACCGGTGAGCCCCCAGTGGACCCAGTCGGTGGGGCCGGCGGCGGTGAGGTCGACAGTGGCGGGCACCTCGGCGCGGGTGACGGTGACGGTCGGCGGCAACGCCGGCGTCGGTGACGGGGACGGCGTGGACGGCGACGGGCTCGGCGACGGCGGCCGCTGCCGGGGACGCAGCCCCGGGTTGACCACCGAGTCGCCGGCCTCGTTCGGCAGCCCGACCCGGCCGGGCGGCGCCACCGGCACCCCGGCGTGCTCCTCGCGTGGCGTGTCGTGCCGTTCGACGCCGAGGTAGACGGCCAGCGCCGCCAGGCAGAGGACCGCAGCCAGCCCTTCCAGCATCAGCCGCCGCCGGCGGCGCAGCCGGCGCAGCGCGGACCGGGTACGCGGAAGGCCGTGCCGGTGCGAGCCGGGGCCGGTACGCGGACGGTCCTCCTGGCCCACCACACCCTCCACTTCGGTCACGACACCGCCGGAAACGACAGGTGCGCGACGGGCTTCACGGTGTCACCGCACGGCTCTTTGCGCCATATGTCGAGTGACGGGCGTTTCCAGTTCGTTACCTGACGACCGCCCGCCGGACCGGCCGCTCAGCTTACCGTGATCGCCTGCAACGCCACCCCGTCGTTCTGCCCCCCGGTCACGGTCAGGGCGTGCCACCTGATCAGCAACCGCTCCCCGGGGGCCGCCCGGAAGCGGATGACGTACTGGTAGAAGCGGTCGCCCGCGGCGAGGGCGACCTCGCGGACGGCGGGATCGCCACCGCTGGACAGCGACAGGTCGAGCCGCGCACCGGCCGAGAACGTGCCGACGAACAACCGGACCGTACGCACATCCCCGCTCCCGGCCACGCCGAGCGTGAAGCTCTTCCCGGCGCCGCGCTGGAAGACACCCGCCCGGGTGCCCTCCTGACGCGCCGTCGGCGTGCCGTCGGTCCACTGGAGATCACAAGCGCCCGCGTTGTGCTCCAGCCGCTCGCCACCCGGATCCTGGATCTCGCCCGTACCGCCCACCTTGCGATGGAAGCTGTCCGCGCCGGTCCCGCCCCAGTGCCGCCAGTCCCGCGTACCGAGGTCGGTGAGCGACAACGACCCCGGCAGCGGCGCCAGGTCCACGTCGAGCAGCGGCCCGCCGGGTGCGACCGGGTCGCCGGTGGCCGGCGCCTGGTCGCTGGGCGCTTGTCGGCTCGGCGCCTGGCCGCTGGGTGCTTGGCCGCTTGGTGCTTGGTCGTTCGGTGCCTGGTTGCCGGGTGCCGCCACGGGCGCGGTCTCCCGGGCCAGCGGGGGTGGCGTGGACGACCGGGCCGCGTACGCCAGCGCCGCCACCAGGCCGGTCACGGCCACGGCCGCCAGTACGGCGCGCCGGCGTCGACGCCGCGCCCGGGCCGCGGCGACGCGGGTGGCCGGGGCGTCGGGCGGGGGGCGCATCGGACCGGCGATCGGGGCGAGGGTCCGGCTCAGCCGGGTCCTCGCCGCTCGGGCGGCGGCGCGCAGCCGGGCGCCCATCCCGCCGGTCACGTCGGACAGGCCGCCGGTCAGGCCGGCGAGGCGCGCCGGGATGCTCTCCCGGGCGGAGTGCCGGCCGGGTCTCGCCTCCGCCTCCTGAGGCAGACCGGAGCCGGCCGGCTCGTCGGCGGCGCCCGGCCGGACCGGTGACGGGCCGGACAGGTGCAACCCGATCGGGGCCGGCCCGACCAGCGGAACCCGGCCGCCGGGCGGACTCGGACGCGGCTCGGGCACCGACGCCGACGTCCCGGAGACGAGCGGGCCTGGCCCGAGCGTCCGGGAGGCTGGCGGGCCGGAGCTGGGCGGAGTCGACGTAGGAGGGCCGGGCGCGGGAGGGCCTGCGGGGAGCGTGCCGGGCACGGGCATGTCGGCTGGAAGCGGGCCTACGGCGGGAAGATCGGGAGTCGGCGGGCCGCCGGTACGCGGAGGCGGCCAGACAGCGGTACCCGGCGGTTCCAGGTCCCCCACGGAGACCCGATCGTCCGCGTCGGCCGCTGGGTGCTCGCCGTCCGGCGGGTTCACCGTCCGGGGCGTGGCGGGATCCGTGTCCCCAGGGAGGCGGCGTGGACCGGCGGGGCGCTCCGGCGCGTCGACCCCGTCGTCCGGTGTGGGCAGCCAGCCCCCGACCCGGATACCGGTACGCGCGATGTCGTCCTCAGCCACCGACCCTCCCTCGGCCACCGGCGGCGAGCGGCCCGGCCCCGTGGCTCGCCGTAGGGAGGATGACACAGAACGCGATCTTGCAGAAGGCATCAGCCCTCGCAATTCCCACGCCTGCCCGGCGCCGGCCATCCCAGCAGGACAGATCTTGGAGGATTTCCGCCCCCGCAGGGGCCATTCCGTACCAAGATCTCCCGTACCCAGCCACGGCGGACCTCGCCCACCCGAGACCGTCGGGTCGATCATGAAGTTGGCGGCGGCAAAACGGGCATCTAAGGCCGCTAACTTCATGATCGACGCGTGTCAGCGGGTGGGGGCGGCGGGTCAGTGGCGGGTGCGGCGTTCGAGGCCTCGGGTGGGGTGCCAGCTCTCGATCACGAGGTGGTCGGGTGGGTCGCCCACCCGGGTGAGCACCACCTCGGTCAGCTCGATCCGGAAACTGTGCGAGCCGTCCTCGGCGGGCGGCTCCTCGTGCGCCCGGCCGGCGATCTTCGCGTCTCCGTCCCAGGTGGACGGGTCGTCCGGCGGGGCGTCCTCGGTCGGGCTGTGCAGCGCCACCCGGGGATCGCGTCGCAGGTCGAGCGCCTTGACCGCGCCGGCCATGCTGCCCAGCCGCAACTGCCCGTCGTCACCGAAGTCGAACTCGGTGCCGCTGATCCGCGGCGAGCCGTCCCGCCGCAGTGTCGCCATCGTGCCGTGCTTGCGGACCGCGAAGCGGGCGCGTACCCGCGCCGCGAACTCGGGCTCGGCCGCCACCAGGTCGGACCACCATGTCATGCGCCCGAGTGTGTCCGGAAAACCTGACAACCCGCGGCACATTTCCCAGCGGACTCAGCCCACCTGGAAACCGAGCGCCTGGGCCAGCATCACCGCCTGCTCGGCGTCGATCCGCGCGCCGGAACGCTGCACCGCCGTCGGGTCGAGCGCGGACAGGTCGCTGCCGCGCAGGTCGGCCCGGATCAGCTTGGCGGCGTGCAACTGGGCGCCGGAGAGGTCCACGCCGGTCAGCGTCGCGCCGGTCAGGTCGGCGCCGGTCAGGTCGACCTCCCGCATCCGTACGTCGGTGATCCGCGCCCCGCGCAGGTCGGCGCCGGCGAGCGTGACGAAGGACCAGTCGCCCCGGTCGACCCGCAGCGGGCGCAGATCGCAGCGGTCGAACGTGCTGCCGACCAGCTTGCAGCCGGTGAACTCGGCCTCGAAGAGGTTGCACTTGCTGAACGAGCACCTGGTGAACGCCGAGTCGGTGTGCCGGGAGGCGTTGAACGCCACGTTGCCGAACACGCAGTCGGTGAAGACCGCGCCCCGGCTGACCGCCTCGGTCAGGTCGACGTGGAAGAACTCGCATCGCACGAAGTGCCGGTCGGCCAGCTCCTCGGCGTACCAGTCCTGCTGGCGGTAGGTGACGTCCTCGACCGGCTCGGGCATGCCACCGACCCTAATGACACTTCCGGGGCCGAGGTACCTGCGGGTAGGTTCGCGTCGTGAGTGTCACGGTGAGCACCGATCCCGGCCACGTCGGCTTCGATTCCGCCCGGCTGGGGCGGATCGACGAGCACTTCGCCCGGTACGTCGACGACGGCCGGCTCGCCGGCTGGCAGATCGTCGTCAGCCGCCGGGGCGAGGTCGCCCACTCCTCGACGTACGGGCTGCGGGACCGGGAGGCCGGTACGCCGGTCGAGGCGGACACGCTGTGGCGCATCTACTCGATGACCAAGCCGATCACCTCGGTCGCGGCGATGATGCTCTGGGAGGAGGGCCGGTTCGAGCTGAACGACCCGGTCAGCCGCTGGCTGCCGGAGTTCGCCGACGTACGCGTCTACGACCGGGGTTCGGTGCTCAAGCCGTACACCGTGCCGGCGGTCGAGCCGATCCGGATCTGGCACCTGCTCACCCACACCGCCGGCCTGACGTACGGCTTCGCCCAGGTCTCGGTGGTCGACGGCCTGTACCGGGCGGCCGGCTTCGACCTGGGCGTGCCGGCGGGCGCGGACCTGGCGGCGGCCTCGGCCGGGCTGGCCCGGCTGCCGCTGCTGTTCCAGCCGGGCACGAGCTGGAACTACGGCGTCTCCACCGACGTGCTGGGCCGCCTGGTCGAGGTGATCTCCGGGCAGTCGCTGGACGCGTTCTTCGCCGAGCGCATCCTGGGCCCGCTGGGCATGACGGACACCCGCTGGTGGGTGGACGCGGCGGACTCCAAGCGCCTGGCCGCCCTCTACGCCCCGCACCCGGCCACCGGCCAGGCCGTACGCGCCGACGGGGTGGGCCGGGCCGCGCTGGCGGAGCCGACCTGGCACTCCGGCGGCGGCGGGCTGGTCTCCACGGCGGCCGACTACCACCGGTTCACCCAGTTCCTGCTGCGCGGCGGCGAGCTGGACGGGGTCCGCCTGCTCGGCCCGCGCACGGTGCGCTTCATGACCCGCAACCATCTGCCGGGCAACCGGGACCTGGCCTCGTTCTCGCCGGAGGGCTTCGCCGAGACGATCCTCGACGGGATCGGCTTCGGGCTGGGCTTCGCGGTGGTGCTGGACCCGGTGCCGTCGCGGGTGCCGAGCAGCGTCGGCGAGTTCTACTGGGGCGGCCTGGCCAGCACCGCGTTCTGGGTGGACCCGGTGGAGGAGGTCACCGCGCTGCTGTTCACCCAGCTGATGCCGTCGAGCACGTACCCGCTGCGCAGCCAGTTGCGCCAGCTCGTCTACTCGGCGATCGTCGACTGAGCCGGTTCGGCGGAACTCCCGCCGCCCGCCCGTGGGCTGCCTAGCCTGTGAGGCATGAGCGACATCGTCGTGTTCGGCGCCGGCGGGACGGCGGGCTCGCGGATCGCGGCTGAGGCGGTCGAGCGGGGGCATCGGGTGACAGCGGCGGTGCGGCGTCCGGAGGCGGTCGGCTATCTACCCCCCGGCGTACGCACGGTGACCGGCGACGCCACCTCGGCGCGGAGCGTACGCGAATTGGCCGAGGATGCGGACGTGCTGGTGGTGGCCATCGGCGGCGGCGAGCGCGAGTTGTGGCGCGACGCCGCGCGGACGCTGGTCGACACGCTGCGTGAGTTGCCCGACCCACCTCGGGTGATCCACGTCGGCGGCGGCTCGACGCTGCTCACGCCGAAGGGCACCCGTTACCTGGACGAGCCGGACTTCCCGGAGGAGTACCGGGACTCGGCGCACGGCCAGGCCGACGCGCTGGAGTTCTACCGCACCAGCGCGGACGGGGTGACCTGGACGTACGTCTCCCCACCGCCGCTGGAGTTCCACCCGGGTGAGCGGACCGGGCACTACCGCACCGGCACCGACCAGCCGGTGACCGACGCGCAGGGCCGGTCGGTGCTCACCTACGAGGACCTGGCGGTGGCGATCGTCGACGAGATCGAGAATCCCCGGTTCGGCAACGCCCGCTTCACCGTCGCGTACTGATCCGGCGCGTACTGATCCGGCGCGTACTGCTTCAGTCGGCCAGCCGGGCGGGGAAGCCGCCGGTGGCGATCGGACCCCAGGACTCGATCGTGACGCGGATCAGTGACTTGCCCTGCGCGACCATCGCCGACCGGTACTCGTCCCAGTCCGGGTGCTCGCCGGAGATGCTGCGGAAGTAGTCGACGAGCGGCTCCAGCGCCTCGGGCAGGTCGAGCACCTCGGCCACGCCGTCGACCTGCACCCACGGGCCGTTCCAGTCGTCGGAGAGCACGCACGCGGAGACGCGCGGGTCGCGGCGGATGTTGGCGACCTTGGCGCGTTCGGGATAGGTGGAGATGACCAGGCGGCCCTCGGCGTCCACGCCGCACGCCACCGGGGAGGACTGCGGGCGCCCGTCGGAGCGGGTGGTCATGAGCACGACGTGGTGGCGGGGGCGGAGGAACTCGATCAGGGCGTCCCGGTCGACCCGGGTGTTCTTCGCGATGCTGCGTGCCATGCCCTCGGTTCTACCAGGCCGGCCGGTCGATCTCAGCGCGGACGCCCGGCGGCCCGCTGCGCCGGGACCTGCTCCGGCACCCGCGGGCGGGCCGAGGGCCGCCAGGCACGGCCGTTGGCGTAGATCACCCGGAAACCGAGGTACGCGGCGAGCGGCGCCCAGTGTGCCGAGCGCATCCGCACCTCGGCGGCGTTGTGGCGCTGACCGTTGGCGAGCACGTCGAGCAGCACCGTCTCGAAGGCGGCCGACTCGACCCAGTCGACCTCGCGGGTGAAGCCGCAGATCAGCGCCGCGCCGGTGACGTCGAGGAACCCGCGCAGCGTGGCGTCGGAGGCGCGCAGCACCGAGCAGCTGCCGAAGTAGAGGCGGCGGCCCTCGCAGCGGCCGGCCATCCGCTCGGCCACGTCCGACAGCTCGACCGAGTCCCAGTCGGTGAGGCAGAGCCGGCTCGGCTCGCCGTGCATGGCGAAGAAGCCCACCCGGTGATCCGCGTACTGCTTGAGCAGCCACCTGTCGACGAAGTAGAACAGCTCGTCGCGGGTGGCCGCGTCCTTGTGGATGTAGCGGATGCGGCCGAGCCGTTCGAGCAGGTCGAGCGTGGGCAGGACGGATCCTCGTTCGTTGAGGTCGCGGTGCCACTGCCCCTCGACGCAGAACACGCCGCCACGCGCCAACGCCCACCTCCCCGCCCGTCGAGGTCGCCGCCCGGGTCCGGGAGCAGACGTTACCGCCCACCTCCGACGGGCGACACCCGGCAGCGCGTTCGCAAACAGGCACTATTCACAGCCGATATCCAGCAACCGCCCGATGTGAGAACAATTTCGGCTAATCACCACGAAGAATCCTCTCACCTGTCACGGTGAGAGAGACGGGACGTACCGGTCGATGTGCCCGTCCAACCCCAGTTCCGCTCTGACATCGGGAGGACTCTGTGCGCGTCAACACCCTGAAGCGGGCGGCGGTCGCGTTCGCGCTGGCCCTGCCCGGGGCCGCCGTGGCGACCGTCGTGGCCGCGCCACCGGCCCACGCCGACGGCTGCTACACCTGGAACCGCATGCTGTCCCAGGGACAGTCCGGCTCCGACGTACGGCAGCTCCAGATCCGGGTGGCCGGCTGGGCCGCGTACGGCGGCATCGTCCGGGTCGACGGCGTGTACGGCCCGGAGACGGCCGCCGCTGTCAAGCGCTTCCAGGCCGCGTACGGGCTGCGGGCCGACGGCGTGGCCGGACCGAAGACGTTCGCCAAGATCTACGACCTGCAGAAGGACAGCGACTGCACGCCGAAGCACTTCAGCTACGCCGAGCTGGACAACGGCTGCGGCAAGGGCGGGTGGGCCGGTGGCCCGCTCTCGTCGTCGGCCACCCGGGAGAACGCGCTGCGCACCATGTGGAAGCTGGAGGCGCTGCGGCGCAGCCTCGGCGACAAGCCGCTCTACGTGACCAGCGGGTTCCGCAGCATCGCCTGCAACCGGCAGGTCGGCGGCGCCGCGGACAGCCAGCACCTCTACGGCAACGCGGCCGACCTGATCGCCAAGCACCGCAGCCTCTGCGACATCGCCCGTTCCGCCCGTGACCAGGGCTTCAGCGGCATCTACGGCCCCGGCTACCCGGACCACGACGACCACACGCACGTGGACTCGCGGCGGGAGAACAACCGGGACAAGGTGCCCAACACCAGGGACTGGTCCGCCCCGGACTGCGGGGTCGAGTAAGCGGTGACGGCGGCCCGGCACGGGGGTGGGGGCTCCCCGGCCGGGCCGCCGTCGGCATGCTCCGGCACGACCGACGCCGCTCCGCGACGGGGCGTGGACGCGACCGGAACCGGGCGCCGGGCGTCGGCTCACCCCGGGCCGGAGGGGCCGGGTGAGCGGGCCCGGGGATCGGGCGAGGCGTGGCGTCACCTCACCCGGACCGGGCGACGGGTCGGATCGCCCGGGGCCTGGCGACGGAGTCAGCTCGCCCGGGGCCAGCGGGGCCGGGCGGTGGGAGCCGACCGGGCGGCGACGGGCCGCAGACCGGGCCGGACCGGCGGAGCGGCGACCCGCGGGACCGGACCGCGCGCCGCCTGAGCCGCGGCGGCCGGGCGGACGGCCTGACCCGGCACCGCCCGCGCCGGCTGTCCCGGCACCGGACGTCCGGCCTGCCCGGCGGCCGGACGGGCGCCGGACGGGCCGGTCAGCACGAACGGGAAGGGCACGTGCACGAACGGGTTGCCGTGCCGGATCAGCGCGTCGATCTGGCGGTCGTTGAGACCGTGTGTCTCCAACACGCGCCGGCCCCAGCGATGCAACCGGCAAGGGAACGACGAGCCGTCGTTGCGGCACTTCGGCCCCGCGGGCCACTCCTCGGCGGCGTGCACCACCACCGCCCGGACCGCGAGGCGGACGTCCTCGGGGGTCAACGGTGCCGGTACCGGCACCTCGCCCAGGATCTGGTCGATGGGATCCGTCGACTGCTCACCAACTCGCACGGCAGGCCTCCCGCAGCTCGGCAGCGGTGCGGCGGAACGGCCGCACCACATCCTCGCCCACTGGTACGGCCGGGAAACGGCAGCAGTTCAATCCCGCCACGCGGCGAGCAGTTCGGCCGGCCCGATCGCCGTGACACCGTCAACCGCACGGCCACTGCGCACCACCGCGACGACCGGCGTCTGGTCGTCGGCGCCCGGTAGCTGGGCGCGGTGGTGAAGCAGCCGGGCCAGGTCGTGACCGTCGAACGCGCCGTTCTCCAGCCACTTGACCGAGCCCACGAACGTGATCCGCTTGGCCACCGGGCTACGGTCACCGCCGACCAGGTCGATCTCGGGATCGTTGATACGCGTCCAGTACCCGCCCACCACCGCCGTCTCGAACGGCAGGTGCCCCGGCGGCAGCCGGCGCAGCGACTCCCGGATCACCGGCTCGACCGCACGTCCCCGCCATGAGGTCCAGGACGAGTGGATGCGGGCGAGGGTCAGATCCCCTCTGCCGCGCTCGATCTCGGCGAGGTAGTGATCGAGGAAGGCGAGCCAGAAGCGGAGATACGGATCGGCGACCACGTACCGGGTCTCGCGCGAAGGACGGGTGGACAGCGGGAGGGTGGCCTCCACGATCCGTTTGTCAGCCAGCAGTCGGAGCGCGCGGTGCAGCGAAGCCTGCGGGATTCCGCCGGCGGCCCGCGCGATGGAGGAGGCGGTGCGCTCCCCGGAGCCGATGGCGCGCAGCACCACGCCCGGCTGGGACTGCGGCGGAAACTCGGCAGCGAGGGCCCGTTCCCCGCTGACGATCAGTGCGGACGTGGGATCCGGGACAGCCTTGGCGAGGTAGTCGCGCACGGTCTCGCCGGGGGCCCAGTCGTCGAGGACGAGCGGCAGGCCGCCGGTGACGAGGTACGCATCGATGGCATCCACCGACGGCAGCTGGAGCATCTCGCCCACGTCGCCGGGGCTCAGCGGCGGCACGACCATTTCGGTCGCGCGTTGGTGGAACGGCCGACCGTAGTCGTTGAGCGCCTCCATCATCGCCAGGTCCGAGCCGACGCAGATCAGCAGGACCGGCCTACGGGACAACTCCCGGTCGAAGACCTTCTGGAGGGTGCCCTCGAAACCTGGATCGGTGGCGATGAGGTAGGGCATCTCGTCGAGCACGACGACGCTGGTCTGGTCCGCGGGCAGCGCGGCGGCGAGGAGGGTGAGTGCCGCGTCCCAGGTGGCCGGTGCCTGCCCGGCGAACAGACCCGCTCCGGGAAGTGTCGAGCCGGCCGCCGCCGCAACGAAGAGCCGCAGGTCGGCGGCGGGTGTGGGTTGCGCCGAGGCGGTGAAGAAGAGGTGGGGTACGCCCGTACGCTCGACGAACTCCTCCACGAGGCGGGACTTGCCCACCCGGCGACGTCCTCGCATGAGCACTGCTCGTCCGGGCCGTCCTGCGCGTCAGACCAGGCCGGCGTCCTGGACCAGGAGGGCCACCTGCACGCGGTTGTTCAGGTCGAGCTTCGTCAGCAGGCGCGACACGTACGCCTTCACCGTCGCCACGCTCATGAACAACTCGGCGGAGATCTCCGCGTTGGTCCGGCCCCGGCCGAGCAGCACCGCGACCTCCCGCTCCCGCTCGGAGAGGCCGTCGAGCAGCCGCACCGCCCGCTCCCGCTTCGGGTCCGGGCTCGCCCCCGGCGCGGTGCCGGTGACGTGCGCGATGAGCTTGCGGGTCACCGCCGGGGACAGCGTCGCCTCCCCCGCCGCGACCCGGCGTACCGCCGCCACGATCTCGGCCGGCGGGGTGTCCTTGAGCAGGAAGCCGCTCGCCCCGGCGCGCAGCGCCCGCAGCACCTGCTCGTCGGCGTCGAACGTGGTGAGCACCAGCACCTCGGGCGGTTCCGGGGTGGCCCGCAGCGCCTCGGTGGCGGCCAGCCCGTCGACCCGGGGCATGCGGATGTCCATCAACACCACGTCCGGGGCGTACGCGGCGACCGCCGCCGGCACCTCGGCGCCGTCGGTGGCCTCGCCGACCACCGCCAGGTCGGGTACGCCGCCGAGGATCATCGACAGCGCGCCGCGGACCAGCGGATCGTCGTCGACGATCAGCACCCGCACCGGCGCGCTCATCGGGCCGCCCAGGGCAGCCAGGCGGTCAGCCGGAAACCGCCGTCGGCGTCCCGCCCGTGTTCGAGGCGGCCACCGGCGAGCGTGACCCGTTCCGCGATCCCGACCAGCCCGGTACCGGTGCCGGGAATGGCGGTGGGCGACGCGCCGACCGGCCACGGGTTGTGGATCTCCACCGCCAGCCCGTCCCCCGGGCCGCCCGCCAGCCGGACCGTGACCACCGCGCCGGGCGCGTGCTTGCGGGCGTTGGTCAGCCCTTCCTGCACGATCCGGTACGCGCTGCGCCCGATCGCCGCGGGCACCGCCTCCGGCTCGATCACCTCGTCGACCACGGTGACCCGTACCCCGGCGTCGCGGCTCTCGGCGACCAGCGCGGGCACGTCGGCCAGCGTGGGCTGCGGCCGTTCCGGCGTGGCCTCGGAGCCGACCTCGGCCCGCAGCACGCCGATCACCTCGCGCAGGTCCTGGAGCGCGGCGTGCGCGCTGGCCCGGATCACCCCGGCCGCCCGCGCCACCTCCTCCGGCGGCGCGTCCGGCCGGAACTCCAGCGCGCCGGCGTGCAGGCTGAGCAGGGAGATCCGGTGGGCGAGCACGTCGTGCATCTCCCGGGCGATCCGGCCGCGTTCGAGCTGCCGGGCCTGGTCGAGCCGGAGTTGCTGCTCGGCCTCGGCCCGCTCGGCCCGGTCCCGCAGGGACAGCACGAGCTGGCGGCGGGCGCGGACGAACAACGCCCACGCCACCACCACGCAGATGAACAGCCCGGTCCACACGGCGGAGGCCCAGACCGGCAGCGTCGGGTCGGGCCGGACCGCGAGGTAGACCGGCAGGCTCAACAGTTGCCAGGCCACCAGCGCCAGGCCCACCGGCAGCGGCCGGTGGACCAGCACGGTGAACACGATGACCAGCAGCGCGACACCGCCGGTGACCGAGAAGAGCGCCAGCGGCGCGGTCGCGACCGCGAGCCCGACCGGCCAGCGCCGGCGCAGCCAGAGCGCGCCGCTGACGAGCAGGCCGACGAGCAGGTCGACCTCCTCCAGCCAGGCCGGACCGGCGTTGAGGCCGAACTCCGGGGTGGCGCTGGTCACGTCGCCGTGCGCGATCAGCACCCAGAGCAGCGAGGCCACGAACAGCACGCCGTCCACGAACCAGTCCCGCGGCGTCCGCCGGGCGGCTCGGGCGGGCACCAGGGAGCCCGGCAGGAGCCAGGGATGATCGGGTACGGCGGCACTGGTCACCCGTCCATGCTAGGAAGCCCTCCGGACCGGCTACCAGCTACCAAAGTCGACGCCTGCGGTGAACCGAGGTCGACGGCGGCGCAGACCGCCGGCCGCAGCGCGTGACCGGTTGGCCCCGGCAGGCTCGACGGCATGATCGAAGTCGACCAGCTCACCAAGCGGTACGGTCCGCACACCGCCGTCGAGGACGTCACGTTCCGGTGCGAACCGGGTTCCGTGACCGGTTTCCTCGGGCCGAACGGCGCCGGGAAGTCCACCACGATGCGGATGATCTGCGGGATGACGCCGCCCACCTCGGGCGGCGCCACAGTCGGCGGACGCCCGTACCGGCACCTGCCCAACCCGGGACGGGAGATCGGCGTGCTGCTCGACGCCTCGGCGCAGCACGCCGGGCGCACCGGGCGGGAGACGCTCACGCTCGCCGCCCGCACCATGGGCGTGGACCGGGGGCGGGTGGCGGCGGTACTCGACCAGGTCGGGCTGAACGACACCGCGGCCCGGCGCCGCGTCGGCGCGTACTCCCTGGGCATGCGGCAGCGGCTCGGCCTGGCTCTGGCGCTGCTGGGCGACCCCCGGGTCCTGATCCTGGACGAGCCGGCCAACGGCCTCGACCCGGAGGGGATCTTCTGGATGCGCGGCCTGCTGCGCGACTTCGCCGACCGGGGCGGCACGGTGCTGCTCTCCTCGCACCTGCTGCGCGAGGTGGAGGCGGTGGCCGACCGGTTGGTGGTGATCGGCGGCGGCCGGGTGGTCGCCCAGGGCGGCAAGGACGAGCTGCTCGCCGGCGCCGGCACGCTCGTGCGCGCCCGCGACGCGCACGCCCTGCGCCTGACGCTGGACCGGGCCGCGCTGCCCGCCACCGCCGGCACCGACGGCGGCTTCGTGGTCCGGGCCGAGCCGGGCCAGGTCGGTCAGGCCGCGGCGGACGCCGGACTGGTCCTCACCGAACTGCGCCCGGCCGGCAGCGGCGGCCTGGAGCAGCTCTTCCTCACCCTCACCGCCGGCGCGTCGACCAAGGAGGCCGTCCGATGACCACCACTGCCGTTCCGACCGCCCCGCCGCGGCACGAGCCGGCCGTCGCCGGTCCCTCGCTGGCCCGGCTCACCGCCGTGGAGCTGCGCAAGCTCGCCGACACCCGGGCCGGACGCTGGCTGCTGATCACGATCGGGCTGATCGCCGCCGCGATCGTGGTGGTGCAGCTGTTCGTCGTCGACGCGCCGGACCAGACGTTCACCGCCTTCTTCACGCCGTCGCTGCTGCCGGTCGGGCTGCTGCTGCCGGTGCTCGGCATCCTCTCCATCACCGGCGAGTGGTCGCAGCGCAGCGCGCTCACCACGTTCGCGCTGGTGCCCCGCCGCGAGCGGGTGATCGTCGCCAAACTCGCAGCGGTGGTGCTCGCCGCGCTCGCCTCGGTGCTCGTCAGCCTGGCCGTCGCCGCCGCCGGCACGCTCGCCGCCCGCGTCACCGGCGGGGCGGGCGCCTGGACGTTCGACTGGCAACTGCTGCCGCACGCGGCCGTGTTCCAGGTGGCGAGCGTGCTGATGGGCGCCGCCTTCGGCCTGCTGCTGCTGAACACGCCGCTGGCGATCGTCACCTACCTGCTGCTACCCACGGTGTGGAGCCTGCTCGCCGCGATGATCTCCGCGCTGCGTGAGCCGGCCCGCTGGCTGGACACGTCGTACACGATGGAGCCGCTGCTCGGCGCCGAGATGAACGGCGGGCAGTGGGGCCGGCTCGGCGTCTCGCTCGCCGTCTGGGTGCTCCTGCCGCTGGTCGCCGGTCTGGTGCGCACCATGCGCCGGGAGGTGTCCTGACAGTGACCGCATGGCAACCCGGCGAGGACGTCGTGGTCGACGGCGGACGCGGCGAGCTGGTGCTGATGTGGGCGGGGTTCCCGCTGCTCGGGGCGGGGCTGGGCGCCGGGCTGACCGCGGTGTCCGGCTGGATCGCCGGGCTGGCCTGGTTCCCGTTCCAGGGCCTGTTCGAGTTGCTCGACCGGTGGCCGGACGATCGGGCGTACCCGATCGGGGCCGGGGTGGGCCTGCTCGGCGGCCTGTTCCTGGCGGTGGTGGCGGTCCGCGAGCGGCTGACCGTCACGGTCGGGCACCGGACGGTGCGGCTGCACCGCGACGGGCACGGCCGGGACCTGGCGCGCGCCGACGTTGCGGGGGTGTTCGTCGACGGCAAGGCGCTGGTGCTGCTGGACACCGCCGGTGGCGAGCTGGTCCGGGAGAAGTCCGACCTGGACGCCGAGCGGCTGCGGGAGGCGTTCACCCGGCAGGGCTGGCCGTGGACCGGGCAGGACCCGCACCGGGACGCGTACCGGCGGTGGGTGGAAGGGCTGCCCGGCCTGCCGTCCGGCGCGGACGCCCTGCTGCGCGCCCGGCAGCGGGCGCTCGACGGCGGCCACGACGCCGAGACCCGGGAGTTGCACGGGGAGCTGGCCCGGCTCGGCGTCGTGGTCCGCGACGAGGGCAAGCGGCAGTACTGGCGGCTGGTCGCCGGCCCGCCGCAGGGGTGACCGCCGCCGCCGGGCTGCGATCTTCGCGCCGAGGATTCACGTTCGTCCATACGGGTGCGGCTCGCCGGACGGCGGCGGCCCGGCCGGAGTACGTCGGTGCGACGGGAGGGACCGGCATGGCGGTTCGGCGCCTGGTTCCTGCTCGGCGCGCTCGTCTACGCGCTGTACGGCTACCGCCGTTCGGCGCTGGCCCGGCGCGACGAGGACACCGCCGACCGGGCGCGCTGACCGCGCGCCGCCCCGCCGGCCGACGTGACATGCCACATCCGCTGGCGCGTTTCCGGCATCAGAACGAACTGTTCGGGCATGTTCTCCGTACACACGTGTGGTTCGTGACGTCTACCTCGGAGGCATGGTGTCCGCACTTCGAACTGATCCATTCGCGGGGGCGATTCTCCAGGTCGGCGTACTCGCGGCCCTGGCCGGCACGGTCGGCCTGAGCGCGTACGGCTGGCTTGCCGGTCTGCTCTTCGGGGTGGTGACGGTCGCGGCGCTCGGATACGGGCTGCGCCGCTCGGGCGCGGACCGGCTCGGGCCGGCCGACTGGGTGACGCTCACCCGGGCGACGCTCGCCGGCGGGGTTGCCGCGCTGACAGTCGACTCGTTCCGCGAGCCGATCGTGGTGCCGGTGCTCGTCGTCCTGAGCGCGGTGGCGCTGTCGCTGGACTGGGTCGACGGGCAGGTGGCCCGGCGTACCGGCACGGTGAGCGCGCTGGGCGCACGGTTCGACATGGAGGTCGACTCCTTCCTGGTCCTGGTCCTCTGCGGGTACGTCGCCGACCAGGTCGGTGCCTGGGTGCTGGTGATCGGCGCGATGCGGTACGTCTTCGTCGCCGCCGGCTGGGTGCTGCCGTGGATGCGCGGCTCGCTGCCGCCGCGCTACTGGCGCAAGGTGGTCGCCGCCACGCAGGGCATCGCGCTGGCGGTGGTGGCGGCAGGCGTCCTGCCCCGGCTGCTCGCGGTCGCGGTGCTTCTCGGCGCGCTCGCGATGCTCGTCGAGTCGTTCGGACGGGACGTCGCCTGGTTGTGGCGGCACCGCGTACCGTCGCGGCGGCGCCCGGTGGCGCTCCCGGCCGCGCCGGTGTCCCCCGCGCCCGCCGGTCACCGCTCCGAGTGGACGCCGGGCGCGCGGATCGCGCGCGAGCCCGCCGAGGTCGGCGGGCGGCGCCCGTGACCGACCTGTCCCGCCGGGCGGACGGCGACGACGACGCCCCGAACGGCACCGCGAACAACGGCCTCACGACCGACGGCACGACGGCCGAGAGCGACCGCGCCACGAGCGACCAGGGCGACAGTGCCACGTCCGACGCCGGCCCGGTCGACCGCACCCCCGGCCACACAGGGGCCGGGGACGACGGCGTCGCGTCGTCCGGCCGACCGCGCGCCCGGCGGCTGGTCGCCGCGACGGTCACCGCGCTGGCCGCCGCGCTCGTGCTGGTGGCGCTCGTCGCGCCGAGTGACGTCAACGGGTTCAGCCCGGGCGCGTTCCTGCGCATCCCGGTGGAAGGGCTGGTCGCCGTCGCCCTGCTGCTGGTCCTGCCGGCACGTCCGCGCCGGGTGGTGGCCACGATCCTCGGCGCGCTGCTCGGCCTGGTCCTCGTCCTCAAGGTCGCCGACCTCGGGTTCTCGCTGGTCCTGGACCGCCCCTTCGACCTGATCGCCGACTGGACGTTCCTCGGCGCGGGCGCGGAGTTCCTGTCCGAGTCGTACGGCCCGGCCGCCGAGGTGGGTGCGGTGGCACTGGCAGTGGTCGCCGTTCTCGCCGTACTGCTGCTGGTGACGCTGTCGGCACGGCGGCTGGCCCGGGTGGTGGCCGGCCACCGGATGGTCTCCGCGCGCGCGACCACCGCGCTCGCCGCCGCCTGGGTGGTCTGCGCCGTGCTCGGCGCGCAGATCGTGCCGGGCGTCCCGGTCGCCGCAGACACGGTGGCGGCCGGTCTCTACGACCGGGCCCGGCAGGTACGGGCGGGCCTCAACGACCAGGAGACGCTGAACACGCAGCTCGCCGGCGACCCGTTCCAGAACGTGCCGGGCGACGAGCTGCTGACCGCGCTGCGCGGCAAGGACGTGCTGTTCACGTTCGTGGAGAGCTACGGCCGGGTCGCGCTGGAGGACCCGGACCTCGCACCGGAGGTGGACGCCGTCCTGGACGAGGGAACCCGCCAGTTGCGGGCGGCCGGATACGGCAGCCGCAGCGCGTTCCTCACCTCGTCCACCACCGGCGGCGGGAGCTGGCTCGCGCACGCCACGCTGATGAGCGGCATCCGCGCGGACAACCAGTTGCGCTACACCAACCTGGTGCGCAGCGACCACCTGACCCTCAACGGCGCGTTCAAGCGCGCCGGCTGGCGCACCACGCTGGTCATGCCGGCGCTCACCCGGGCCTGGCCGGAGGCCGACTTCTTCTCCCCCGACCAGGTGTACGGCGTGAAGGAACTCGGCTACCGGGGGCCGCTGTTCAGCTTCTCCTCGCCGCCGGACCAGTACACGCTGTCGACGTTCCAGCGCCGCGAGCGCGGACCCGGTCACGCACCCGTGATGGCCGAGATCCCGTTGCTGTCCAGCCACATCCCGTGGACGCCGGTGCCGCCGCTGGTGGACTGGGACGACGTCGGCGACGGCTCGGTCTACAAGGGGACCGCGCGCGCCGACCGCGCCAAGGAGGGCACCCGGGAGGCGTACCGGCAGTCGGTGGTCTACACGCTGCGCACGCTCATCTCCTACGTGCAGCGGTACGGTGACGAGAACCTGGTGCTCGTGTTCCTCGGCGACCACCAGCCGGCCCGGGCGGTCACCGGTGAGGGCGCCGGCAAGGACGTGCCGATCACAGTCGTCGCCAAGGACCCGGCAGTGCTCGACCGCATCGCCGGGTGGGGCTGGCAGGACGGCCTCAACCCCGACCCGCAGGCCCCGGTCTGGCCGATGGAGTCGTTCCGTGACCGGTTCCTGCACGCGTTCGGACCGAAGTCCACCACTCACAGTTAGGGATGTCGTGACGATGCTCGCGCGGGCCTGGGGGATCACCCGTTCCCTGGCCGTCTACCACGGTCAGCCGGCCAAGCACCGGCGTGCCCGGCAGCTCTACGGGCAGTTCCTCTCCCCCGGCGACCTCGGCTTCGACATCGGCGCCCACGTCGGCGGCCGGGTGCGTACCTGGCGGCGGCTGGGCGCGCGGGTGGTCGCCGTGGAGCCGCAGCCGGACTGCCTGCGGGTGCTGCGCCTGGGCTTCGGGCGGGACGCCGACGTGACGATCGAGCCGACGGCGGTCGGTGCGCGGTCCGGCAGCGCGCGGCTGGAACTGTCCAGCGCGACGCCGACGGTGTCCACCATGTCGTCGTCGTGGATCGAGTCGGTCACAGCCGATCCGAGCTTCGCCGGGGTCCGCTGGGACCGGTCGGTCGAGGTGCCTGTGGTGACGCTGGACGACCTGATCGCGCGGCACGGCGTACCGGCGTTCTGCAAGGTCGACGTCGAGGGCTTCGAGGTCGACGTGCTCGCCGGGCTCAGCCGTCCGGTGCGCGGGCTGTCCTTCGAGTACCTGCCGCCCGCGCACGACGCCGCGCTGGCCGCGCTGGAGCTGGTGGAACGGCTGGGCGCGACGGCGGGCGGCTACCGCTACAACTACTCGCCGGTGGAGACCATGCGGTTCGCCGGCGACCGGTGGCTGGACGCGGCCGGGCTGGTACGCCTGCTGGAGACGTACCGCCCGGCCGGTCGCTCCGGCGACGTCTACGCCCGGCTGGCGGCCTCCTGAGCGGCGCCGTCAGAATCGGTAGGCGGTGTGGTACTCCGGCACCAGCACGCGGCTGCGCGGCGAGACCCGGCGCACCTCGGCGACGAGGGCGTCGAGGCGTTCCCGGTCGCTGTCGGCGACAGTCGGCGGGTTGGTGAGCGGCGTCTCGAAGTTGTCCCAGTGCACCGGAACCACGAACTTCGGACGGTCCAGCGCGGCCATCAGCCGGGGCACGTAGTCGGCGGTCGAGGTGGTGGCGGCGGAGGCGACCATCGCGACGTCCGGGGCGAGCCCGCTGAGCTTGCGCTCGTCGAAGTCGCTGGCACCCATGAAGAACACGGCCGGGCCGCCGTCGATCCGGATCTGGTACGCCAGCGTGTCGCCCTCGGGCAGGTCGGCGATCGTCTCCGGACGGGGCGGCCGGCTGATCCGTACCCCGGGGAAGGCCATCGACCAGGTGGGGTTCCGGCTGTGCAGCGAGCCGACCACCTCCACCGTGTACCCGTCGAAGTCGAGCACCTCCCCGCCCTTGACCGGGGCCAGTTGCCCGGTCGGCAGCCCGTACGCCAGGCCGAGGTGATACGCGGTGAGCGTGCCGAAGACCCGGGCACCGGTCCGGGCGGCGATGTGCGGCACGTCGTTGAAGTGGTCCCAGTGGGTGTGGGTGACGAAGATGTTCTCCGCCCGGTCGGCGAGCCGGTCGACCACGTCGGCGGCCACTGTCAGCCGGGTGTCGGGGTTGAACGGCTTCCGGAACAGCCCGGTGTCGTACCGGCTCAGGTACGGGTCGACGAGCACCGTCCGGTCCCCGATGTCGATCCGCCAGCCGGAGGTCCCCCACCAGCGGAAGCTCACCGCGCCGCCGCGTCGCGTACCGCCGGCGGCGCGGCTCGGCGCGGCGACGGGGCTCGGCCCGGCGGCGCGGGCCGGGGCGCCGGCGACGAGTCCGGCGGTGGTGACGGCGGCGGCGCCGACCGCTGTGTCGCGTAGCAGTCGACGGCGGGCGTAGCCGGACGGCCGGTTCTCGGGCATGTGTCGTCCTCCCCGTTCGGGATCGGTGATCGGTAGGCCCAGACCACCACCCCGCCGGCGTCGATGTCCAAGATCGACGAGCGCAACGACCGATATCCGGACCGATATCACCGCAGGCCAGGCCGGTGGCCCGGCCTGGATCAACGCAATGAATCGACGGCGGTCCGGGCCGCCTCCCCCATCGCCAGGTCCACGTCGATCCGGCGGGCGGCCAGCCGTTCGGTACGTACCGCCACCGCGATCGCGTACCTGCGGCCGTCGGGGTACTCCGCGACGCCGGCTTCGAGGTGCAGTCCCGGCAGGGTGCCGGTCTTCCCGGCGACCCGGACCCCGGGTGGGAAACCGGCGGCCAGCCGGGTCCAGAAGAGCTGCCGTGCCATCAGCTCCCGGACCATGGCGCACGCGGGCGCCGGGCCGGCCTCGTCCCGCCACACCAGACGCAGCAGCCGGGTCAGCTCCCGGGCGGTGCTGGAGCTGGTGTGCTCGGGGTCGAAGACCCGCATCGCGCGGACCCGTTCGGGCGACAGGGTGGGGAAGATCCGCGCGAAGTCCGCCTCGGTGCGTGCGCCCACGTCGGAGAGCATCGTCTCGACGAGTTGCCGGGGGCCGCCGACGATCCGGGTACGCGGCAGGTCCAGCTCCGCGGCCAGCATCGGCAGCACGTCCGCCCCGATCCGGCGCAGGAGCAGGTCGGCCGCCGTGTTGTCACTCACCGACATGGCCAGGTACGCGAGGTCGCGCAGGGAGACCTCCACGTCGTCGGCGCAGCCGGCCACGCCCCAGCCGCCGAGCCGGTCGGCGGCACCGACGAGCACCCGTTCGGTCGGGTCGAGCTGGCCGGCGGCCGCCTGCCGGGCGAACTCCAGCACCACCATGATCTTGAAGACGGAGGCGATGACGATCTGCTCGTCGGCGCGCAGCGCCACCTCACCGCCGGCCGGGTCGTCCACGTCCACGACGTGCAGGCAACCCCGCACCCCGGCCCGCCCGAAGATCTCCCCGATCCGTTCCGCCACATCCACGCCGACACGGTAACCAGCGGCGACGCTAGGGTGCCCGGATGGACCTGCTGCGGCACCTGCGGCATTTCGTGGTGGTCGCCCGGGAACTGCACTTCGGCCGGGCCGCCGAGACTCTGGGCATGGCACAGCCGCCGCTGAGCCAGTCGATCCAGCGGTTGGAGCGGGAGCTGGGCGTCACCCTGTTCGACAGGTCACAGCGCCAGGTCGGCCTCACCACCGCCGGCCAGTTGCTGCTCGGCGAGGCCGACGAGCTGCTGGCCGGTGAACGCCGGCTGCGTCACCTCGCCGAGCGGGTCCGCCGGGGCGCGCTCGGGGTGCTGCGCGCCGGCGTACCCCCGGAGACCCCGGCCGTGACCTTGCGCGCGCTGCTCGACGCGCTCGCGGCCCGCGCGCCCGGGCTCGCCCTCGACCTGCACGAACTGACGAGCGCCGAGCAGCACCGGATGCTCACGGACGGGCGGCTGGACGTCGGCCTGCTGCACCATCCGGTCGACGGGGCCGGGCTGCGCTTCGGTGAGCCGGTGGACGTACCGGTGGGTGTGCTGCTGCCCCGGGCCTCGCCGCTGGCCCGGCCGCGGGAGATCGCGCTCGCCGATCTGGCCGGCATGGATCTGGTCACCGCGCCACCGGTCACCGCGCCCGGCTGGCACGAGCATCTGCTGACCGTGTGCCGGCAGCACGGTTTCGCCCCGGCCCGGGTCCGCCCCGCGCGCAACCCGGAGTTCCTGTTCGGTCTGCTCCTGGCCGGCGGTGCGGTCGCCGTCGAGCCCGCCGCGCTGGTCCGCCGGGAACCACGTGTCGCGTGGCGACCGATCACCGGTACGCCGCTGGTCCGGCGGATCTCCGCGGCCTGGCCGATCCGGGCGGCGCACCCGGCCGCGCCGATGTTCGGCCACCTCGCCACCGAGACGCTCGCCGCGCCCGACGAACCGGGCGGGCCGGCGCTCCTCGCCCCGGCGGCCCGGCCGTGGCCGGTGCTGTTCGAGGCCGGCCGGGACGAAAAGTTGGCCCGCTGACCTCCCGCAGTTCACCTCGATCCGACTAACATCGCTGATCATGAATATGAAGCGTGTCACCCGCTCGCGACCCGGGCGGTTGATCGCGGCGGTCGTGCTCGCCGTCGCGGTCGGTATCCCGCTCGGCGTGACCGGCGCCGCGTCGGCCGCGACACCCCTGACCGTGGCTCAGGCGCTCGCCGCCCAGGACGGCCGGACGGCCACCGTCACCGGCTACGTCATCGGCCAGCCCACCGCCACCAACACGGTGCTCACGTCCGGCTTCACCGCCGACACCGCGATCGCCCTCGCCGACCAGGCCGGCGAGACCGGCACCGGCCGGATGCTGTACGTGCAGGTGACGGCCGCCTGGCGGAGCACCTTCGGGCTGCTCACCAACCCGTCGCTGCGAGGGCGGCAGGTGACCGCGACCGGCGCGCTCACCGCGTACTTCAGCCACGGCGGGCTGAAGAACCCGACCGCGATGAGCCTCGGCGGCGGCGGCGCCACGCCGAGTCCCACGCCGACCCCGAGCCCGACCGGCACCGCCGGGCCGGACGCGTACTACGCGACCGCGGCCGGCAAGAGCGGGCCGGCGCTGCGCACCGCGCTGCACGGCATCATCAAGGTGCAGACGAAGCTCAGCTACGACCAGGTGTGGGACGCGCTCAAGGACACCGACCAGGATCCGGCCAACCCGGCGAACGTGGTCCTGCTCTACAGCGGACGGTCGCAGAGCAAGACGAGCAACGGCGGCGGCGCGAACGACTGGAACCGGGAGCACGTCTGGGCCAAGTCGCACGGCGACTTCGGCACCGCCACCGGGCCCGGCACCGACGTGCACCACCTGCGCCCGGAGGACGTGTCGGTCAACTCGTCGCGCGGCAACAAGGACTTCGACTCGGGCGGCGGCACGGTGGCCGAGGCGCCCGGCTGCTACACCAACGCCGACTCGTTCGAGCCGCGCGACGCGGTCAAGGGCGACGTGGCCCGCATGATCCTCTACATGGCGATCCGGTACGAGGGTGGCGACGGCTGGCCGGACCTGGAACCGAACGACTCGGTCTCCAACGGCTCCGCGCCCCGCCTCGGGCGGCTGTCGAAGCTGCTGGCCTGGAACGACCAGGATCCGCCGGACGCCTTCGAGAAGCGCCGCAACCAGCGCATCTACGAGCGCTGGCAGGGCAACCGCAACCCGTTCGTCGACCACCCCGAGTGGGCACGGTCGATCTGGGGTTGACGCTCGTCCCCGATGTGAGGAAGCGTCGCGAGCGGGTAGAGACATCCGGTTGGCACGGCCGGGGGCGGTCGGCACGGACGCGCCCCCGGGCACCGCACGATCGGAGATGAGGCTCTCATGGCCCAGAACGGCATTCCGGACATCGCACTCAACGACGGCAACACCATCCCGCAGCTCGGCTTCGGCGTCTTCCAGATCGAGCCGAAGGACACCGTCCGCGCCGTCGGCACCGCGCTGGAGGTCGGCTACCGGCACATCGACACCGCCCAGATGTACGGCAACGAGGCCGAGGTGGGTCAGGCGCTGCGTGCCTCCGGGCTGGACCGCGGCGAGGTCTTCGTCACCAGCAAGCTGAACAACGGCTTCCACCGCCCGGACGACGCCCGCAAGGCGTTCGAGCAGTCGCTGCGGGAGCTGAAGTTCGACTACCTCGACCTGTTCCTGATCCACTGGCCGCTGCCCACCCGCTACGACGGCGACTTCGTCTCCACCTGGAAGGTGCTGGAGGAGCTGCGTGACGCGGGCACGGTCCGGTCGATCGGCGTGTCCAACTTCCAGGTCGCCCACCTGGAGCGGCTGGCCGCCGAGGCGGACGTGGTGCCGGCGGTCAACCAGATCGAGGCGCACCCCTACCTCGGCAACGAGGAGGTGCGGGCGTACGACAAGGCGCACGGCATCCTCACCGAGGCGTGGTCGCCGATCGCGCAGGGCAAGGTGCTCGACGACCCGACAGTCGTCGACGTGGCCGAGCAGGTCGGCCGGACCCCGGCCCAGGTGGTGCTGCGCTGGCACGTGCAGCGCGGCGACATCGTCTTTCCGAAGTCGACCACGCCGAAGCGGATCGAGGAGAACTTCGCGATCTTCGACTTCACGCTCGACGACACCGCGATGGAGCGGCTCACCTCGCTGGACCGGGGCGAGGCCGGCCGGACGGGCCCGAACCCGGACGAGTTCGACTACATCCCGAGCTGAGCGTCACGCGTCGGAGGGGCCCCGGAATCCCGGGGCCCCTCCGTTGTTGACTTCGCGCGCACTCGAAGGGGCAGGGTGACCGGCAGAGCTCCGACGGGGAGGAAGACATGCGCTACCGCACCATCGGCACGGACCCGGCCACGCGTCGCGAGGTCAGTGTGCTGAGCCTCGGCGCGATGCTGTTCGGCACCGCCACCGACGAGGCCACCTCGTTCGCCATCCTCGACCGGTACGTCGAGGCGGGCGGCACCTTCATCGACACCTCGGACAACTACGCCTTCTGGCACAACGGGGGCCAGGGTGGCGAGAGCGAGGAGCTGCTCGGCCGCTGGCGGCGCAGCCGCGGAATCGGCGGCGAGGTGGTCATCGCCACGAAGCTCGGCGCCCGTCCGCTCGCGCCCGGCACCAGCTATGTGGACAACCCGGAAGGGCTGTCGGCCAAGGTGATCCGCGAGTCCGCCGAGCGCAGCCGGGAGCGCCTCGGCGTCGAGCGGATCGACCTGCTCTACGCCCACATCGAGGACCGGACGATCCCGATGCGGGAGACCGTGGAGGGCTTCGCCGAGTTGGTCGCCGAGGGCACGGTGGGGCTGCTGGGCGCCAGCAACCACCGCGCCTGGCGGGTCGAGCGGGCCCGTGCGCTCGCCGCCGCGGCCGGCCTGCCCGGGTACGAGGTGCTCCAGTACCACCGCAGCTACCTGCCCCGGCGGCTGGACGTGCCGAGCGAGCTGGACCCGGACGGCGACGTCGGCTGGGTCGGCCCCGACCTGCTCAGCTACCTGCGCACGGAGCCGCAGCTCACGCTGGTCGCGTACTCGCCGCTGCTGAAGGGCGCGTACGTCCGGCCGGAGCGGCTCGGCGAGGAGTACGTGGTGCCCGCCACCCCGGCCCGGCTGGCGGCGTTGCGGGCGGTGGCCGCCGAGACCGGTGCCACAGTCAACCAGGTGGTGCTGGCCTGGCTGACGGGCGGGGACATCCCGTCGATCCCGCTCGTCGGTCTCTCCTCGGTGGCGCAGCTGGAGGAGAGCCTTGCCGCCGTCGACCTGGAGCTGACCGCCGAGCAGCGGACCCGGCTGGACTCGGTGCGCTGACCGGCGCCGGGCCGGGTGGCTCGCACGCCACCCGGCCCGTGCCGCTCAACCGGCGGGGAACCGGTCGACAGCGACGTCGAGTCGCAGGGTGCCGGTGCCCGGCAGGGTCACCTCGGTGGCGTCGGCCGGGCGGGCCGCGCCGTCGTACCAGCCGGCGTACAGGACGTAGGGCGGCGTCCACAGCCACGCCACGGTGACCGGCTGGGGGCCGAGCACGCGCAGCGCGTACTCGCCGTCGCGATCCAGATCCAACGAATAGCCGATGACCTCACGGGTACGCGCGTTGCGCACCGTCAGCTCGGCGACCACCGGGCGGCCCTCCGGGTCGACGAGCCGGCCGGTGACCAGGACGCCACGCCGCACGGCGAGGTTGTAGACGGTGGTGGCGCCGGCCCGGACCGTGACCGGCACGGCCTTGCCCCGCAGGGCGAACCCGCCGGACCACTGGGCGGCGTTGTCGGCGGTGCTGAACAGCAGCGGCCAGGCGTACGGGCCGAGCCAGTCGATCCGGTAGCGGCCCTGCGCGTCCAGCTTCACACCCCAGTCCAGGAAGGAGCCCGACTCGGGCGCGAGCGTCACGGCGCCGGAGGTCGCCGGCCTGCCGGTGGCCGCGCTGGTCACGGTGCCGGTGACGACACCGGCGCGGTCGAGCCGGATCGGGGGCACGGTGACCGTCTGCCCGGCCCGGAGAGTGACCACCCGGGCCTGCTTCGCGTCGCCGGTGCCGCCGGTCGCGCCGACCCACTGCGCGCCGTACGCCGATCCGCCGGCGGGGCGGGCGAACAGGTTCCAGGAGCCGGCCGCGACCAGGCCGACGCGGACGTTCCCGGAGGCGTCGGAGCAGTACCGTCCCGGGTTGTCGGGGAGCTCGCCGGTACCGGCGGGCGTCGGCGTCACACAGGCCCCGGCGACGGGCGCGCCGGTCGCCGCGTCGACCACCCGGGAGACCACGTTCGCGGCCGGGGTCAGGACGACCACGGCGGTGCCGCTGCCGTCGGCCAGGACGTTCACCGTGGCGTAGCGGGGCAGGTGGGTGTCGTCGCGGGTGTAGACCCACACCTCCTGCGGGCCGGGGATCAGCGGCGGGACGGTCACCCGGGTGTCGCCGCACGGATTGCGCCGGGGTCGAGGAACACGCACAGCCCGTCGACCGCGGCGCCGGTGACCGCGTCGAGCGCCCGCAGGGTCGACCCGCTGGGCGCGAGCAGGCGCTCGGAGACCTCCGTCGTGTCCCCCGCGGACACCCGGACCGTTCCGGCCTGCGCCCAGCTGGTCCGGCCCGGCACCCACTGCCTGAGTACCTCGTCGTCCTGGCCGTCGCTGTACACCGGGGTGACAGCGATCTTGTAGTCGCCGGCCGGCACCTCCACGCTGAGCTGCCCGGACTCGTCCAGCGGCAGGAGGTCCTTGTCGTAGCTGCTGTCGGCGGCCGTCACGGCGACGTTACCGGCGGCCGGGCTGCCGTCGAGCCTGCTGACGGTCAGGTGGAGCACGCCTGCCGGATCCGCCGCCGCACCGGCGGCGGTGGGTGCGGCGGTGACGGCCAGGGCCGCCACGGCGAGTGCGCCGAGCACTCTTCGGACGATGGACACGGTGGACCGTTACCTTTCAGTGCGCTCTAGCGAACGCGCGGATGGTAGTCCTGCCTTGTGGTAGGACGGTCCCGGTCTGACCCGCGGATGCGGTGCCGGGTTGACGTTTCACGGACACCTGCCCGCGTATGCGGGTCTTCCGGTCGTCTCCACGTCCTGCCACCGGGCCACTCCCGGCGGTGTCGAACTCAGCCGCCAGCGCGGCCAGGTTACGGGCGGCGTTGCGGTCACGGTCGATGACCAGACCGCACGCCTCGCATTCGTACTCGCGCTCGTGCAGGGCGAGTTTGGTTTTCACCGCGCCGCAGCCCGAGCAGGTCTTCGAGGACGGATACCAGCGGTCGGCCAGCAGCAGCCGACCACCGTTCCATTCGGTCTTGTACGTCAGTTGGCGGCGAATCTCCGCGAACCCGGCGTCAGCGATGTGCCGGGCCAGCCTGCGGTTGGCGAGCATCCCGGTCACGTTGAGGTCTTCGACCACCACCGTGCCGTGCTCGCGGGCGAGGCGGGTGGTGAGCTTGTGCAGCCCGTCGCGGCGCAGGTTCGCCACCCGGGCGTGCGCACGGCCGAGCCGAGTCGCAGCCTGTTCCCACCGCTTAGACGCCCGTCTGCCGGTGCGTCGGTCCGGGCCGGTCTTACGCGACAGCGCACGGCCGAGCACGCGCATCCGCTGCTGCGCGGCCAGGAGGTGACGTGGGTTATCGACCATCTCGCCGGTAGACAGGACCGCGAGGTGCTTGATGCCGACATCCACGCCGACGACCGAGGAGGGGTGCGCCGGTTGGCGCTCGGTGCGCTCGACCTCCACGGTGAAGGAGACGTGCCACCGGCCGCCGTCGCGGCGCACGGTTGCGGACATGATCCGGGCGGTGCCGTTGTCCAGGCGGCGGGCGAGTTTGCGGGCGGACTCGTGCAACTTCAGGCGGCCCAGCCGGGGCAGCACCACATGCTTTCGGTCGGGTTCGACCCGGATCGCCCCGGTGGTGAACCGCACGCTCGGTGTGGCGCGGCGGCGGGACTTGAACCGGGGGAAGCCGACCGGTTTCCCGGCTCGTTTGCCGTTACGGGAGTCGGCCCAGTTCTTCAACCCGCGAGCGAGCGCGTCGAGGCCGGTGTTGAACGCCTCCTTCGACACCTCGCCCCACCACGGCGCGACGTCGCCCTTCGCGTGGTTCCATGCCTTACGCAGCCCGGCCAGGGACCAGGACAGCGACGGCGTCAACAGGTCGTCCTGAACGCCGTACGAGCGTTCGGCGGCCCGCTGGTCCATGACGGCCTTGACCTTCGCGAGCGCCCAGTTGTGAGCGACGCGGGCCGCCCCCGCGTGGGCAAGAACATTGCGTTCCTGGCCGGAGGTGAGGTCGAGGGCGAACCGGTACGCCTGGATCGTTCTCACGCCGGACTTTCCTCGGTGGCAGCCTCGACCGCGCGGCGAGCGCGGTTAGCGGCGGCGCGGCGGCCGTAGAGACGGGCGCATAGTGAGGTCAGGATCTCGGTGACGTCGCGGACCAGGTCGTCGTCGACCTCCGCCGGGTCCACGACGAGCAACCGGCGGCCCTGCGCTGAGAGAGCAGCCTCAACGTATTCGGCGCCGAAGCGGGCGAACCGATCACGGTGTTCGACCACGATCGTTGATACAGCCGGGTCGCGCAGCAGGGCGAGGAACTTCTTGCGGTGCCCGTTGAGTGCGGAGCCGACCTCGGTCACCACCCGGTCCACACCGAGTTTCTGGCCGGTGGCCCAGACGGTCACCCGAGCGACCTGTCGATCCAGGTCGGGCTTTTGATCGGCGGACGACACGCGGGCGTACACGACCGTCTGCCCGGTTCCGGCCGGCGTGCCGGTGACCGGCTCTCCGACCATGATCAGGCGGCCGATCCGGTATGTGGGAACGGGCAGCGTCCCGGCTGCGTACTGCCGCCGAGCGGTGATGTACGCGATGCCGGTCGACGCCGCCCATTCCTTCAGGTTCACCCGATCACTATAGCTTCCCCAAGAGCGCCAAAGATGCACGAAACAGCAACAGTTTGTTACCCCTCTCGGTTTCAATGCGCAGAGAGGCGTCCGCGTAACCACAACCGGGACGCGCCCCCGTGCGTCGGATGCCGGCGCAGCATATGGCAGGCGATCGATCAAGCACTGTCCACGATCGGTCATCCGGCGGGCTGCTGCGGGAACGGTCATAACCCCGCCTTCCTCCCGTACCGGCCGTCGTCGGCCGGGAATCGCCACCGCCAGATCGGATCTGGCGGGCCGTCTGGCGCCTTCGGGGTGAGGCCGGCACAACACCACAGCTTCCCGGCCTCGTTGAAACAGGCGATCGGTCGGGCGGCACACCCGTACGGCTGTCGAGAACACCGACGAGGAGAGGTAGCGATTCATGAGCAACCGGAACACCGGCCTGGCCGTCGAGGCCGAGGGCCTGGTCCGGTCCTTCGGTTCGACCCGGGCACTCGACGGGCTGGACCTGCGGGTTCCCGCCGGCACCGTCTACGGAGTGCTGGGCCCGAACGGCGCCGGGAAGACCACCGCCGTACGGGTGCTGGCGACGCTGTTGCGCCCGGACGGCGGCACGGCCCGGGTCTTCGGACACGACGTGGTGCGTGACGCCGACGCGGTGCGCTCCCGGGTGAGCCTGACCGGCCAGTACGCCTCGCTGGACGAGGACCTGACCGGGGCGGAGAACCTGGTCCTGCTGGGCCGACTGCTCGGGCTGGGCCGGTCCGGCGCCCGGGACCGGGCCGAGCAGCTGCTCGCCGCGTTCGGGCTGACCGAGGCGGCGGGACGGCAGGTGAAGAAGTACTCCGGCGGGATGCGGCGGCGCATCGACATCGCCGCGAGCATCCTCAACACCCCGGACCTGCTGTTCCTCGACGAGCCGACCACCGGGCTGGACCCGCGCAGCCGCAACCAGGTGTGGGCGATCGTGCGGGCTGTGGTGGCGTACGGCACGACGGTGCTGCTGACCACGCAGTACCTGGACGAGGCGGACCAGCTCGCCGGCCGGATCGCTGTGGTCGACCACGGCCGGGTGATCGCGGAGGGCACCCCGGGCGAGTTGAAGGCGTCGATCGGCGCGGGCAGCGTCCACATCCGGCTGCGCGATCCGGGGCAGCGGCCGCAGGCCGAGCAGGTGCTGCGGGCGTCGCTCGGCGTACCGGTGCAGCTCGCCGCGGACCCGGCGGCGCTGACCGCCCGCGTCGGCGAGCACGGCACCGACCTGGAGGCGGGTACGCAGGCGGCGCGGGCGCTCGGCGAGCTGGCCGCCGCCGGCATCGTGGTGGACGACTTCTCCCTCGGCCAGCCCAGCCTGGACGAGGTCTTCCTGGCCCTGACCGACCACCCGGCCGTCCCGGCGGACGAGCGGGACGACGAACTGGAGACGGCGCGATGAGCGACACCGCGATCACCACCGGGCGGGCGCCGTCCGTCTACATGCCGTCCGCCGAGGCGCTGGCCACTGTGCTCGCCCCGGCCGAGCGGCCGGCCCGGCCCGGCGCGCTGTCGGCGTCGCTGACGTTCGGCTGGCGCGCGCTGCTGAAGATCAAGCACGTGCCCGAGCAGCTGTTCGACGTGACCGCGTTCCCGATCATCATGGTGCTGATGTTCACGTACCTGTTCGGTGGCGCGCTCGCCGACAGCCCGCGTGCGTACCTCCAGTTCTTCCTGCCCGGCATCATGGTCACGAGCGTCGTGATGATCACCATGTACACCGGGGTCGGGCTCAACAGCGACATCGAGAAGGGCGTCTTCGACCGGATCCGTACGCTGCCGGTCTGGCGGCCGTCGGCGCTCGTCGGGATGATCTTCGGCGACGTGCTGCGCTACGTCCTGGCCGCCGTGGTCATCCTCACCGTGGGCGTGGTGCTCGGCTTCCGTCCCGACGGCGGGCTGCTCGGGGTGCTGGCCGGAATCGGGCTGCTGGTGGTCTTCTCGTTCGCGTTCTCCTGGGTGTGGACGTTCTTCGGCCTGGTGCTGCGCAGCGAGAAGTCGGTGATGGGGACCAGCATGATGGTGCTGTTCCCGCTGACGTTCCTGAGCAACGTGTTCGTCGACCCGTCCACCATGCCCGGTTGGCTGCAGGCGTTCGTCAAGGTCAACCCGATCACCCAGCTCGTCACCTCGGTCCGAGCGGCGATGGCCGGCTCGATGGACGGCCCGAGCACCATGTGGATGCTGCTCTGGAGCGCCCTCTTCGTGGTCGTGTTCGGCACGCTGACGATGTACCGCTACAACCGTCGCTGACGTGACACCGGTGGCGGGGTCCACACGGCCCCGCCACCTCGCCGGTCAGAGCCGCCAGGGCACCGGCTCGGCCGGCTGGTACCGGCAGGCGCCGCCGGTGGTGACCGACTCGCGCAGGTGGGCGGCGAGCGCCGGATGCCGCTCGCCGATGCGGCGCAGGGTGTCCCGGATCCGCCCGGTCACCGCCTTGCGCGCCCGTTCCGCCTGGTCACCGAGACGCCGGCTGCGCCCGGCCAGCCCGGCGGCGGCACGCAACTGGTCGAGCAGCGCCGCGCGCTCGGCGTCCAGCTCGGCCAGCCGCCGCCCGTCGTCGCGCGTCGCAGCCCGGTCGATCTCGTCGTCGAGCCGCCGCAGGTGCCGTCGGTAGCGGGCCTTCGCCTCGTCGTCGAGCACCGGATCGGCGCCGAGGCGGCGCGCGGCGGCGAGTTCCGGGCCGGCCGCCGGGTCGAGCAGTTCGACGGCGGGCACGTCCGTGCCGGGCCGGCTCAGCAGCAGCCGCAGGTCGTGCAGCCCTTTGGCGTCGGGCAGGTGCACCACGACGCCGTCGTACGCGAGGCGCCACACCGGCCCGTCCGGCCGGAACTCGGGCCGGATCACGTCCGCGCCGCCCGCGCCGGGGTCGGGCGGCCGTGCGTTGCCGTGGACGGCACCCGCCCGGGACAGACCCGACGCGGCGCGGCGGCCGGGCGACGACGACGACGCGACCAGAGCCGGGGCGCCCGCGCCGAGCCGGACCGCCACCGGCGCGACCACGGCGGAGGCCGCCGCCGGGGCGGGAGCCGTCGCGCCCAGCCGGTCCACCACCTGGACCATGCCCAGCGTCCGCGCCTCGGCCACCGTCTCGGCCCGCAGCCGCCACGCCTCGGCCGCGTCGCCCGGCCCGTCGCGCCCGGCGAGCGCGCCCACCAGCCCGGCCCGGGCCAGCACCGACCAGGGCCGGGCGCCCAGCCGGTCCGCGGCGTCCCGGGCCGCCCGGTAACAGTCGATCGCGTCGTCCCACCGGCCCTCGGCCGCGTCCGCCATGGCCAGCCACAGGTCGACCGGGCCACCGATGTCGCACCCGAACAGCGCCGCCGTCCACTGCCCGCGGTGCGGGGCCAGGGCGGCCCGCACCTCCGCGCACCGGGCCGGGTCGCCGTCCACGGCCGCCGCCTGCGCCCGCAGGCGCAGCCACAGCGGCGACACCGACCGGGGGTACGCGGTGCCCGCGGCCTCGATCGCGGCGGTGAGCCGAAGCACGGTGGCCGCGTCGCCGCGCTCGGCGGCGGTGATCGCCCGGAGCAGCTCGGCCTGCGGGTGCGCGGCGCCCACCCGGTCGAGCACCGCCTCGGCCTCGGTGAGGCGGCCGTACAGCAGCAGCACCGACCAGCGCATGTGGTGCGTCATGAACGCGTGGTCGGAGTGCGCCGACTCGCGGTAGCTCTCCGCCTCGGCGAAGCACGCCTCGGCGGTGGCGAGGTCACCCCGGAACGCGGCGATGATCGCGCTGTCCGCGGTCGCCGCCACCCGCTGCCGGGCCACGTCGCCGCGTCGCGCGCCGGTCACGAACGCGGTCAGCTCGTGCCGGTAGCCCGGATCGCCCAGCTCCAGCAACGCGACCCAGCGCAGCGCCGTGGCCCACAGCTCGGTCTCCCGGTCGCCGCTACGACGGGCCACCTCGCGGATCTCAGCGGTCACCACGGCTCGTTCGTGCGCGGTGCCGAGCCCCCAGGTGGTGTCGTGGCGGGCCCACAGGCTGAAGGTGAGCGCCTCGTCGTCGCGGCCGTGCCGGGCGAGCGTCTCGGTGGCCGTGATCAGGTCGGTGACCAGCGCGCGTACCGGCCGCTCCGGCTCCGGTTCCGCGATCAACCGCCGGTACGCCTCCCGGACCAGCTCGGCGGCGTCGAGCCTGCGGCGGGTGGCGGAGTGCTGCCGGTGCGCGATGAGCGCCACCCGGGTCAGCACGCCGGGATCGGGCAGTTCCCGGGCCAGCGCGGCGGCCTCGGCCAGCAGCCGCTCGACCTCGGCCGGTGGGCCGGCGTGGTGCAACAGCCCGGCCAGTTCCAGCAGCACCCGGACCCGCCGGCCGGGCTCGCCGGCCAGTTCCAGCGCGCGCCGGTAGTGCCGTACCGACTCGTCCACAGCGATCCGGCCCCCGGCGTCGCGGGCGGCGGCCAGCAGCAGGTCACCGGCGCGTTCCGGCTCCAGCTCGGCGCCGGCCAGCCAGGCGTGCCGGGCCAGGTGGGCCGGGCTGAGCGCGCCGGCGAGCGCGTCCGACCGGTCGACGGCCCGGACCACAGCCGCGTGCCGGGCCCGCCGATCGTCGTCGGCCAGTCCGTCGTAGAGCGTCTCGCGGACCAGGTCGTGCACGAAGACGAAGCGTCCGTCGCTCCGGGGCAGCACCAGCCGGGCCGCGGCGGCGCGGCCGAGCAACCGGTCGACCTGCGCGACCGGGGCGGGTACGCAGGCGGCGAGCGTCAGCCTGTCGAACTCGCGGCCGAGCACCGCGGCCACCGTGAGCGCCTCGACCACCGGGGCGGGCAGCTGGTCGAGCCGACGGCGCACCACCTCCCGTACGCCGGGGGCGACGGTGTCGGTGAGGCCGTGGGTGTGCCAGAGCCGGGCGGTCTGCTCCACGAAGAACGGGTTCCCGCCGGTGCGCCGGTGCACCTCGGCGACCAGGCTCGCGTCGGGCTCCCGGCCGGCGGTGCGGGCCATCAGCGCGGCCACCTCGGCGCGATCGAGCCCGGCGAGCGTGACTGTGGTCGCCTTGGCGGTGAGCGGCAGCAGCCACGGCCGCAGCGGGTGCTCGACGGATTCGACTTCGGCGTCCCGGTAGGTGCCGATCAGCAGCAACCGCTCGAACCAGGCGTGCTGGGTGACGAACTGGAGCAGCCGCAGCGACGCCGGGTCGGCCCAGTGCAGGTCGTCGAAGACCACGGCGACCGGGCGGTGCTGGGCGACGGCGACCAGGGCGGCGGTCACCGCGTCGTGCCTGTCGAACTCGGCCCGGCCCGCGTCGCCCGGCTCGGCCACGTGCGTGTCGCCGGGCTCGGTCGGGTCGCCCGGCTCGGTCGCCTCCGCGGTGTCACCCGCCGCGCGCTCGCCGAGCAGTGCCGCCAGGCCCGCGTCGGCCGCCTCCCGCACCCCGCGCCGGTCGTCGGCGGACCGGGCCAGCCGCCGCAGGACCTGCACCCACGGCCAGTAGTCGGGTGCGGTGTCGGAGTCCCAGCAGGCGGCGCCGAGCACCAGCGCCCCGCTGCGACGGGCCTCGTCGGCGGCGGCCGAGACCAGTGTGGTCTTGCCGATGCCCGGCTCGCCGGTGACCAGGACGAGACCGCCGTGGCTGTCGACCAGCCGGGCCACCTCGGCGCGCAGCAGCGCAGCGGGATGCTCCCGCCCGATGATGTGTTGGCCGAACCTCGGCTCCATGACCTCACGACGCTAGTCGAAGGGTCCGACAAACCGGGGAGCGTTCAGATCCGCGCGTCGGTGACGACGTGCGCGCACGCCGGACAGGCGGCCGGTCCCTGTTCGGCGAACCACCGGCAGGTACGCCGGATCGCGCACTTCGGCAGCGTCTCCTCCGCGGGCGGGGCGGTCTCGGCGTACGAGGCGGCCATCCGGGCGCCCAGCCCGCAGTGCGAGCCGGTCCAGAAGCCGCAGGACGAGGTGACGCACGGGCCGGCGAGCCGGGCCCGCGACTCGATCGGCTCGTCGGAGTCACCGAGCCCGGCGAGCGCCACCTCGGCCGGTACGGCCGGGGTCACGTAGGCCACCCGGCCCGCCGGAGTGATCATGCCGAGGAACACGGTGGCGTTCGACGCCGGGGTGCTCGGGCACATCCGCTCCGGCGTGCCGGCCGGCCGGGCGGCGTCGGTCACCGCTGGATCCAGAACCCGATGTCGTTGATCTTCTGCCCGAGGTCCTGGGCGAACGGGCCGTCGATGACCCAGAGGCCGTACCACTCGGGACGCAGCTTGATGTTGCCGTGACCGACGGTCAGCGGGTTGGTCAGCTTGGCGTCGGCGGTACGCAGGGCGGCCAGGCCGGCCTTCTGGATCTCCGCGGCGATCAGGGTCTGCTGCTCGGGGCTCAGGTCGACGCCGTCGACCACGAAGCGGAACTCGTTGCGGGCCATGTGCTACCTCCGGTCACTCGTACGATTCGGTGCCCAGCCCGCGACGCAGGCTGGTGCGGGTGAAGGCCGCCCAGCCGGCGTGCGAGGCGGCGTCGGTGCGGTGCCCGGCGCGGGCGAGCACCCGGGCGGCGTGCTCCGCCCAGCGGTGGACGGTCGCCGCCGCGTCGCCCCACAGTTCGCGGCAGGCCGCGACCGCGAAGGCGACCTGTTCCGGCGCGCCGGTGAACCCGGCGGGTCCGTCGGCGACCCGGATCGTGCCGTCCGGGCGGACCCGCACGCTCGGGAAGTGGTGGTGCAGGCTGGCCAGCGTGGCCAGGTGGGTGGCGTCCCGCCGGCCGGCGGCGAAGCCGGCGCGCAGCTCGTCGTCGCGGCGGTGCCGGATCCCGTGCAGCACCAGCGCGTCGCCGGCCGCCTCGATCCGGGCGACCACCTGCACCGGCACGCTCCAGGCCGACGGCGAGTTCGCCGACCAGAACGCCAGCCAGGCGGCGAGCCGGGCGTGGAAGTCGGCCTGGACGGCGACCGCGAGCGCGGACCCGTCGGGCGCGCGCAGCGCGGCGGTGGCGATGCGATCCCTGGTGATGAGCGGCGTCGCGGGGCGGCTCGGAGCGGCCGCCGCGGCGCCGGTGGTGGAGGCGACGGCCAGGCCGGTCACTGTGACCGCCGAGGCCGCCGCCGCGCCGGCGAGCAGTCGCCGACGGTCGAATGGGTGTCCGTTGTCGTTCATCGTCGGCCCTTCGTCGACGGCAGTGGCCCGACGTTATCGACCGGAAGCGATCAGGAAAACACCCTGTGTGACGGGAGGTCGACAGGAAAGCCGGGGATACCCGGCGGCGTGAACGACTGTTCCTGTGCCGCATTCACGCGACCCGCCGTCGCTCAGGCGCGGAGCAACCCGGCGACGGCCCGCTGCGCGTCGACGACCGTCGCCGCCGGCAGATCGAGCGCCCAGAGCGCGGCGGCCAGGTAGTCCAGGACGCGCCAGCGCTGCTCCCCGGTCAGCGGCGGGCGCCGCGATCCACCGAGGGCCGGTCCGCCGGCGTCCGCGGGGTCGCCGTCCGGACCCCGCCGCACCCCGCCGAGCGCCGCGCCCAGCCGGGCGGTGAACAGCGCGGCGAGCCGCTGGCGGTCCACCCCGATCAGGTACGGCGCCAACTCCGCGTCGGCCGCGATCAGCCGCAGCCAGCGGTGCACCGCCGCGCGCACGGCGACCGGGCCGAGCCGGTCGCGGGGCTCGCGGGAACAGGTCGCCACCTCCGTGGTCCGCACGACCAGGGGTACGGATGATCGAGTCCGGTCAGTTCATCGCAACCCTTGATATCGATGAATACCTATCTATAGGCTGGCGGCGTTCCGCTCACCCCCCATCCCAAGGAGTGTGAACCATGCGTAAGCCCAAGCTGTCCCGGATCCTCGCCACCCTCGCGGCCGCGACGCTGGCAGCGCTCGGCGCGGTAGCCGTCAACCCGGCTCCGGCCTCCGCCGCCGTCCGCAACGTCTGCTACAACATCAGCCAGGCCGGCCCGTTCGCCAACACGGCGGTGCAGGCGGCGGCGATCTGGAACAACTACACGAACAACATCAACATGGCCCAGTGCGGGTCCAACCTGCGGATCACCTACACCTACGGCGGCGGCTCGTACGCCCAGCGCACCAGCCTCGGCAACGGCCGCGTGGTGATCGACTACTACCAGGCCCAGCAGTACTCGGCGCTGCGCATCATGACGCACGAGATCGGCCACATCCTCGGCCTGCCGGACAACTACAACGGCAACTGCGCCATCCTGATGTCCGGTGGCAGCGCCGGCACGAGCTGCACCAACCCGTACCCCAGCTCCACCGAGGCCGCCCGGGTCGACTCGCTGTTCGGCTTCGCCGCCCGCAGCGCGACGCCCGCCCAGGTCTTCACCGGCAGCTGGCCGGCCGCCTCGACGGTGGGCGCCCAGCGCTGACGACGCAGTGACGACGGGGTCGGCGGGTCACCGCCGGCCCCGTCCGCGCGTCCCGCGCCGACCCGACGCGGCGTCGTCGGCGAGATCCGCCGCACGGCGGCTCAGCCCTTCGACCCGCTCCCGGAGCCGGCGCAGCGCCTCGGCGTTCCCGTCCACGTCGGAAACCTCGTCGAGCAGGCCGACGTAGTCGGCGGCCAGCCGCCGGTGCGCCGGGGCGACCGGCCCGGCGTACCGGTCCAGGTCGATGATCTGCTGGGCGAGAACCGCGGTGGCGGCGCCGAGCGCGGCCCGCTCGTCGGCGCGTGCGTCCCGCCCGGCCCGGCGCGCGTCGGCCAGGCGTCCGGCCCGCCGGCCGCCCAGCCAGAGCACCGCCGCACCGGCCACGACCCCGGCCACCGCGCCGCCGGCCAGCAGATACCGGGGCAGCGACGGGCTGATGGTACGGGCGCCGTCAGGCACCAGACCGGCCCGGACCAGCCGGTCGTAGTTGAGCACGATCACCTTCAGCGCCTCGACCGGCCGGTCCACGAACGCATCGGCGCCCCGGCTGATCGTGGTCTCGGCGACCATGGCCCGCCCGAGGTCACGCGGGCCGTCGCCGCCGAGGCGGGAGCAGCCGTACGTGTCCCAGTCCTCGCCGTCGCGGCTCATCGCCAGCACCAGCGTGCCCTGGGTGGCGCGTTCGGTGTCGTCGCACGCCTCCCGCAGGTCGGCGCCCGGCTCCATGATCAGCACCACCAGCCGCCGGTTGCCGATGACCCGTTCGGCGGCGGCCCGGTCCAGGTCCACTCCGGGCGCCGCGTAGACCGAGGAGCCGCGTACCTGCCGGGCGGCCGGACCGTCCAGGATGCCTCCGGTCCACAGCGCCCAGCCGGCCAGCGCCAGGCAGGCGAGCACCGCACGGCCGAACGCGGTGCCGACCAGGCGGCCGAGCAGCCGGCGCGGGCCGGTCGCCGCCACGCCACGACGGGTCGCCGTCCGCCCGGGACGGGTCGCGACGCGGCTCACGACAGCCTCGTCCGCAGGTAGACGTCCGGCCGGTAGCCGGGCATCCGCACGTCTTGGGCCACGTCGTCCAGCTCGGCCGCCGCGTCGGCGAGCAGTTCGCGTACGTGCCGGTCGGGCAACCCCTCGTCGAACGCGTCCCGGGCCGCCCGCAACCGGCCGACGCCCCGGACCAGCGCCGGGTCGCTGCGCGCATCGGTGAGCAGCGACAACTCCACAGCCAGCGCGGAGAGCCCGGCCAGCCGGGCCGGCGTGCCACCCGGACCGACGTCGGCCGGACGGCGGCCGGCCCCCCGCACGGTACGGATCGACAGCACCACGAAACCCGCCACGCACCCGGCGAAGATCCAGGGCAGCGCCGGCAACGCCACCCGCAGCGGGTCGAACGGCCGGTACGGCAGCGGGCGGTCGAACAGCCCCGCGTACCGCACGTCGGTGACCTGGGCCAGATACGCGCCGAGCACGTTCTGCTGGGGATAGGCGTAACGGCCGAGCCGTCCGCCGAACTGGGCGTAGAAGCTCGCGCCGGCCACCTCGGCGAACGACGCCGCACCCGGACCGTGGTACTCGATCCAGTCGCCGTACATCACCACCAGCGGCTGGTCCGGGGCGAGCCGGTGCAGCGCCGGCCCGTACGCGGGCAACGGCTCGCCGTACGGCTGGGCGGGCAGCACCACGAACCAGGCGCCGTCCGGGAACGCGGCGCTCGCCGCCTTCTCCGGCAGCTCGGGCAGCGTGGCGCCGGTGCCCACGTACCGGCCGGTGGCGCGCAGCGCGGCGACCACCGGGGCCAGTTCCGGGCCGGTCGGCTCCCGCCAGCGCAGGTCGTCGCCGTCCTGCGGGGTCGGCTGGTCGTGCAGCGCGGCCAGCAGCGCGAGCACCGAGCCGGTCACGTCGCCGGTGGCGAACCGGGCCCGCCAGCCCGGCAGGTCGTCCGGCGAGGCCACGTAGAGCCCGCCGCTGACCTCGGTGCCGACGATCCGGATCTCGGCGTTCTCCACGTCCTTCACCCGCCGGCGTTCGGCCTCGTCCAGACCGGGCGGGGCGACCAGGATGCGGGTGCCCCGGTCACCGACGGCGGCCCGGACCCGCTGCTCGTCCCAGCGCGCGACAGCGCCCGGCAGCCGGACCACCGGATCGGCGGCCACGAGCGCCGTCATCTCCTCGACCGAGGGCACGCTCGCGTCGCTCAACTCCCCGGCCGAGCCCTCGGGCAGCGCGGCCGTCGACGGGGAACGCCCGTAGCTGACCTCCACGCTCTGCCGCTGCGCCACCAGGAACACCACGAGCACCGCCGCCGCGGCGGCCAGCAGCGACCAGCGCAGCAGCTCCCGGCGTACCCTCGTCACCGCCCGGCCCGCCACAGCTCGTCGGCGCGGCGGGCGTGCTCGGCCGCCGCGCGGGCCGCGTCGGCGCCGCCGCGGGCGGCGGCGAGCATCTCGGCGTGGGCCAGCAGCCGCTCGGCCTCCGGCACCGTCGTCGAAGACGCGTCCCGGCTGACTGTGGCGTCGTGGATCGCCGCCCGCGCCGACGACCAGGCGACCCGCCGGCCCTCGGCCCGGACGCGGCGCCGGGGCAGCGACACGGCGAGGAAACCGGCGGCCACCGCCACCACTCCCCCGCCCAGCCAGGGCAGCACGCTCGCGGTCATGATCCCTGTCTAACGCACCGCCGCCAGCGCCGCGCGCCGAGGGCGGCGGCTCAGCCGGCGCCCGCGTTCTCGTGGACCACGTGCGGGCACCCCTCCACCCGGCAGGTGTCCTCCAGCAACGCGCGGATGGCCGGCGTCACCCGCAGGTTCTGCGCAAAGCCCACCATGTCCGCGTAGAGCTGGTTGTGGGTGCGCTCGTAGCGGCGACGCTTCGGGATGGCGGTGAGGAAGCCGGCCCGCACCGCGCCGCTGAGCACCGAGGCCGGGTCGACGATGCGACGGCCCGACAGCAGGCCCTTCTCGTCGAGCGAATCGCGCCGGTAGTGCCCGTCCGGCCGGACGAACTTCAGGAACAGGAACCGCAGTTGCAGCGCGGTGGGGCAGGGACCGACGAAGTGGCGCTCCCGGCGGCCGTCACCGCCGAGCAGGCGGACGAAGTCGTTGACGTCCTCGATCGCCGGACGGCTGTCGATCTCGACCGAGACGAAGCCGGTGAGCTGCCCGAAGTCGGCCTCGGCCAGACTCGGCAGGCAGGCGTCGAAGCGAGTGCCGTGCAGCGTCGCGTCGGACAGGTCACAACCGGCCATCTCGCAGTTCTGGAAGCGGGTCGACTCCAGGTTCGCGCCGCGGAAGCTGACCTCGGCCAGCGACAGGTTCGCGAAGGTCAGCCCGGACAGGTTCTGCCGTTCCAGCGGAGCGTGCGGCAGCAGCCGGTCGCAGTCGGGAAGCCCGAGCAGCACCTGGAGCATGTTGCGGAACGCGGTCGGCGCCGTGGTCGCGCTCGCCAGCCGGGTGAGCAGTTCCTCGCCGGCGGCGAGTTCCCTGATCCGCGCGCACAACACGCGGATGGCGAAGGAGTCCGGCGGGAAGGGCCGGCAGTCCAGCAGTTGCGCGAATCGCACCGGGTTCACCGCGAAGTACCGGGCGGCCCGGTCGCCGATCTGATGCTCGAAGATGACGTCCTGGGCGAAGCGCACCCGCTGCCGCTCCGACGCGGCACGGAAGACCGGCAGGCGGCAGATGGCGTCGGTGCAGCGTTCCCGCTCCACGTCGGAGAGGTCGGCCGGGAGCACGAAGGCGGCGAGTTCGCCGATCTCGTGGACCGGCACACCCCGGTTGTCGTTCTCCAGCTCGGCGACCGCGACGTCGCTGATGATGTCGAGGAGATCCGCCCGGTTGACGACGTTCTCCTGCAACTGCTCCTTCTTGTACTCCCGGTCCATGATCGCGTCCACCGCGTCATGGACCAGGTCCATCTCCGAGTAGTCGTCCGGAATGCCGTCGGTCTGGCCGAGCGCGACCCGCTCGGCCAGCAGTTCGGCGTAGTACGGGGTACCGCAGAGCCGCATCAGCTGCGGCTTCGCGTCGACGATGTCGAGCAGGCGTTGGTCGTCGTCCTGAAGGCGGATCCGCGCGAACGTGCGGATCGACTCGGGTCGCCAGGGCAGCAGGCGGAACTCCTCGACGTACTCGTGCGCCACCGCGAGGAAGTCACGCAGTGCCTGATTGGAGCTGAGCAGCGAGTCCCGGACGCAGAGCAGGATGCGCGGCGTGGTCGGGTTGTCCGGCCGGGCCACGATCTCACGGATGTACTCGAAGAAGTCGGGGTCCTGGGCGATGACCTCGTCCAACCCGTCCAGCAGCCAGCTCGCGAAGCCCCGGGTGAGCATCCACTGGAAGGTGGGCTGCTTGACCGGGCGGGCGACCTCGGTCTGCAACAGGGCGTCGACCATCGGGCCCAACGCCGGCGCGCTCGCCAGCGCGGCGTAGTCGGGCAGCAGCGGCAACGGCCGGTAGGCACGGCGGAGCTGCTTCTTCGCCTTCTGGAAGTTGGTGTAGAGCGTCGCGAACAGCGACTGGAACAGCACGCTCTTGCCGAAACCGGCGGGCGCGGTCACCAGGACGATCGGGCGGTCCCATCCGCTCTGGCTGTCGAACCGGCGGGCCAGCTCGGTCAGCAGGTCGTCGCCGACCGCGCCGGTACCCACCGCCCGGAAGGGCTGCGGTGTCCGCCGGCGAGCCGCCGACTCCCCGTCCCGGGACAGTTGCTGCGCGGCGGTGCCGGCCATCGCCGACGTCGGTGAGTCGTCCCACTTGAACCGGGCGTCGAAGAACTGGATCGGCACCCGGATGTCCACGTTGAACTCGTGCTTGGCAAGCCTGCGGAACTCCGTCGACAGGCCCTGGGTGGACTCCACGAGCAGGAACTTCGCCCCCGGCGTACGGGCCTCCTCGGCGAAGCGTTGCAGAAGGCTCGCCTCCCGCCGGTGCAGGTCGTCGGCGTCCGGGACCGCGGGGCACCAGACGGTCATGTGCTCGCTGTTGTCCGCGTACGCCGCACGGCGGGCCCGGACCACCTCGGCCCGCGTCTGCACGGGAACCGACCACCCCTCCGACTCGAGGAACGTCACCGCCTCGTCGTAGAGCGTCATCGATCATCCTCCATCAGGAATCGGAAGGGTTCCCATCTGTCGTGACCGCCGACGACGTGCAGGAACGCGCAGGCCCGGCTGACCGCGATGTAGCTGGTCGTCCAGTCCTCGTCCCCGTCGTCGGCGTAGACCACGGCCGGTGCCTCGCACCCGTGGAACTGACGCACCGTGCACACCGCCAGGCCGTCACCGCGCAGTCCGGGGCTGACCCGCACGCCCTGGCCGGCCAGTGCCCGGCGGATCGCGGCATGGCTGCCCTGCGTCGCGGTCACCAGGACCGCCTGGCTGGTCGCCAGGTCCTTCACGATCTCCACGACCGCGTCCACGCAGGCCCCGACGAGATCCGCCGTGCCGTCGGTGAACCGGGGCCGCCGGCCGTCCGGGCCGGTGAACGGCGTGTGCGCCCCGGAGACGCGTGCCACCAACTTGGCGATGGGCAGCGTGTTGCGGCAGTTCTCGGTCAGCCAGAACTCGTTGAACGCCCCGTCCGGACGCCACGTGCCGGACCGGTCCCGCTGGTACGGGTCGGCGAACAGCACGACCGAGCCGTCCGGCCGGACGAGTTCGCGCAACGCCACCAGCAGGTCCTCGTCGTGGCTCTGCGCCTCGTCCACGATGAGGCAGTCCAGCGGTCGCCCGTACGCCTCGACCAGGCTCAGCACGGTGGCCCACAACGGCTCGCCCTCGTACCCGCCGATCCGGTCGGCCCCGAACAGGTCGCACAGGACGTCCTGCGGATCGCCGGAGCTCACCCCCGGTACCCGCAACTGGCGGCGGATCTCCAGGCGCAGGTCACGCTGCTGCCCGATCACCGCCACGCGCAGCCCGCGGGCCGCCAGCTCCCGCGCCCGTTCCTGGGCCAGCAGGGTCTTGCCGGTGCCCGCCGCGCCGAGTACGAGCGACGCCGGGCGGCGGGACGTGCCCGCCAGCACCTCCAACTGCCGCCCGGTGAGCTGGATCTGGCGCCGGGTCAGGCGGTCCAGGTCGTCAGCGGCCAGGTCGACGTCGTAGCGCAGGGTGCGCGCGACCACCGCGCTCGGCGCCAGCGCCGCCAACGCCTGCTCGAAGTCCGACCGGCTGGTCCATCCGCGCTGGTCCCAGTGGGCCATGACGCGTTCCACCAGGACCGGCGCATGCTCCAGCGAGGCTGCGGTCAGCACGATCGTGTCCGGGGCGTGCGGACCGAGGTTGCCCGACGGCCGCCCGTCGGTGAACACGACGCAGTGCCCGGCCGGCACCTGCCGGATACCCGTGCTGCGGCGCAGCCAGTTGGCCAGCGCGTACCGGTTGCGCACCGCCTGGTCGAACGGATCGCCGAGCGGCACGTCGGCGCCGCGCCGGGAGGCGAACCACTGCCGGTCGGTGACCCGGTAGCCGCCGTCCTTGACCTCCATGATCAGCAGCCCGTGCCGGGGATGGAGCAGGACGAAGTCGGTCTCACCGATCCGGAGCCGGGCCTGGCCGGAGTCGACGTACGCCAGGTTGTGCAGCACGCACCACGAGTCGTTCAGGGAGCGGAGACGCTCGAAGACGACCCGCTCGCCGCGCGTGGCGTTCGTTCGCTGATGCCGCGGGAAGAAGCGCGCCAAGACCGCCTCCGGGCGGAAGACGAACAGGAAACCTCATTGTCGGTGGGCGGCAGCCAGGCATTCCACCACCTGAATTACCGTCTTCTGTAGACGATCGGTCACCTTGAGGTCACGCACCGCACACCGAACTGACAGGCATCGTGCCCGAACGGATGAAGCGGCAACGGCAGGACGGGGGGCCAGAATTCGGATACAAGCACCTCGATCAGCTCGGGGAGGAATGCGCATGCCGGTCGGGAACACGGGCGTCCTACTCGTCGACTGGGACAACCTGGCCGGCGCCGTCATCGGTCGTGGCCACCTGGTCGAGCGGGGCATCGTCGACGCGCTCTGGAGCGACGCGACCACCAGGTGCGGTGGCCACCTCCAGTACAAGCACATGGCGGCGGTGCGGTTCGACGGCAGCATCACCACCGCCATGACGGAGCACCTCATCGACGCCGAGGTGGTGGTCAGCCTGAAGGAACAGGCCGACATCCACCTCACCGTGCTCGCCATGGACTACCTCCACCAGGGCTGCGGTCAGTTCGTGCTGGTCACCGGTGACCAGGACTTCATTCCGTTGATCCGCCGCCTGCTGCGGGACGGCTGCCGGGTGACGGTCGTCTACGGCGACCCGGACCGGCTCTCCCCGCAGTTCCGGAGCATCCTCACGCTGCCGGGGCTCGACTCGATCTGCATCGACGACATCTACTCGCTCCGGCAGCCGCCCGCCGCCGACTGCAAGGCCCTGCTCGGCCTGGTCGAACTGCAACGACGCGGTGTCATCCTGGGCGGACGGGAACAGGCCGAGCGCACCGCGACGCTGGCGCAGTGGGGCATCCTGCCCGACGAGGACGAACTGCGGTACTGGGCGCTCATCGAGTCCATCGGGCAGAAGGTCACCCGCACCGACGCGGCGGTACGCGCCAAGGACGGTTTCCTGCCCCGCCCGATGACCCGCGTCTACGTCGACCTGAACGCCGGCCGGTTCACCGATCTCGTCGCCGTCGACTACGCCGTGCGGCGCCTGGCGGCCCGGCCGAAAGGGCTGACCGCCACCCAGCTCCGCAGCGGGCCGTTCCAGTCCGACGACGGATCGCGGCTGTTGCGCGTGCTCGACGCGCTCACCGCCGTGCGGCTGGTGCGCAGGGGCGCCGACGACACGTACTCGGTGACCACCGACGATCTCGCACTGGGCTATCTGGAGCCGCTGTGGCGGGTGCACGCGGCCCTGACCATGGAGTCCTTCCGGCAGCAGCGGCGTTCCATCCCGTACCGGAAGCTGTCCGGGCTGATCGGCGCCGGCGGTGTCGGACAGGGGCCGAACCGACGCGCCGCCGGCGCGGTCAGCCAGGCCATCCGGTACGCCGCCACGGCCGGCGTGATCGACGCGGTCGCGGTCGACGGCGACCGTCACGCGATCGCCACCGACTCGGCGTTCGTCCGGCCGATCGAGAACGCCTACCACGAGCTGTACCGCGCGTTCGCCGATCGCGGCCCGAGCCCGGTGCCGGAGAACGAGATCCTGGAGTTCATGACGGTGCGGGACCGGACCCGGGCGGAGCCGGTGTTCGGCTACGACTCCCGCGACCGGCACCGGATCCTGCGGGTTCTCGCCCAGTCCCGGGCGCTCACCTGGCGGGACGAGAAGGTCACCGTTCCGCGTACCCGATGGGGCGACGCCGGATCGTCGTTCGTCTAGGGGCCGTCGTGCTCCGCCGGGTCCGGGCCCGCCTCAACGCCGTCGGACGCCACGGGCTGGTGTTCGCCGGGGCGGTGGCGACCTGCGCCGCAGTGGCCGCCGTGGTGGTGGCGGTCGCCGGCCCCGGTCAGCGGGCCGCCCCGATCGTCGGCTCCTTCGCCGTCATCGCCTCCACGGTCGGCGCGCTCGCGGCGATCCACCTCTCCCGGCAGGCGCTGGCCCGCACCGACCGGCAGCTGGAGGAGACCCGCCGCTCACTGGTGCTGAGCCGGTACCCGCTGCTGCTCCCGGTACACCAGGCGGTGGCCTTTCCGGACTCCGGCGGCATGGTGACGCACCACCCGCCCGCCGAGGACCGGTTCGCGCTCGCCTCGGCGCCGGAGCCGGCGTACGCATTCCTCGCGATCACGAAGAACCGCCTGGTCGTCCCGGTGGAGAACGTCGGCGAGGGGCCGGCGCTGCGGGTCAGCGGGACGTTGTGGTGCTCGGACGGCCGCAGCGGCCCGGTCACCGGGGTGTCCGCGCTCGGCGCGGGCCGGAGCGGCGTGCTGGCGGCCGTGCTGAGCCACGACGGGCGACCGACACCGGAGCGGTTGCGGGCGATGGTGGCGCGGGACACCGGGCCGGCCATCGCCTACCAGCTCGACCTGCACTACGTCGACGTCTTCGCCAACGCCCGCCGGACGACCGCACTGTTCGACCCGCGGGGACGCGGCGCGTGGCAGCACTCCTACGACGACGAATAGCCCTCGTTGAAGCCCTCCACGAACCCGCCCGCGAACCCGGAGAGGACACATCCGGCACAACACAGGATCACCAGCAGCGCCGGCACCGCGACCCAGAGGACTATCGCCCACCTGCCGTTCTCCTGGGCCGGCGGCGGCTGCACGAACGCCTGCGGCGGGTACTGCGGCGGCGGGTAGTGCGCCTGCTGCTGGTACGGATCCGGCTGGTACGGATCCTGGTAGTACGGGTCGTGAGGGTGCATCCGGCCATCGTGCCCACCGACCGCAACCGCCGGAACACCCGAACGGCCGGAAAGGGGAAAGCCCCAGCACGAGGCTGGGGCCGGGTATTGAGACGGCTCGGACAACGACTACATGTCAGCTCATCGTCGCCAGCCACCATCTCCCCTACGAGCAAGGTTAGGGTCACCCTCCGCAAGCGTCAACTCGGTCACCCGTACGAGTTGGGACGCCGATCATGCCATCCGAACAACCCCTCGTCCGGCCCGGTGGGCATCGAGGTGGGTCAGCACCGTCTGGTTGGCCTCCCAGCCGTCCGGGAACTTCACCGGCACGTCCAGGTGCACCCGCTCGGTCGACGGATACGCGTCGAGCAGCTCACCGATCCCGGCCCGCGCCACCACCACGCACGCGTGCCGGTGCCGTGACGCCAGCACGCACAGCCGCCCCGACTCCAGGTGGAACGCGGTGGCGTCGCGCCGGCCGGAGAGCGGGTGCAGCACGATCGTCACGTCGTACTCCCGGCCCTGGAGCCGGTTGGCGGTGTCGACGGTGATGCCCGCCCCGGCCGCGCCCAGCCGGGACCGGATGGCCGCGACCTGGTCGCGGTGCGCGGCCCCGACGGCGATCCGGTCCGCGGTGACCGGCGCGCCGCCCGGCGCGGCCTCGCTCACCGCGACCGCGCCGCGCCGCAGCACCCGCAACGCCAGCTCCGCGCAGGCCGCGGCAGCCTCCCCGTCGGTACGCACGGTGTGCCGGGCGGGCAGCTCGTGCAACGCCCAGCCGGTGGCGGCGGCCACCTCGACCGAGGCGTCGTAGGCGTCACCCGCACCCGCCTCGGTGAACGTCAGCGCCCGGTCGGACGGCCCGGTCCCGGCGCGGAACCCGGTGAACGGGTAGAACGCGGCGGACACCACCGGGGCGGCCGAGTCGGGCAGCCGCCACGACACCGGCAGCCGGTGCACCGGCAGCTCCGGGTTGTGCCGCAGCAGCGTGGCCACCGCCGACTGCATCGGATCCCAGGTCAGGCCGGTCCAGCGGAACGTCTCCACGGTGCTGAACGGATCGAGCTGACCGGGGTCGCCGACGAACAGCGCCCGCTCGAACCGCCCCGCCACGCGCAGCAGCGCGTCCGCGCGCATCTGGTACGCCTCGTCCACGATCGCCCACGGCCAGCTCCCCTCGGTGACAGTGGCCCACTTGGCCGCCGTACCGATGGTGACCGCCGGGCCGCCCAGGTCGGCGACCTTCGCCGCGACCCGGACCGCCGGATGGGCGGTGACCCGCTCGGTGGGCCGGTAGTCGGTGGCGGAGAGCCGCCCGACGCGCAGCTCCGGCGCCCTGCGGCCGAGCCGGTCGATGAGGTCGTCCACCTGCTCGTTGGTCTGCGCCACGATCATCAGCGGATCGCCGGTGGCGGCGGTCTCGACGGCGGCGCGGACGACGAGGGTGGACTTCCCGGCGCCGGGTGGCGAGTCCACGACGACGCCGCGGTGCGTGCCGTCGCGCAGATCCCGCAGCACACGCTGGATCACCTGCTCGGCTTCGTGCAAGGAAGGGCCCCCTTTTAACGTCTCCGGTAGAGGCGGGGCCCCTTCTTAACACGTGCCACCTGGGCGCGGCTCCGGCACCTGCGCTTCGGGTCGTACCGTCGAGGGCTCGCAGCGTCCGCGAGCGGACGCCTACGGCTTGCGGGCGAGCAGCCCGACGAAGGTGTGGTAGGTGTCGGTTTGCTGCGGGGCCGGCGCGTCCGGGTCCGGACGCCACTCGGCCAGCGGCACCAGGCCCGGCTCCAGCGGCGTCAGCCCGTCGGCGAAGGCGAGGATCTCCTCGTCGGTACGCCAACGACCGGTGCCGAGCGACTCGTTGAACACCCGCTCGACCTCGCGGGCCTTGCGGGAACCCTCCGGATCCCGCTCACCCGGGTCACGGAAGTGCGAGATCGCGACGTAACTGCCGGACGGCAGCGCGTCGATCAACGCCGCTGCGACCGATCGCGGGTCCTCGTCGTCGCCGATGTGGTGCAGGATCGCGAAGAGCAGCAGCCCGATCGGGCGGTCGAAGTCGAGGAACCGGCGGACGTCCGGGTCGTTGAGGATCTCCTCCGGCTCGCGGATGTCGGCCTGGATCACCGTCGCGGTGCCCTCCGCGGCGAGCAGCGCCCGCCCGTGCGCCAGGACGATCGGGTCGTTGTCCACGTACACGACACGGGCAGCCGGGTTGTGCTCGACGGCGACCTCGTGCACGTTGCCCTGGGTGGGCAGCCCCGACCCGATGTCGAGGAACTGGTCGATGCCCGCCTCGGTCACGAGGTGGCGGATCACCCGGCGCAGGAACGCCCGGTTCGCCTGACCGGCGGCCGGCCCGTCCGGCGTGATCCGCAGGGCGTGCTCGGCGACCTTCCGGTCGACCTCGAAGTTGTCCTTGCCGCCCAGGAAGTAGTCGTAGACCCGGGCCACGCTGGGAACGGTGACGTCGATTCCGGGCGGTGCGGCCTTGTCGCGGGTCACAGGCGTCTCCAGGCTCCGTGGGCGGTTCCGGGCGTTTTCGGGGAGTGTAGCGACCGTACAGGGTGGATGGTCGCCCCAGATGGGATCGCTCCCACCGGTCCGGCCCGTCACCAGGGCGTTCATCGATCGACACGCCGAGGTCATCGCAGCTCCGCCGCCCCGCACCACCCGTCGTGACCATCCCGGTGTCCGCAGCGCCCGCCGCCGGGCAGCCGCACGTCACACCAGACCCGGTACCGCAGGTGCTGGGCGTCCTCCTCGCTGAGCGTCGTCTCGCCGAAGTCGACGGCAGGCAGGTGCCCGAGAGACCGCGCGAGCGCGGCTGCCAGCTCGACGGCGGCGTCCCGGCACGTCAGCGTGGTCGGCAGGTGGATTATCCAGCGCGGCTCAGTCATCGTGGCCGCGCCGCCGGCAGCCGTTGTGCCGGGACTGCCACTGCCGCAGCGCCTGGCGAATCCGCTCCGACTCGGTGCGCGCCGTGGTGAGCTCCCGGTGCAGGCGGTCCATCTCGTCGGCGACCCGGCACAGGTAGTCGTGCACCTGCGCCGGGTCCAGCCCACGCCAGCGGGTGTCGAAGAATGCGCTGCGCACCTGGTACGCCTGCACCCGCTCCCCGGTCACGTAGATCACGACGCCACCGTCCCGTCCGCCACGGCCTCGTCGGGCAGCCCGGCCGCGGCGAGCGTCGCCCTCCCCCACCGGGCCAGCCGGCAGGGGTACGGGACGCGCTCGCTGCGGCACAGCGGTCCCTGCGGCCAGTGCTCGGGCACGTGTACGCGCACGGCCAGCGCGGCGACGAGTAGTTCCTCGTCGGTGACAGGGGTGAGGACGGGGAAGTCGGCGAGTACGGCGGACATCGGCGGGCGCCTCCGGGTCGGGGTCTCGTGGAGTGGCGCCGGGGCGGGCGGGGACGGCGGGAGCCGCGATCGGGGGACGCGGTGCCACCGGAGCCCGGCACCCGCCCCGGGCCATGCGTCAAGCCTTGTCAGTCCCGCCTCTGCACAACATGACTACGCACTGCACCGTGGCGGTAACTGCACCGCACCAATGCGGGCTACGCTGCCTCAGGTCTGAACTACGCGTGATCGAGGACGGCGCGAATGACGACCGTGCAGAAGTGGACGGGCCGGGAAACGCGGGCCTTGCGACAGGCCCTGCGGATGAGCATTCGCGACTTCTCCGCGCACCTCGGCGTCGCCGAACGAACCGTCTCGAAGTGGGAGGCCGCGATGGAAGCGGCTTGTCCCCGGCCGGAGATGCAGGCCGCCCTCGACACCGCACTCGGATCGGCAGCGGAGGATGCTCGCAGCCGCTTCGCCTCGACCCAACGGAACGACGCGGGACTCGCGGTCACGGCAGAAGTCGCCTCCGACCTCGCGGCTGCGGCACGGCGACGCCTGGCCGACGTTCGGAGCGCCGTCGGACTGTCGCCGGAAGCCTTCGCTCGCCTGCTCGGCACCATTCTCGGGTGGAGTCCAACAGCTCAGCGCGTCATTGACTGGGAGACGACGGAAACACCCCCCGGAGACATCCTCCTGGCCCTTGACGTGTTACGCGGTCCGGCGGCCGACAACCTAGCTGGTCTGATCGCGGTCTTTCCAAGCCGGTCGCAGCTCACCGCTCACCTGCCCGCGGAACGCCTCCTAGATGGCGCACGTCGCGTCCGTGCGATCGGGTTGTCTCTCAACATGCTCTGCCAGGATTACGCGGACCGTCACTGGCAAGCGCTCCTGGCAAGCGGCACCCACGCACGATGCCTGTTTTTGGATCCAGCGGGGACAGCGATCAAGGCGCGCGAGGCGGAGGAGGGATTCCTATCCGGGCAGCTCACGGCGCTGACGAAACTCAACCTGGAGACATTGCTGCGAGTCCGCGAGCGCCTACCCGTTGAACTCCGGACTCGGATGGAGTTGGCGACCTATGACGAGACTCTTCGCTTCAACGTCGTGCTCGCGGATGATCAGTGTGTGGCGCAGCCCTACCTGACCGACAGTCGCGGCGTCGACTCACCCGCCTTCGTGATCCAACGAGACGCGCACCGGACCGGGCTCTACCAGGTGTTCGAGCAGTTCTTCGAGTCGCATTGGCAGCGCGGGAAGGCGCTGTGAGCGCCTATAAGGACCTCCTTCCCGTCGCGACCGAGGCCGTCAGGCGAGCTGTTCTGGCGATGCGGCAGGGCGTTCCTGGCGCACTCACCCTCAAGGGCGACCGCGACGTCGCCTCCGACCTCGACTTCGCTATCGAGCGGGATGTTCGCGCCTTCCTGGCAGCGGAGACGCCCGACATCGGCTTTCTCGGTGAAGAGGAGGGAAACGCCGGTCGAGCCGACCTCCGGTGGGTACTCGACCCCATCGACGGCACCGCGAACTTCCTCCGTCGGTTGCCGATGTGCGCCGTCTCGCTCGCACTCGTGCATCGGAACAATCCGGTGCTCGGCGTGATCGAGCTGCCGTTCCTGGGCTCGCTCTACACCGCCGTGGAAGGCTGCGGCGCGCACGCTAACGGGCAGCGCATAGCGACTAGCGGGGTCAGCGTCTTGAGGGACGCGATCGTCGCCGTCGGCGATTACGCGGTCGGACCCGACGCCGATACCAAGAACGCGATGAGACTCGCCCTGGCCGCCCAGCTCGCTGCACGGGCCCAGCGCGTACGAATGACGGGTAGCGCCGCGCTCGACCTGGCCTGGCTCGCCGAGGGACGACTGGACGCTGCGATAACTCTTTCGAACCACCTGTGGGACATGGCAGCCGGCGTCATCATCGCGCGGGAGGCGGGGGCTCTCGTGGTGGATCGGTACGGCGCCGCGCACGACAGTGCATCTCAGGAGACACTGGCGGCGTCTCCGCTGCTCATGCCGGCGATACTCGACCTGTATTGGGGTGCGGCAGGCTTATGAGCGATTCCTCTCTTCGTACTGAAGGATCTGCGGCCATGCCATCTGACGCCTGGAACCAGGATCGCTGTCGATGATCCGACAGACGCAGGGACAAAGCTTCTGACGCCTACCGCACCGGCTTCCGCCCGGCGTTCATCGCGGCTAGCTTGCCTTCGTGGGGGATCTTGAGCAGGGCATCTACGAACACCTGATCACGGAGAAGCTGGCGACGCAGCTCAGGCATGTCGATAGCGCCCTCGTCCGGGATGCGAAGCTGGATGCCGCCGACGCGCACGACGTCCTGGCCCGGCACATCGCGGGCCTCGCGCGGCGGGCGCTCCTCGGCGTCGGCGGCGGAGGGAACAAGCTGGCCCGGCAGGTTGACCTGGCAAACCGCATCGCCGCGCACATCGCTCAGGCCGAGCCCCGCGCCGTCACCGCCGACGACCAGGTGGCAGACGCCCAACGTCTGTTGCACGCCATCGCCTCACCGCCCACCCCACCGGCCGCACCGGTCTTCCCGATCCGCCCCTCGACGCCGCTTTCCACCGGCGCGCTCCTGGTCAACGGCCGGCACCAGCCGCGCATCGGCCACGAGGTCAGCCACGAGATGGCGTCGGCGGACGAGGTGGACCTGCTCTGCGCCTTCATCAAGTGGCACGGGCTGCGCATCATCGAGCCCGCGATCACCGAGCTGGTCGGCAGAGGCGGTCGGGTACGGGTCATCACGACGACGTACATGGGCGCCACCGATCAGCGGGCGCTCGATCGGCTCGCCGAGCTGGGTGCCGAGATCAAGGTGTCCTACGAGACGCGGACCACCCGCCTGCACGCCAAGGCATGGCTGTTCCGGCGGAACAACGGCACCACCACCGCGTACGTCGGCTCGTCGAACCTCTCCAAGACCGCGCTCGTCGACGGCGTGGAGTGGAACGTGCGCATCTCGAACCTGGAGCAGCCGCACATCATCGACACGTTCGAGGCGACGTTCGCCGACTACTGGAACGACTCGGCGTTCGAGACCTACGACCCGGCAGCCGATGGCGAGCGCCTACGTGTCGCGTTGCGCGGGGAACGCGCCGACGACGCACCGACTGAGATCGCGAACCTGGACGTGCGGCCGTTCCCGTACCAGCAGGAAGTTCTTGACGACCTCGACGCCGAACGCCTGGTGCACGGCCGCTGGCGCAACCTGGTGGTGATGGCGACCGGCACCGGCAAGACGGTGGTGGCGGCGCTCGACTATCGCCGGCTCCGGCGAGCCGGCCGCGTCGACTCGCTGCTCTTCGTCGCACATCAGGAGCAGATCCTGCGGCAGAGCCGGTCGGTGTTCCGCCAGGTCATGGGTGACGGCACGTTTGGCGAGACGCTTGTGGGCGGCGATCGGCCGCAGGGGTGGAAGCACGTCTTCGCGTCGATCCAGTCGTTGCGCCAGCGGGAGATCGACCCCGAGGCGTTCGACATGGTGATCGTCGACGAGTTCCACCACGCCGAGGCGGCCACCTACACGGCGCTGCTGGAACGGCTTCGGCCGCGCGTACTCCTGGGTCTGACCGCGACGCCCGAGCGGAGCGACGGCCGTGACGTGCGCCGGTGGTTCGACGGCCGCGCGTCGGTGGAGTTGCACCTGTGGGAGGCCCTCGAACGGCAGTTGCTGGCGCCGTTTCAGTATTTCGGCCTGCACGACGACGTGGACCTGACGCGGGTGCGGTGGAAGCGCGGACAGGGGTACGACAAGGGCGAGCTCGACGGCGTCTACACCGGCAATCACGCACGGGCGCGGCTCATCCTGCACGCGGTCCGGCGGATCGCTGACGTCGGGCGGATGCGCGCGCTCGGCTTCTGCGTCAGCATCGGGCACGCGGAGTTCATGGCCGACTGGTTCACCCGGCACGGTGTACCGGCGGCGGCAGTGACATCGCAGGTCAACCGGCCGGAGCAGCACACGCTGATCGACCGCTTCCGCAAGCGCGAGGTGAAGGTGCTCTTCACTGTCGACCTGTTCAACGAGGGCGTCGACCTGCCGATGGTCGACACCATCCTCATGTTGCGCCCCACCGAGAGCGCCACGATCTTCCTCCAGCAGCTCGGACGGGGTCTGCGGCTGGACGACGACAAGCCGTGCCTGACGGTGCTCGACTTCATCGGCGGTCAGCACGCGAACTTCCGGTTCGACATGCGCTGGCGGGCGCTCGCCGGGGTCAGCCGGCGGGCGGTCGAAGCGGCCGTCCGGGAGGACTTCCCCTCGCTACCCAGCGGCTGCCACATCGAGCTGGACCGGGTGGCGAAGGAGATCGTCCTCGCCAACCTCAAGTCGGCGCTCCCGACGTCGAAGAACGCGCTTGTGGCCGAGCTGCGGCAGCTCGGCGACGTCAGTCTGTCCGACTTCCTGCGCGAGACCGGCCTGGAAATCGAGGACGTCTACCGATCGGCGAGCATCGGCGGCTGGGCCGGGCTGCGGCGCCTCGCCGGTCTCGACCCGGACGAAGGCGGCCCGGACGACCGTGACCTGAGCCGGGCCATCGGCCGGATGCTCCACACCGATGATGTCGACAGGTTGGATCTGATCGCTCAGGTCGCCGCCGGACAGCGCCCCACCGCCGGGCGGCTGCTCGACATGCTGCACTTCAGCCTGTGGGGGGCGTCGGTGCCGCTGGCCGAACGCGACGCCCGGCTCAGGAGGCTGTGGGCGGAACCGGCGCGCTGTGCCGAGCTGCCGCAGGTAGTCGACGTGCTCCGTGACCGCATCCATCGGGTCACCGAGCCACCTGCCCCGGGCCGGGTGCCGCTGCGGGTACACGCCCGCTACAGCCGCAACGAGGCGTGCGCAGCATTCGGCATGACCAACCCCGGCTCGCTGCGCGAGGGCGTGAAGTGGCTGCCCGACGAGCGCGCGGATCTGTTCTTCGTCACGCTCGTGAAGTCCGAGGAGCACTACTCCCCCACCACCATGTACGCCGACCGCGCTATCACGGACAAGCTGTTCCAGTGGGAGTCGCAGAGCACCACCTCATCAGGCTCGGCCACCGGCCAGCGGTACGTCAACCACGTCGCGCAGGGCTCGACGGTGCACCTGTTCGTCCGCGAGACCAAGATCGCCGATCGCGACCTGGGCGCACCGCCGTACCTGTACGCGGGTCCGATGACATACCGGGAGCACAGCGGCGACCGGCCCATGCGGATCCTCTGGGAGCTGCGGCATCCGCTGCCCGCCGACATGTACGCCGCCGCCCGGGCGATCGCTGCCTGACCTGGGATCTCGCCCGCTCGCCGAGTCAGGCGAGCGGGCGAGAAGCGTCGGCCTGCTCACGACGTCGGGCCGGCGCTGGCAGCACTCGGGACAACAGCACCGCCACCCCACCCGCGACCACCCCGACCATCGTCCCGGTGACCAGGCTCGACATCACCGCCGCACCCCGCAACAACGCCTCCCGCGCCCCCGGCTCCAGCCCGGCCAGCCCTGGCGCATCCATCCCCAGCGACGAGTCCCAGAACACCTGGTGACCGGCCGCCAGGAACACCCCGTACAGCGCCCCGATCACCACGATCGTCAGGAACGGGCGCGGTGGCCGCCGCCACAGCACGGCGGCCACCCAGCACAGCGGCGGCCCGACCGCCAGCAGCGCAGCCACGACCGTGCCCTCCGGCACGACGTCCAGGTCGTGCAGCGCCACGCGCGGGGCGGCCAACGCGGCGAGCGCAACCAACGCCGGCCAGGAGAACCCGAGGGTACGGCGACCCGCGCTCATCGCGTCACCTCCGCCGACCCGGAGCCGGATGCCGAAGCCGGCGCCGAAGCGGGCACCGAAGCCGACGCGGGAGCCGGAACGGACGCGGTCGAGCGCACGAACTTCAGCAGCGCGACGAACGCGAGTACGGCCGTCACCGCGCCCCCGGCGAAGCGCACCCAGTGACCGGCGACGAATTCGGCCGCGACCTGGCGCAGGTACTCCGGCGAGTGCGTTCCCACCGGGTCCACGAACATGATCTCGTTGCGCGGCCAGAAGAAGACAGCGGAGAACACGAACTCGCAGACGACGAACACGGCCGTGGCGCCGGCGACCCACCAGCGCAGCCGGCGGTCGCGCCAGGTGAGCAGCATCGCGGCGACGCTGCTGAGGATCACCGACGCGCCGAGCGGCGGGAAGTAGTCGTGCGGGCCGCCGTGGACGAGGAACTCGCGGGCCCGGTCGAGCGAGGCGGGCGCGTCGCTGAAGATGTTCGGGTAGAGCATGACGGTCTCGGCGGCGACCCCGCCGAACGACATCATTGCCGCCCACACCATGACAATAAGGGCGAGCCAGGTCAGTCTTGTGCGTACCACGAGGGTTCTCCTCACGTTTCGGGGACGCCATCGACGCTAGGTCGGCCGTCCCCGGCCGTCGTCCGCGTGGCCGCGCGACCGGATGTCGCTTCTCGGCGTACGCCTCGGGGTCGTCCCTGACGCCTGCGGACGACAGCGGTGAGGGTCCGCGCGGACCTAGGCTCGAAGGCGTGCCCGACACCTCGCCCACCCGCGCCGATGTGCTGCTCGCGGCGGCCACGCTCGGCCTGGTCGCGGTGGCCGTGGCGGCCGACCGGCCCTCGCCCGGCGGCGCGGTGCTCGCCGTCGTGGTCGGCGCGGTGCTCGGCGGGCTGGTGCTGTGCGCCAGGCGGTGGCCGCTGCCGGCGTTGGTCGCCACGGCGGTCGTGATCCTCGGGTACTACGCGCTGGACCTGCCGCCCGTCGGAGTGGCCGCCCCGGCCGCCGCCGTCCTCTACCGGGTGTCCGAGCGCGGGCGTGTCGTCCCGGCCGCCGTGGTGGCCGGGAGCCTGCTGGCCGTGTCCGTGGTCGCCCGGCTGGCCGAGGGCGACGACATCGCGGTGGTCGTCGGTACGGAACTCGGCTCCGAGGCGGCGTTGCTGCTCGCCGTCATCGCCCTCGGTGACGCGGTACGCAACCGCAGGTCGCTGCGGGCGGCGCTGGTCCGGCAGGCGGTCGCGGCCGACGAGGAGCGCCACCGGGAGGCGGCCCGTCAGGTCGAGGCGGAACGGCTGCGCATCGCCCGGGAGGTGCACGACACGCTCGGGCACACCATGTCGGTGATCACGTTGCAGTCCGCCGTCGCCCGGGAGGCGCTCGCCGACAGCGACCCGGCGCAGGCGGAGAGCGCGCTGGCCGCCATCCGGTCGGTGAGCGGCAGCGCGATGGCGGAGCTGCGGGCGACGCTCGGCACGCTGCGCCGGGAACCCGGTCCACGGGAACCGGCCCCCGGCTTCGACCGGCTCCCGGCGCTCGTGGACGGCGTACGCCGGGGTGGGCTGACTGTCGACCTGCGGATCGAAGGTCCGGTGGACACGCTGCCGGCAGTCGTGGGCAGCACCGTCTACCGGGTCGTGCAGGAGGCGTTGACGAACGTCCTGCGCCACGCCGATGCCACCCGGGTCACCGTCACGGTCCGCGCCACGCCCGGCCGGCTCGCGCTGGAGGTGGTGGACGACGGCCGCGGCGGCCCGCCCGCCGGGCGCAGGGACGGGACGGGCCAGGGCCTGCGCGGCATGGCCGAGCGGATAGCCCTGCTCGGCGGCACCGTAGAAACCGGCACCATCCAAACCGGCAGCACCGGAGCAACCGCCGCAACCGGCACGGGCGGCACCGCCGGCTTCCGGGTGTCGGTCCACCTGCCACTGACGGGAGTCGCCGCGTGAACCCGATCCGCGTCGTGCTCGTCGACGACCAGCACCTCGTACGTACCGGCCTGCGCGCGCTGCTCGACCGGGCGCCGGACATCGAGGTGGTGGGCGAGGCCGGCGACGGCGGCAGCGGCCTCTCGGTGGTACGGGAGCAGCGGCCCGACATCGTGCTGATGGACGTACGGATGCCCGGCGGGGACGGACTGGAGGCGACCCGGCGGATCCTGACCGACTCGATGCTGGACGGCGTGCAGGTCGTCATGCTCACCACGTTCGACGACGACGAGTACCTGTTCGAGGCGATCCGCGCCGGGGCAGCGGGTTTCCTGCTCAAGGACACCCCGCCCGACGCGCTGCGGGACGCGGTCCGGACCGTCGCCGGTGGCGACGCGCTGCTCTCCCCCGCCGTCACCCGGCGGGTGCTCGCCGCGGCGGCCCGTTCACCGGTGGCCGACCCGGGGCGGCTGGCCGGACTGACCGCACGGGAACGGGACGTGCTGGCGCAGGTGGGCGCCGGACGGTCCAACGCGGAGATCGGGCAGGCGTTGTTCCTGAGCCCCGACACCGCCCGCACCTACGTGAGCCGGCTGCTCCAGAAGCTGAACGCCCGCGACCGGGCGCAGCTCGTCGTGATCGCGTACGAGAGCGGGCTGGTCCGCCCCGGCGAGGGCTGAGCCGCGCCGGGGCGGGTCACAGTCAGGTCGACGCCGCGTCCGCAGGTGCCGGTGCCGCGTGCCGGCCGCCGCCGTTGCGCCGTTCGTCGCCGTGCCCCGGCCACCACGCCTTGTGGCCGATCAGCCCGGTCAGCGCCGGCACGAAGAACATCGACATGACGAACGCGGACAGCACGATCCCGATCGCCACCGCGAAGCCCATCTGCTGGAGGAACGAGATCGGCGCGAGCATCAGCACCCCGAACGTGCCGGCCAGGATCAGCCCGGCCGCGGCGACTGTCGGCCCGGCGTGTTCCACCCCGATCGCGGCGGCCTGGTGCGGTTCGTGGCCCTCGCGCGCCTCCTCGCGTAGTCGGGCGATCATCAGGATGTTGTAGTCGGTGCCGATCGCCACCACGAACAGGTAGAGGATGATCGGCAGCTGGAACGTCACGCCCGGGTTGCCCTGGAGCCCCTGGAACACGTAGACGGTGGCGCCGAGCGTGGCGGCGAAGTTGAGTAGCACGGCGATCACCAGGTAGACCGGCGCGACGAGGCTGCGCAGGAGCAGCGCCAGGATGATCGCGATCAGGAGTGCGGCCACCGGCAGGATCACCGACAGGTCCCTGTTGTTCGCCGAGTTGATGTCCGCGAAGATCGCCGTGGTGCCGCCGACGAGTGCCCTGGTGCCCGGCGGAGCCGCCTCGTGCAGGGACTTCCGCAGGTCGTCGCGTACGAGCGTGATCGCCTCGTTGGACATCGGGTTCTCGTTCAGCAGCAGGTTGATCCGGACGACGCTCGGGTCGGTGGCGCTGCGCTCCGGCGGCTGCGCCTGCCCGACGCCGGGTGCGCGCGCCGACGCGGCGGCGAAGTCGTTCACCTGCTGCTCGGTGAGCGGGGTGCCGTTGCCGGTGGTCAGGTAGACCTCGGTGGGCGCGAGCGCCCCGGCGGCGAACCCGCGCTGGAGGTCCTGGGCGGCCCGCGCCGACTCGGTGTCCTGCGGGAAGCCGGCGCCGAAGTCGTAGTCGGCCTTGTAGCCGAGCACACCGGCGGCGAGCGCGACGAGCAGCGCGCCCGAAGCGGCGGCCACCACGGCCGGGCGGCGGCCGACGACGGCGCCGAGCCGCCGGGACAGGGTCGCCTTGGGCGGGCGCTGCCACGCCTTCGACGGCCAGAACACCCACCGGCCGAGCAGCGACACGAGCGCCGGGATCAGGGTCAGCGAGGTGACGAGCATGACGCCGACGGCGATGGCGAGCGCCGGGCCGAGCGACCCGAAGAAGCCGAGTGAGGCGAGCAGCAGCACCAGGAACGCCACGATGACCGCACCGGCGGCGGAGGTGATGACCTCGCCGACCCGCTGCACCGAGACGATCATGGCGGTGCGCTTGTCGTCTCCGGCGCGCAGGCGCTCGCGGTAGCGGAACAGCAGGAACAGGATGTAGTCGGTGCCGATGCCGAACAGCACGATCAGCAGGATGGTCTGGAGGTCCTGGCTGACGTTGAGGTCGAACGCCTTGCCGGCGGCGGCGACCAGCCCGGTGGTGACGGACATGACGACGCTGATGACCACGACCGGCAGCAGCGCGGCGATCGGGCTGCGGAAGATGATCAGGATCAGCCCGATGATGAGGACGATGGTGGCGACGCCGACGACGGCGAACGCGTCGTTGAACGTGTCCTCGTTGTCGACGAAGCTCGCCACGTCGCCCGCCACCCCGGCGGTCAGGCCGCTGCCGGCCAGGTCCGGCCCGAGGGCGGCGCGCAGGTCGCGTACCGCGTCGAGCAGGCCCGGGTCGTCGGGGCTGTCGGCGTCGAGACCGACGGTGACCACCTGCACGGACTTGTCCGGCGCGACGGCCTGCGGGCCGGTGAGGTAGCCGGAGGTCTGCGGGATGTTCCGGGCCTTGAGCGCGGCGGCCAGCTGCCCCACGCGCGCCTCGTCGGCCGCGGTCAGCGGTTTGCCGTCGCTGCGTTTGACGACGACCGTTGCGGTGGCGGTGGCGGCCTGCGGGAACGACTTCGCGCCCAGCTCGGTGGCCTGCACCGACTCGTAGGTGCGCGGCAGGAAGCTTTCCTGGTCCGCGGAGGTGATGTCGCTCAGCGAAGGACTGGCGGCGATGATCGCGATCGCGGCGACGACCCAGCCGCCGATCACCCACCAGGCCTTGCCCACGACGAATCTGCCCAGGCGCTCGAACATCGTTTCCCCCGTGTGTTCGGCTGTGTCGCACGCGATCCTACGCTGCGTGAGCAATCCCTTTCGGACGGCTCGCGGACTTCCGTCGATGATCCGGGTGGTCGAGGATCGACGGATGAGCGCGACGCTGCCCGGTCCCGGAGTGCTGACGGCCTGGTTGGCGGCGACGGTGCCGGCTCCGCTGGTCTTCTTCGAGTGGACCCACAGATGGGAGGAGGACCAGCCGGTCTCGACCGCGCTGTGGTGGCCCGTGCTCGCGTCACCGGTGCTCGCCGCCGTGCTGGCGGCCCGGCAGCCCCGGCGGCCCGGGGTGGCCCTGGGCGTGTCCACGCTGGTCGCGACGGCGCTTCTCGCGTTGTCACTGGCGTTCTTCCGGTGGGTCGTGCCGCTGACCGGCGAGGCCCGCTGGGGGCGGGCTCTGCTCGGCGGCGCGGCGCTCGCGGTGGCCGGAGCGCTGATCGGGTACGCCGCCGGCGGGCGCCTGCCCCACCGGGCCCGCCCGGCGTCGCGGCGCGGCTATCTGATCGGCGGGCTCGCCGTGGTGTTCGGCGCGCTGCTGGCCCAGTCCGCGGTAGGGCTCGGCGCCGAGGACAGCACGATCGGGCAACCCCCGCATGAGTACGGCGGCGTCGGCCCCTACTCGACGTCGGCGGGCCGGTTCACGGCACCGGCCGCCGGGGCGTACGCGATCTTCGCGGTGGGCTTCTCCCCGGCGGACCCGGACTGCCGCGTCACCGGCGGCGGCGCGGAGGTCCGGACGGCCGAGCCGGTCTCCGTCCCGCCGGGCGACTACGGCAGCGACGCCGCCACCTATTCCTGGGTGGCGACCGTGCGGGTGCCGATGCCGGGTACGTGGACGCTCGACTGCCGCACGACCGACCCGGAGGCGTCCTACGTGGTCGGTGACGTGCCGGAGATCCGGGGCGCGGTCGGCGAGGTGATCCACTGGCCGGTGGGCGTGATCTGGCTGCTCGGCGCGGTTCCCGGCCTGCTGATCGTCGCGGACACCGCCAGGCGACGGCGAGCCGGTCCGATGGTCGCGGTGTCCGGCAGGATGACCGCGTGAACGACGACGAATGGTACGAGCGGCACGGACTGCGTCCGGCAGACGTCGAGCCGGTGCGGTCGATGCTGCGCGAGCAGATCCGTCTCGGTGCCGATAACGACAGCGCCCTCATCCACCTGGGCTGCGAGCAGTTGTTCCTGCACGGTGACCTGGCCGACGTACTGCTGATCTGGCAGGCCAAGCACTCCAGCTTCGACGCCGCGTGCTCCGTGGAATGGCAGTTGCTGTGCGGGGCGGGGCGGGAGCAGACGCTCGCTCACCTGCGGACGCTCGGCACGGCGGAGGCGGCCGAGGTTCTCGCCTACCTGTCGGCTGTCGATCCCGAGGACGTAGCAGCGTTCGACGTGGCCGAGCAGTCTCGCTGGTACGTCGAATACCACGGCGGATTGTCGTAGGGGTCTCGTAGCCTGGCGCGGTCATCGACGATCGCAGGGAGGCGACGTGCTCGACCACTTCTCCGTAGCGGTACGCGACCTGAAGGCCAGCGGCGCCTTCTACGACGCGGTCCTCGCCCCGCTGGGCGGGCGGCGGCTGATGGAGCCCGGCCCGATCGGCTACGGCGTCGACGCGCCCGACTTCTGGGTGGAGCCCGCGCCGTCCGGCGCCACGCCGGTGCCGGTGCACATCGCGTTCACCGCCGCCGACCGCGCGACGGTGCGCGCGTTCCACGACGCGGCGGTGGCGGCCGGGGCGGAGGTGCTGCACGCGCCGAAGGAGTGGCCGGAATACCACGCCGCCTACTACGGCGCGTTCGTCCGCGACCCGGACGGCAACAACGTCGAGGCGGTCTGCCACCGCCCGGAGTGACTCCCGGCGCGTCCGGGAGGCAGGATGGACCGGTGGAGATCGAGCCGGTCGAGCACGCTCCCGTACGCGCCATCCGCCGGGCCTGGCTGGCGCAGCGCTGGCACGATCTCGCCTTCCTGCACTGGGCGGTCCCGCCGGAACGGGTGGCGCCGCTGCTGCCCGCCGGCACCCGGCCGGACACGCTCGACGGGCTCACCTACGTGGGGCTGATCGGGTTCCGGATGGTCGGGCTGGGTCTCGGCCGTGGCCCGGGCGTGCCGTACCTCGGCACATTCTGGGAGACGAACGTCCGGCTCTACTCGGTCGAGGGTTCGGGGCGGCGCGCTGTCGTGTTCCGCTCGCTCGACGCGTCCCGCCTGGTGCCGGTGCTGGTGGCCCAGGTGAGCCTGCGTCTGCCGTACAAGTGGTCGGCGATGCGGCTGGACCGGTCCGGTGACACGCTCACCTACCGCTGCCGCCGCCGCTGGCCCGGTCCGGCCGGCGCGACCAGCCGGATGGCGGTACGCGTCGGCGCGCCCATCCCCGAGCCGACGCCGCTGGAACACTTCCTGACCGCCCGCTGGGGCCTGCACACCCGGGCGTACGGCCGCACCCGCCACCTGCCGAACTGGCATCCACAGTGGCCGCTGCACCGCGCCGAACTGCTGCACCTCGACGACGAGCTGGTCACCGCCGCGGGCCTGCCCGCACCGGACGGGCCGCCGGTGAGCGTGCTCTACTCCTCCGGCGTACCTGTCGTCTTCGGCGGCCCCACGTCGGTCGGGTGACCGCCACGTTGATCGACGCCAGGTCGCCGCAGTGGCGGCATCCGGCACACCGGAACACCGCCACTTCCCCGAGGTGGCGCCGGCACGTCCGCGCGGCGCGGAGGCGAGCGGGGTCAGTGCAGCGGGTCGTGGGTGCCGTGCGGGACGTCGGGACGGCATCGGCGTACCCGGTCCGCGGCCATCCGGCCACCCACCGCCAGCCCGTACCGCTCCACCGCGGCGAGCCCGTACGCGCTGCACGTCGGCGTGTAGCGGCAGGTCGCCGGCCAGCGGTGCGACAGCCAGCGCCGGTAACCGAGGATGGCGGCCCGGCCGGCTCGGTCCACGGCGGGCCGCCGGACGACGCCCGCGGTCACCGAGCCGAGGGTGAGCAGCATCGAGAAGAGGCCCAGGTCGCAGCAGCCCGGCCCGTCGCAGGTGGGCACGTCGCAGTTGCACCAGTCCCGGCTCTTCTTTTTCTTGTGGTGCCGCTTCCGGAAGATCACCACGCCATGATGCGACACGCCCGCCAGTGTCGATGAGGCGACCGGACCGGGTCCGGTGTGATCGGGTCGGTGGGCGGCCGGGAACCTAGCGTCGAAGGCGTCACCAGGAGGGAAGACCGGGTGCTGGATCGGCTCAACGCCGCGCTGGACCACCTCGAACAGCGGCTCGACCAGCCGCTCGACGTGGCCGCGCTGGCCCGGATCGCGGGCGTGTCGGAGCACCACTTCGGCCGGCTGTTCTCGGCGCTGGCCGGGCTGCCGCTGTCGGAGTACGTGCGCCGACGCCGGATGACGCTTGCGGGCGCCGACGTGCTCGCCGGCCGGGAGTCGCTGCTCGACGTGGCGGTCCGCTGGGGGTACGGCTCGAACGAGGCGTTCGCCCGCGCGTTCCGGGCCGTGCACGGCGTCGGGCCGACGCAGGCCCGGCAGGCCGGTGCGGTGCTGCGGTCCCAGCCCCGGATGTCCTTCCGGCTCGTCGTCGAAGGGAACACCAGCATGGACTACCGGATCGTGACCAAGGACGCCTTCCGGCTCGCCGGGCTGACGGCCCGGGTGCCGCTCGTGCACGAGGGGATGAACCCGCACATCGTGGCGTTCGTCAGGGGCATCGACCCGGCTACCGTCCGCCGCATCGAGGCGCTGTCCGACCAGGAGCCGCACGGGATCGTCAACGTCAGCGCCGAGCTGGCCGGTTCCCGGGACGAGGGCACCGAGCTGGACTACTGGTACGCGGCGGTCACCGGCGCGGACGTGCCGGACGACCTGCGCAGTCTGCCGGTCGAGGCCGGCGAGTGGGCGGTGTTCTCCAGTTCCGGGGCGTTCCCGGTGGCGGTGCAGCACCTGTGGCGGGCCGTGTTCACGTCGTGGTTCCCGTCCAACCCGTACGAGACCCGGCCGGGGCCGGAGATCTCGCGGGTGCGGGTCGCGGAGGACGGCGGCACCGCCGACGCGGAGCTGTGGATCCCGGTTCGCCGCATCTAGGGTCGCGCCACCGCCGCCGCTCGCGCCAGCGCGGCCGGCACGTCGTGCACGTGGTACGGATGCTCGCCCGGCTCGATCGCGGCGAGGAACATCGCGTACACGGCGGCCAGCCGCAGCGGCGCGACCGGCCGGAGCAGGTCGACGACCCGGTGCGGGTCGCTGCCGGGCACGTCGGCCCGCCACCGTCGCGCCCATGCGTCGACCAGCCGGGCGGCGACGCCGGCGTCGACGTCCTCGGTGAGGCGCAGGATGTCGAAGGCGGGGTGGCCGACGAACGAGTCCGCCCAGTCGATCACGGTCCGGCGCCGGTCGTCGCCGCGCACGTTGCCGGGGTGCAGGTCGCCGTGCACGAGCGTGTCCGGCAGGCCGCAGCCGGCGACCTGCCGGAGCCGCCGGTCGAGCCCGTCGAGCAGGCCGGCTGCGGCCGACACGTCGTGCCCGGCGAGCCGTTCCCGGATCCAGCCCGCCAGCCGCGCCCCGCGCAGGTCCGGCACCCCCGCCGCGACCAACTCGCCGACGATCCCGCACGCCCGCCGCTGCACCGCATGATGCTCAGCCGCGACGGCGGCCCGCTCGCCTTCCCCGGCCCCGTACCGGTCCGCACCCGGCACGTCCGCCAGCAGCATCCGCCCCTCCCTGTCGGCGGCGAGCACGACCGGCCCGTTGATCAAGGAGTTCGTGTCGTCTGGGAGATCGTCACCGACACCAACTCCTTGATCACCGGGGAAGCCCAGGACTGTGGGTTCGTGCCGGGCGAACGGGGGGAACTGCTTCAGCCACGCCGGGCCCTGGTCGGTGTCCAGGCGCCAGATGGCGGAGAGGTTCCAGGTGCGCTGCTGCGCCACCGCCGTCACCCGGCGGCCGAGCCGGCTCAGCTCGCCGGTCGCCCACGCGATGCTGCGGGCCGGACCGCCGGCCTCCGCCCACGGCTGGCGCAGCGGGTGCGGTGCGAGGTCCACGGCCGCCGGTTCCAGGGGTACGGCCGGCGCGTCGACTACCTGCGCCAGGTAGCGAACGTGGCCGCCGGGAGGCGCGGAACGGTCGGCGTCGAGCAGCCGCAGCACCGTCACCTCCAGACCGTGGCGCCGCCGGACCGTGTCGACGATCGAGTGGACCTCCTGCCACCACGGCTCCGGCACGTCGAACGGCGGCAGCGCGCCGAGCGGACGGCCGGTGGCGTCGAGCAGGACCAGCGAGACGGTGCGGGACACGGCCGGACGGTATCCGGGCACCCCTACGGGAGGCGAGCGGATTGATCCGGGTCAGGTTCGGGACCGCTCCCCGATGTCCCGGGCACGGGCGCCCGGAACGCTGAGGCGATGAGCCTCCTCGATTCCCGCACACGTCCCACGCACCAGTGGCTACGCCCGGTCGCCGTGGCGTCTGCGGTGCTGCTGCTCGGCTACGGCCTGCTGCGCCTGCTCGACCGCCTGGACGGGCACAGCGACAAGGGCGCCTGGGCCTGGAACACCGGGCACACGCTGTTCCTGCTCGGCGTCCTCGGCTTCGCCGCGCTGATCGTCGGGCTGCACGGCCTGCTGCGTACCCGGTCGTCGCGACTGCGGACGCTCGACGACGTGGCCGCACCGGCCGGCCTGGTCGGCGCCGCCGCCTTCGTCTGGGTGATCCTCGGCGACCTGTTCCCGAGCTTCGCCGACGCGGTGCCCACGCCCGGCCTGGTGCTGTACGGCGGACCGCTGCTGTTCGAGGTGGGCCTGCTGGTGCTGCTGTACCGGGCGGCGGCGGCCCGGCTGCTGCCGGTGTGGGCGCCGGTGCTGGTGCTGGCCGGGTTCCTGGCGATCGCGGTGAACCTGAACCTGCTGCCCGTGGGCGCCGCGCTGGTGCTGGCCGGGCTGCTGCCGCTGCGCGTCACGCCCCGCCCGGTGGCCTGACCTCCGTCACCGCCAGACGGTACGGCGGAACCCCTTGTGACCGGCGCACACGTCGCGCTGACCGCCGGTGCGGCTGATCGAGCCGTCGCGGCACTGCACCAGCCAGCCGCGGTCGGACCAGAACCCGGGGACGCACTCGAACCAGTCGCACACCCCGGCAGCCGGCCGGCGGACGCGCTGGCCGCCGCAGAAGTCGTACCCGAAGGGGTTCGCCGGTGCGCCGCAGCGGCGCTCGACCGGCGGCTGCGGCGTGCCGCGCGGCGGTGCGGGACGGACGCGGGACGGCTCAGGGCTCGTGCTGGGCCGGACCTGGACGGCGGGCGCGACGTGCGGCGGCGCGGGCGTGCCGGTGGCCCCCGGGGTCGCGGCGGCGGCGCGCTCCGAGCCGGCCCGGGTGGGCGGGTTGGACTCGATGAGCATCGCCGGCACGATCAGCGCGAGCGCCGCGCCGACCGCCACCGTCCGCCGGCCGCCGGGCACCAGCGCGGTGACGCGGGCCTGGGCGGGGCTGAGCACTGCGGGGCGTTCCGGCCGCGCCGCGGTGTGCTCCGCGATCAGCTCGTCCAGCTCGGCCACGACTGCGGCGCGCTGCTCGATCGCGTCGGCGAACGCCAGCGTGAGCGTGAACCGGAAGTCGGCCGCCGCGCCGGTGGGCAGCAGCAACCCGGAGGTACGCCGCCGGTCCAGCACCTGGATCAGGGTGACCGGCGCGCCGGGGTCGTGGGACAGGCCGGTCATCCGGCCGTACGCCCAGTCGCGCCGGCCGCGTCCGCCGAGCAGGACCAGGCGCCGGTTGGTGAGCACGGCGAGCCCGGCGTCGACCACCTTGACGCCCTCGGGGCGGCGGGGGCGCAGCGCGGGCGGGTCGGGGTCGACTGTCAGTTCGGGGGCGGGCAGCACGGCTGTGTGCCGGACCTCGACCAGTTGCGCGGCCGGGAGTGTCCAGAAGACCACCTCGCCGGGAGCCAGCTCCATCGGCAGGCCGACGCCCGCCTGAGCCGAGCCGTGGAAGGACACCGCGAGGGTACGCAGGCGGCGCAGCTCGTCGTCGCGGCGTCGCCACGCCTCGTCGGCGGCGCGGAAGGCCCGCTGACGCCGCTCGTTCTGCCGGTGCGCCCACCGGTACCGCCATGTGGAACCCGTCGAATCAGTCTTCGTCACGCCGACTCCTCCGCCGCGCGAGCCCACCAATCGGGGTGTCATTCATGTCAACTGTGCGGCAGGGGTACGAAGACACGCGAAAGTCGCCAATTAGACCGATCGGCTGATTGACCTACACAATCGGCGGAAACTCCCGCGTCGATTCACGTTCCGTGCCACCGGCTCCCGGCGCTCCCGCTTCGTCATGCGCGCGCGTGGACACGTCGGTAACGTCAGCCGCAACGGCGGGGCGGAGCGCGGCCCCCGGGCGGCGAGGAGGTGCACCGGTGGGCGACCCGGCCGTGGTGGTGGGAGTGGACATCGGCACCACCAGTTCCAAGGCCGTCGCGTTCGACACCACCGGCCGGCAACTGGCCAGCCACTCGATCGGCTACCCCCTGGAGGAGCCGAATCCGGGCTGGGCCGAGCAGGATCCGGACCTCATCCACGAAGCCGTGCTCGGCGTGATCCGCGCGGTGGTGGACGAGCTGCGCGTACCGGTTGCGGGCCTGTCGTTCAGCACCGCCATGCACAGCCTGATCGGGCTGGACGCCGACGGCACCCCGCTGACCCCGTCGATCACCTGGGCCGACTCCCGCGCGAGCGCGCAGGCCGAGCGCCTGCGGGCCGCGCCCTCCGGGCTCGCCCTGCACCGGCGCACCGGCACCCCGGTCCACCCGATGGCGCCGCTGCCCAAGCTGGTCTGGTTCGCCGAGCAGGAACCGAAGCTGCACGAGCGGGTCGCGCACTGGGTCGGCATCAAGGATCTCGTACTGCGGCGGCTCGCCGACGCGCTCGTCACCGACCACTCGGTCGCCTCCGCCACCGGCCTGATGGACATCCACCGGCTGGCCTGGGACACCGAGGCGCTCCGCCTCGCCGGCATCACCGAGGAACAGCTCCCCCAGCTCGTACCCACCACCCACGTGCTGCCGGGGCTCACCCCCGAGGCGGCCCGCGCCACCGGGCTGCCTGTGGACACCCCGCTCGTGGTGGGCGCCGGCGACGGGCCACTGGCGAACCTCGGGCTCGGCGCGGTACGCCCCGGCGTGGTGGCCTGCTCGATCGGCACCAGCGGCGCGATGCGGGTGATGGTGGAACGCCCCGGCGTGGACCCGCTCGGCGGCGTGTTCTGCTACGCGCTCACCGAGGACCGCTGGGTGGTCGGCGGCGCCATCAACAACGGCGGCATCGTCCTCCAGTGGGCGAACGATGCGCTCGCCCCCGAGCTGGGCGAGCACGCCGAGGAGGAGCTGCTCGACCTGGCCGCCACGGCGCCGGTCGGCTCCGGCGGGCTGATCATGCTGCCTTATCTGCTCAGCGAGCGGGCGCCGCACTGGAGCGCGCTGCCCCGCGGCGCGTACGTCGGGCTGACCCACGGCCACGGCCGGGCGCACCTGGTCCGGGCCGCGCTGGAGGGCGTCTGCCAGCAGCTCGCCCTGGTCCTCGCCTCGGTCCGGGCCGCCGGGAACGAGGTACGCGAGGTCCGCGCCAGCGGCGGGTTCGCCCGCAGCGCGCTGTGGCGGCAGATCCTCGCCGACGCGCTCGGCATGCCGGTGCGGTTCCCCGCCGGGCACGAGGGGTCCGGCTTCGGCGCGGCGCTGCTCGGCATGCAGGCGCTCGGCCTGATCTCCTCGATCGAGGTCGCCGCCGATCTGGTCCGGATCGAGGAGACGGTCCGCCCGGATCCCGCCTCCGCCGCCACGTACGCCGCACTGCTCCCCCTCTTCTCCGAGCTGTACGACGCCCTCGTACCCACGTTCGCGTCCCTGCGGCGGATGGCACCGAGCCTTCCGCCGGAACCACCACCCACCGCACCACCCCGCTGACCGACCGAAGGGCGTGATAGCCGTGGTCACACTGCTCGCCGCACCCGCGGAGCCGCTCACGAACGCCGGTGACACCCAGCTCGTCCTCGCGGCCCTGCTGGGCATCGCCGCGGTGGTGCTGCTCATCGCGTGGGGCAAGGTGCATCCGTTCCTGGCGCTGATCCTCGGCGCCGCGGTGCTCGGCGTGGTCGCCGCCGTACCCGTCGACAAGATCGTCACCTCGTTCAGCGGCGGCGTCGGCTCCACTGTGGGCGGCGTGGGCCTGCTGATCGCGCTCGGCGCGATGATCGGCGGCCTGCTGGCCGAGTCCGGCGGGGCGGACGGCATCGTGGAGCGGGTGGTCGGCCGGGTCTCCGGGACCGCGCTGCCCTGGGCGATGGCCGGTGTGGCCGCGCTTATCGGCCTGCCGCTGTTCTTCGAGGTCGGCGTGGTGCTGCTGGTGCCGATCGTGCTGCTGGTCTCGCTGCGGGTGAACGTGCCGCTGATGAAGATCGGCATTCCCGCGCTCGCCGGCCTGTCGGTGCTGCACGGCCTGGTGCCGCCGCACCCCGGCCCGCTGGTGGCGATCGACGCGCTCGGCGCCAACCTCGGTCAGACGCTCGCGCTGGGCCTGCTGGTGGCGATCCCCACGGTGATCATCGCCGGCCCGGTCTTCGGCAACTTCATCGCCCGGTACGTGCCGGCCACCGCACCGGCCGCGCTGCTGCCGACCCGGCGCGACGCGGCCGTCGACCGCAGCCCGACCCGGCCCGGTGACGGCCGGCTCGACGCCGACGGCGACCTGGTTACCGCGGACGACCTGGTCAACCCGGGCACCGGACGGCCCGGCGGCGCGATCGACGAGCCGGTCGGGCGGCGATCGCGCCGGGCCCCGGCGCTCTGGGCGGCTGTGGTGACGGTGCTGCTGCCGGTGGTGCTGATGCTGCTGCGGGCGATCGGCGAGCTGACGCTCGGCGAGGACACCGCAGGCCGCAAGGCGCTGGACATCGCCGGCACCCCGATCATCGCCCTGCTGGCAGGCGTCATCTTCGCCATGATCTTCCTGGGCTACCGGTCCGGCTTCAGCCGTACCCAGGTCTCCGGTTTCCTCGGCGGCTCGCTGCCGCCGATCGCCGGCATCCTGCTGATCGTCGCCGCCGGTGGCGGCTTCAAGCAGGTACTCGTCGACGCCGGCGTGGGCGACCTGGTCGCGAACGCCGCCGACGGTGCGAACCTCTCGCCGCTGCTGCTCGGCTGGCTGGTAGCGGTCGGCATCCGGGTCGCCACCGGCTCGGCCACCGTCGCCACCATCACCGCCGCCGGTATCGTCGCGCCGCTGGCCGCCACGCTCCAGGGCCCCGAGGTGGCGCTGCTGGCGCTGGCCATCGGCTGCGGGTCGCTGTTCTTCTCCCACGTCAACGACGCCGGCTTCTGGCTGGTAAAGGAGTATTTCGGGTTGACAGTGGGGCAGACCATCAAGAGCTGGTCGGTGATGGAGACCATCATCTCGGTGGTCGGCTTCCTCGGCGTCCTGCTTCTCGACGTCTTCATCTAGCGACGGTCAGGGAGCCTCGACGCCGGAGATGCGGAACTTGTGCACCTCGGCGCCGAGGATCTCCGTCACCTGCTCGGCCTCCGGTCCGGAGCCCCGGAACGCCAGCAACTGCTCGTCGGACTCCCACCGCTCGTAGACGTTGATCCGGCCCGGCTCGACCAGGTCGGCGCTGACCGCGAAGTCGACGCAGCCGGGCGCGTCCCGGGCCGCGCGGACGGCGGCCTCGCAGGACGCCAGGTAGGCGTCCCGCCGGGCCGGATCGACGTAGAGGGTGCCGGCGACGATGAGCATGCCGGCCATCCTGCCACCCGCTCCCGGTCAGGACCGGGTGATCGCGTTGGCGTGGATCGCCTCGTTCAGGTACGCGGCCATCCCGGGCCGCAGCGTCTCGAAGTACGCGGTGAACCGCGGATCCGCCACGTACATGTCGGCCAGGCCGGTGTGGATCTCGTACGAGCAGTCGTACCACCACTTGGTTATGAGCTGCCGGTGCTCCTCGGCCAGCGCCATCGCCTCCGGGCCGTCAGCCGGCGCGCCCGAGTCCATCAGCGCGACGAACCGCCGCCCCCAGTCCTCGTTCTCCGCCTTGTTGCGCAGCCAGTCCTCCTTCGAGTAGCGGCCCGCGCGCTCCTGCGACTGCCGGTACGCCTCGGTGCCGCCCCAGCGCTGCTCCGCCTCCTCGGCGTGCTCGTCCGGGTCGAAGTCACCGAACACCTCGAACCGCTCCTCCGGCGTCAACTGGATCCCCAACGTCCTCGCCTCCATCGCGTGTTCGATCGCCGCGACCATCTCCTGGAGCTTCCCGATCCGCCCGGACAGCAGCTCGTGCTGCCGGCGCAGGTGCGCCACCGGGTCGGCGTCCGGATCGTCCAGGATCTCGGCGATCTCCTCCAGCGGGAACCCCAGCTCGCGGTAGTACCGGATGAGCTGCAACCGGTCCAGGTCGGCCTCGTCGTAGCGGCGGTAGCCCGCCGGCGTGCGCCCGCTGGGCCGCAGCAGCCCGATCTCGTCGTAGTGGTGCAGCGTCCGGACCGTCACCCGGGCCGCCCGCGCCACCTGTCCCACCGTGTACGGCATGGTTCCCTCCCTTCCGCGACCAAGACTCCCGCCTCCCGCTGCGTGAGGGTCAAGCCGGACAGCACGACGCCCCCGACCAGGATCGGCCGGGGGCGTCGTCGGTGCGGTCAGTTGGTGACCTTCTCCTTCTCGGGAGCGGCGAAGGTCGCGTTGGCCGGGGTGCGGAAGGCGTGCACCAGACCGGCGATCGAGAGCAGCAGGAGCAGGCCCGCGCCGAGGTACAGGGCCAGGGCGCCCTGCTCGGCCTTGCGGCCGAACTCGCTGAAGCCGTACGAGGTGAGCAGCAGGCCGCGCAGCGTCTCGCCCTTGAACACGGTCTCCCGCTGGGCGCTCACCTCGGCGAGCTGCTTCTGGAGGTCGGCCAGGTTGGCGGCGTTGCTCTGCTCGGCCTGGGCCACCTGCTCCCGCAGCGCGCTCTGCGGCTCGCCCAGGTCGGCGTAGGTCTTGCCACCGGCCATGTTCTTCAGGTGCAGGCCGATGTACTCGTTGGCGTAGCACTCGGCCTGCTTGCCGGTGGTCATCTTCTGGCCGGCGTACTCGCGCAGGCAGTCCGACTTCTTCTCCTCGTCCGACAGCTTGTCCGCCGGGGTGAAGGTGATGTGCTGCGCGCCGAGCTGGTCGCGTACGTAGTCGTTGGCGAAGTTGGCGTTCGTCGTCAGGACGACGCCGACGACGAGCAGCAGGACCGCCAGGCCCAGCCCACCGATGCTGAACAGCAGATCGAGCGTCCGTCGCTTCATATCAAACTCCCGTGTGGAGGGTGTGTTCGTCTTGTTGACGAGAACCATCATGGCGGTGCCGGACCGCCGGTGAGCAGGGTCGAATCCCCTGTCCCGTCCGGGACCTTCGGCCCCCGTGGACCCGGGCCGGTCAGCGCTCGGCGCCGGCCCCGGACAGCGCGGGGAGCAGGTCCGGCAGGGCGGCCGGACGGCCGTACCGCCAGCCCTGGCCCTGCCGGCAGCCGATCGCGGTGACCGCCGCGTGCTGCGCGACAGTCTCCACACCCTCGGCCACCACGGCCAGGTCGAACGCGCCGGCCAGCCGGTTCACCATCTCGACGGTGGCGTACGCGCGGGCGTCGCCGGCGTCCAGCCGGGACACGAACGACCTGTCGATCTTCAGCTCGGTGGCCGGGATACGGTGCAGGTAGCTCAGCGAGGAGTACCCGGTGCCGAAGTCGTCGATGGCGATGCGGATGCCGAGGTCGCGCAGCTGGGACAGCCGGTCGAGCACCGACTCGCTGCCCTCGATCAGCGCCGACTCGGTCAGTTCCAGGGTGAGCGCGCGGGGCGGCAGGCCGGCCGCGCCGACCGCGCCGGTGACAGTCGCGATCAGGTCCGGCCGGCACAGGTGGGCGGCGGCGATGTTCACCGCCACAGTCACGTCCGGCGCGTGCTCGCGCCAGGTGGCCGCGGCCCGGCACGCCTCGTGGATGACCCACCTGTCGATGGCCACGATCAGCCCGGTCTCCTCGGCCAGCGGCAGGAACCGCGCCGGGGTCAGCACACCCAGCCGGGGATGCCGCCAGCGCACCAGCGCCTCGGCGCTGCGTACCGTGCCGGTGTCCAGGTCGACGATGGGCTGGAACTCCATCAGCAACTGGCCCTCGTCCACCGCGCGGCGCAGGTCGGCGATCAGTTCGGCCCGGCTGACCGCCGACTCGCGCAGCTCCGGCGTGCACGTCCGGTACGCGGCCTTGCCCGCCGCCTTCGCCGCGTACATGGCGATGTCGGCGTCCCGGAGCAGGTCGGTGTGCGAAGTGTGCTGCGGCCCGTACTCGGCGATGCCGATGCTCGCCGACGGGTGGACGCCGAGATCCTCCTCGCCGGGCAGCGGTTCCAGGGCTGCCAGCAGCCGGACCGCGAGCCCTTCGGGTGACACCGGGCGCTCCCCTGCGACGAGCACTGCGAACTCGTCGCCGCCGAGACGGGCGATCATCCCGTCCGGGCCGACCGCGTCCCGCATGCGCTCCGCGGTAGTGGTCAGCAGCCGGTCCCCGGCGGCGTGCCCGAACCTGTCGTTCACCTGCTTGAAGCCGTCCAGGTCGAGCAGCACCACGGCGACCGGCCCACCCCCGCGCAACGCCCGCCGCAGCCGCCGGACGAACGTCAGCCGGTTGGGCAGGCCGGTGAGCTGGTCGGAGTACGCGAGCCGGCGCAGCCGCCCGACCAGCCGCAGGTTCTCGTTCGCGGCCAGCCCCTGGCGCAGCGCCAGCACCCCGAGCAGGCCCATCATGCCGACGAAGACGACCTGCGGGGTCTGCCCGCTGGGTTGCCGCGACAGCAGGACCGCGACGATCGCACCGCCCACCGGCAGGTACGGCAGCGCGACCCGCCACCACGGCGGCAGCGGCGAGTCGACCACGTCGTCCTCGCCCTCCCCGTCGTTCGGCGGCGGATAGCGGGTGGCCAGGCCGACCAGCAGGTAGCTCAGCGGCCAGCAGACGTCGACCGGGTGCCCCGGCGTGTAGTCGCCGCGCGCGACCAGGGAGACGTAGACGGCGTCCGCGCCGGACCGGATCGCCAGGCCCGCACCGATCACCGTGAGCGCCCGCCACATCGGCCGGCCCGGACCGGCGACCGCCACGAGGATGGTGAGCTGCATCAGGTCGAACATCGGGTAGAGCAGCCCGAACGTCCGCATCGGGTCGGCCAGCTCGGCGTCGGTGATCCGGTGGAACACCACCACCCAGCCGATCGGGATGAGGGCCAGCCCGACGATGACCCCGTCGAGCAGGGTGCGGGCCCGGCCGATCACGCTGCGCGGGCCGGTGCGGGAGCAGAGCAGCGCGGCGGTGCCGGTGACGATGCCGGCGGCGAACAGGCCCCCCACCAGCGGCGTGTGGGGCAGGCCGAGCCCGCCGAGCCGTTCCACCGTCCACACCGCACGGCCGAGCGCGGCGAGGGCCATGGTGGCGGCGAGCAGTTCCCAGAACCGGCGCAACACGGCCGGCTGACGTCGCGCCGCGCCGGCGCAGAGCACTGCCGCCCAGCTCGACACCGCCATCGCGCCGAGGTCGCTCACCAGCGCCGCGCCCGGCAGACGGGCGGCCAGCCAGGCCATCTCCCCGAGTACGACGACAGCGGCCGCGACAAGTCCGACACGGCCGACGAGCGGATGACGGGCCGGCGCCGCGACGGCGAGGCTCACGTCGTGCTGGGATACAACGATGCGCTCCGGCTCTCTTCCAGACGTGCACCCTCGACGACGAGGACCGGACGACGGACGGCGCAAGCCTAGCCAGCGCCGGGGACTGCCGCCAGAGTCGACGACTGTCGGTCAGCGGACCGCAGGCGGGTGCCGGTAGAGGGAGACCAGCACGCCGTAGCGCGGCTGCCCCGGCGGCGCCTCCTCGGCCTCGCCGACCAGTTCGTCCAGCGTGGACCGCAGGCGCCGGGCCTGGGCCGGCGTGAGCCGCAGGTGTCGCAGGTGCACGAGCGGGTCGGGGTCACCGGCGAGTTCCTCGGCGTACGCGCCCAGCAGCGCAGCGGTGGCGCCCGCGTCGGTGTCGGCGCCGACGAGCCGGCGGAACGTGCGTTCGTGGTAGCGCTCGGTGCCGCCCCGGACCTGACGGCTGTGCGCCGGGCGGACCATGCCGGCCTCGGTCAGCACCGCGAGATGGTGGGCCACCGTGCCCTTCGCCGCGCCGAGACGGGCGGCGAGCTGGCTGAGCGTGGCGGGACCGGCTCCGAGCGCGAACAGCAGCCGGTGCCGGAACGGGTGGGCCAGCGCCTTGAACTGGGCCGGGTCGCGGATCTCCAGCGGATCGTCGGTCACCGCGAAAGCGTCTAGTTCTCTTGACGCTTTGTCAACCGGCTGCTCTACTTCTCCCCCACCGCGAGAACGGGGACTCGATGGATCCGGACCAGATCACCGCCATCGTCGAACGGGCCGCCGCCCTGGTGGCCGACGAGTACGTCCTGCCCGACGTCGCCGACCGGGTCGCCGGCCACCTACGCGAGCGCCTGCGCGCCGGGGCGTACGCCGGGGCGGGCGACCCCGCCACACTCGGCGCGCTCGTCACCGCCGACCTCCAGTCGGCGAACCGCGACCTGCACCTGCGGCTCAAGCACCACGACCAGCCGCTGTCCGACGAGGCCGACGACCCGACCGGGGAACACTTCGCGCGCCTCGCCGCGCTCGGCATGGGCGGCGCGACCCGGGTGCAACGGCTGCCGGGAAACGTCGGGCTGCTGGAGATCCAGCCGTACGTGTTCCCGCCCGACCTGGCCGGCGACGCGCTGACCGCCGCGCTGCGGCTGCTCGCCGGCACCGACGCGCTCCTGCTCGACCTGCGCCGCACCGAGGGCGGCAGCCCGGACGGGGTGGCGCTGCTCTGCGGCTGGTTCTTCGCCGAGCCGACGCACCTGCACACCATGCACGAGCGCTCCGGCGCCACCCGCCAGTTCTGGAGTGCCGCCTGGCTGCCGGTCCCCCGCTACGCGCCGGAGAAGCCGGTCCACGTGCTCACCGGTCCGGCGACGTTCTCCGGCGGCGAGGAACTGGCGTACGACCTTCAGCAGTTCGGCCGGGCCACAGTGGTCGGTGAGCCCACCCGGGGCGGCGCGCATCCCCGCGTCGGGCACCGGCTGCACCCGCACCTGGAACTGACGGTGCCGGTGGCCCGGCCCGTGCACGCGGCGAGCGGCACCAACTGGGAGGGCTGCGGCGTCACCCCGGACCTGGCGAGCCCGGCCGACGGGGCGCGCGACGTCGCGTACCGCCGGAGCCTGGAGGCGCTGCTCGCAGCGGACCCGGACCGGCCGACGGCGGCCGAGGCGCGGACGGCTCTCGCCGCCCTGGGCTGAGCCGCGCGGGTCAGGACCAGTCCTCCGCCGGGGCCGGGTCCTGCGGCGCGACGGCCGTGCCGGGCGGCCCGCCGTGCGTCCACGGCGTCTCCTCCGGCGCCGGGAACGCGCCGCCCGGCAGGAAGCCGTCGGACAAGCTGGTCAGGCAGATCCGCTCGCCCACCTCGGGCACGCTGCCGGGAGGCGCGGTCAGCCCCCGGCCCATCCCGCCGGACAGTTCCAGCACCACCTCGGTCTTGCCGTCGGCGCCGGGCGTCACGAACACGACCTTCGCCTTCTGCGCCGGGCGGGCCGGGGAATACAGCGTCGCGCCCACCGGCATCGGCACCGGCTCGGTGGTGACCACCTGGATGCGCGGGCGCAGCACCGGCCGCTTGCCGGAGTCGTCCACCCGCGCCGGGTCGGCGAGCGTCACCTCGCCGACGAACGCCTCACCGGACAGCCGGTGCTCGGCCATCACCAGCGGATCGTCGTAGGCGCGCTGCACCGCCCACGCGGTCGACGCCCGTTCCAGCCGCTGCAACCGCAGCGCCGCCGCCACCGCGCCGTCGCGCCGCGGCTGCGGGCCGCCCCCGGCGTCGACGTGCTCGGCGTGCGCGGTGAACGCGTCCCGGTCACCGGCCCACCGGCCCGCCACCCGCGCGCCGGCCGGCAGCGCCCGCAACAGCCCGACGCCGCGCCACATCAGCTCCCAGGTGGGCGCGAGCTGGTCGCGCAGCAGGCCGGCGAGCTCGTCGTACGCGGCCGCGCGGGCCGCCGGGTCGTCCTCGGCCCGGGTGTACGCCTCGATAGCGGGGGCGAGCCGGCGGTTGTCGAAGTCCGGGTCGGTGGCCGGACCGGCCGGCGGGCAGTGTGCCGGGTCCTCGGCACGGGCCGCCGCCTCGGCGCCGGTCAGCCCGGCCGGCGGGTCGAGCCAGCCCAGCACCGCCGGCAGGTGCAGGTCCTCCACCACGCTCTGCCCGGTCGCCCAGTGCAACGTCAGCGCCTCGGTGAGCGCCAGCAACGCCGACGAGCCGGTCTGCTCGGCGCGCTCGGCGAAGAACGTCAGCCAGCGGCCGAGCAGCGGCACCGACTGGTGCACCGGGTAGTCGCCGTCGGTACGGCGGAACCGGGTGGAGCGGCCGAACAGCCGCAGGAACGTGATCCCGGCCGGGTTCGGCACCAGCAGTTGCGGCGCGTCGACGTACCGGTGGCGGACGTCGCGGCCCCGGTCCACCGGCACCGCCTCGGTCAGGTCGCGGAACTCGTCCAGGTAGGGCAGGACGATCCCGGCCAGCTCGGCGGCGAACGCGAACCGCTGGTCCCGGTTGCGCGGCTGCGGCACCACGAGCAGCCGGGCCTCGTCGGGCGCGGCGCCGACCATCGCTGCCAGCGGGGCGTTCGCCTCACCGGCCAGCGCGAGCGGCACCAGCACCAGCGGCCGGTCGGACAGGTGCAGGTGGCGGACCGTGGCGACCGGCTGGGCCCGCCCGGTGGCGACCGCCTGGGCCCGGGCGAGTGCGCGGAGCGTACTCACGCGGGGTGTCCGGCGAGGGCGTCGGCGCGCAGGCGCGCGGCGGCCCGCAGCAGCGCGGCGGCCTCCGCCTGCTCCGGCTCGGGCGCGGTTACGCCCTCGGCGAGCGCCAGCACGTCGGCGACGTCCTCGACGCCGCCCAGCGCCTCACGGACCGGCCGGCCCAGCGCGCCGGTCTGCCCGCGCGCCTCGTGCCGGCAGAAGTACGCCAGCTCGCAGGCGGCCAGGCAGTCGGGTGCGTAACGCGCGGGCACCTGGTGCAGCGCGGCGGCGAGCGTGGCCGGATCGGCCGCCGGGTCGACCGTGAAGCCGGCCGGTACGGCCGCGAGCAGCTCCTCGACCCGGGCCATCCGGGCCAGCTGGCGGCGCAGCACCAGCAGTTGCCGGCGCACGTCGAGCAGGCTGGCCACCGGCTGGTTGGCGAAGTCGCGCGGGCAGACCAGCACCACCTCGTGCGACACCAGCTCCGGGTCGCGTCCCTCGGCGGCGAGCAGCTCGCGCAGCGCCAGCACGTAGACGGCGGACTGGATCGCGGCGGCGGCGACCTTGCCCGGGTCGGCCTGCCCGTCGATCACCGGGAACGACTTGATCTCCACGACGTGGAACCGGCCGGCCAGCCGCGCGGCGACCAGGTCCGGTTCCAGGTGCACCCGGGTGCCGGCCACGTCCAGGCCGAGCAGCGGGTGGTCGAACAGCGCCGGGCCGTCGCCGCTCGCGGTCAGCGCCGCCCGGGACCGTTCCGGCCGGTCGTCGTCGGCGCCGAGGTCGGTCCAGGTCGCGGCCTCCGGCACCGGTACGCCGAGCCGCTCCGCGACCAGGCGCAGCAGTTCCGCCCCGCCGTCGGCCTTGACCTGGGCCTCGAACGCGTTGCCCCGGGTGATCGCGAAACGGGACTGCCCGAACCGGGCCGGGAAGCCGAGCCGCTCGGCGAGCGCCGGCTTGTCCGCGCCCGCGCTGTCCAGCACGGCGCGGCGGGTGCAGCCGGGGTTGCCGGTCAGCGCGGCGACGGTACGGGCGTTGTGCCGCCGGGGCGGCCCACCACCCCGGATCTGCGCCAGCCGCTCCTCCATCCGATGAAGTGTAAGGAAGGGCCCCTTGTTAACGCCTCCGGTAGAGGAAGGGCCCCTTCTTAACACGGCGGTCAGATCTCCCTCAGGCGTCGCCCCCCCAGCCCCGCTCCCAGTCGTTGACCGGCCAGGGCACCGGCACGGTACGGCGATGGAATTCCCGGTCGAGGGGCTCGACGACGCGCAGCAGGTCGGCTCGGGCGGCGGGTGGCCGGTGCAGCACTGAGCGAGCAGCTCGCGATGGTCCTCCGGTTCGATGCCGCGGTCGGGCCACCCCGTCAGCGGTCGGCGGAGCGGTTCCAGGGCGAGCGCGGGGACTGCGCTCCCGCCACCGGACGACGCCGGCGGCGGTGCCGGCGCCCGGGCGTGCAGGGTGGACGGGCAGCGGTGTGCACCGGCGGGGCGATCGGAGTGGCGGGCTGCCGGCCGATCAGCCAGCAGAGGAAACGGGTCACCGGTCAGCCGACCGGGAGGCGCTCGGCCTCGGTGCGGGAGATGTCGTACTGGGCGCCGCAGAACGTGCACTGCTGCCCGTACCGGGTGCGCAGCGGGATCAGCGGGATGAAGAAGAGGCTGAACTTGGTGACCCGGCGGGTGATCACCTGGGCGGCCTGGTTGCCGCAGTTGCGGCAGACAGCGGTGACGACGCCGGACCGGACGACCTTGGTCCGCAGCCCGAAGATGAAGAACATCGCCCGGCATTACCCAGCCAGCGCCCGTGTTAAAAGGGGCCCCCTCCTCTACCGGAGGCGTTAAGAGGGGGCCCTTCCTTACAGCCAGATGGGCTTCCAGTCCGGCACCTCGTGGAAGCGTCGCAGCTCGGCGAGCCCGGAGACGATGCCGGTCCAGGCGCCGTACGGCGGGTTGCCCTCGTCGAAGCCGGACTGCACGAACGTCAGCTTCGTCCGGCCCTCGGACTCGTCCAGCTCCCAGGAGGTCACGCCGGTCGGTCCCCAGTCGATGGACAGCGCCCGCCCCGGCGTCACGTCGAACACCTTCGCGGCCTCACCGGCGTCGAAGCCGCCCATCGCGTACCGGCCGCCCTCCCAGGGCTCGATGCCGATCGGGTAGCCGAACCAGGCGCCGGCCTGCTCGGAGTCGGTGAGTGACGTCCACACCTTGTCCATCGGGGCGTCGATCAGCAGTTCGCCGCGCAGGTCGGCGGAGGTGAAGTCGGTACGCGGCAGCAGCGGCCGACCGTCGAGGTGGTCGTTGAGGTTGGCGATCGCCAGGTACCAGAACGTCTGGAGCACGCCCCGGATGCTGCTGCCGCTCATCGCCTCCTCGAAGCTGAAGTGGCTCTGCCGCAGCGTGAGTACGGTGGCGTCGCCGTCGGGCTCCAGCTCGAACTCGGTAGTGGTCTCCACCCCGTCGAGCGTCCACGCGAAGCGCAGCGTCCGGTCGTCGGCGTGCAGCAGCCGCTGGTGCGGCGCGTCGCCCTCGGGCGTGTAGCGGCCCCAGAACTCGTACCGCCGGGGCAGCTCGACCTCGGCGTGCTCGGCCAGCCAGACGCGCAGCTCGGCGGCGTCGGTCAGGGCCCGGCGGACGGTCGCCACCGGGGCGGCGAGGCGGGCGCGGATGATCATCGGCTCAGTCATGCGTGTCGCCTTTCGGGTAGCAGGCCACGGCGAGCTTGAAGGCGTCTCCCTCGGCGCCGCCGTAGCGCGTGAACAGGTCCTGCAGCGTCGTCTGCAGGTCGTGCAGGAACTCCTGCCGCCGCTCGGCGGGCACCCGGATCTCGCCGGAGACGCCGATGGACGGCAGTTCGGGGGCGGTGCGGTCGAGCGCGGCGATGTCGGCCTGGACCTCCTCCATGAGGTCGAGCAGGTAGCCCAGGCTCAGCTCGTCGCGGGCCCGGCGGGTGCCGCCGATGCGGCCGACCAGGCGGGGCGAGAGCCAGTACGACCGGGCGACGGCCTGGTAGATGCCCTCGGTGATGCCGCGCACCTGCCGCTGCGCCACCTGCTCGGCCAGCCCGGCCGCGACGAGCTGCTTGACGTGGTAGTAGACGCGCTGCGGCGTCTGCTCCAGCCGGGCCGCGACCTCGGTGCAGGTGCGGGGCTCGGCGAGTTGCCGCAGCACCTCGATGCGCTGCGGCTTGAGCAGGACTTCGGCCTGCTCGCGCTGTTCCAGGTACAGGACGTCTCTCATGGCAAAATCAGTTTGTACGTACAAAACTTCTTTGTCAATGGCTTCGACGAAAGGCCGCGCGGTCCGCGCGGCCTTTCGTCGGTACGTCGCGTCAGGGCGTCCAGTCCGGACGCAGCGGGTACCCGTTCACCCCTTCCGGGCCGTTGTGCGTGGCGAGCACGTGGTGCAACTGGATGCCGTTGCGCTCGAACGCCAGCCGGGAGCCGGCCATGTAGAGCCCCCACACCTTCGCGGTGCCCGGCCCGACCTCGCCGACGCAGAAGTCCCAGTGCTCGACCAGGTTGCGGCACCAGCCGGCGAGCGTCAGCGCGTAGTGCTGGCGCAGGTTCTCCTCGTGGTGCACCTCGAACCCGGCGTCGTGGATCTCGCTGATCAGCCGGCCCGGACCGGCCAGCTCACCGTCCGGGAAGACGTACCTGTCGATGAACGCGCCGGAGCGGTGCGGCGCCCGGTTGTCGGCCCGGGTGATGCAGTGGTTCAGCAGCCGCCCGCCCGGCTTGAGCCGGGAGCGCAGCGCGCCGAAGTAGGCCGGGTAGTTGCGCACCCCGATGTGCTCGGTCAGGCCGATCGAGGAGATCGCGTCGAACTGCTCGCGCGGCGCGTCCCGGTAGTCCAGGTGACGCACCTCGGCCAGCTCGCTCAGCCCTTCCCGCTCGATCGCGGCCCGCGCCCAGTCGGCCTGCGCCTTCGACAGCGTCACACCGAGCGCCTTGACGCCGTACTCGCGGGCCGCGTGCCGGACCATGCCGCCCCAGCCGCAGCCGACGTCCAGCAGCCGCATCCCCGGCTTGAGCGCCAGCTTGCCGGCGACCAGGTCGTACTTGTTGCGCTGCGCCTCCTCCAGGGTGTCGCCGGGGCTGCGGAAGACCGCGCAGGTGTACGTCATGGACGGCCCGAGCACCTTCTCGTAGAAGGCGTTCGACACGTCGTAGTGGTGCGAGATCGCGGTGCTGTCCCGGATGCGCGAGTGACGCAGGCCGGTCATCAGCCGCCGCCAGCGCGGCGCCGCCTCCTGCGGCGGGGGCGGCGGCGGGCGCAGCCGTTCCCAGCCCAGGCCCCGGACCAGCGCGAGCGCCTCGCTCATCGCCGGGATCCGCAGCGGCACCTCGTCCTTGATCACCCGCAGCGCCTCGTACGGGTCGCCCGGGTGCACGCCCTCCAGCGCCAGGTCGCCGCTGACGTAGGCCCGGGCCATGCCCAGGTCGCCCGGCGCGGTGAGCAGGTAGGACAGGCCCCGCTCGGTGCGGATCGCCAGTGTGATCCCGGCGTCGGCCGGGCCTACCTCGCTGCCGTCGTAGCCGGTGACCCGGACGGGCAGGTCGCCGGTGGTGACCGCGCGGACCACGTCCGCGACTGTGGGTCCGGTACGCCGCCCGCCCGCCGGCGGGCCGGCCGGGGCGCTCGCCGCCCCCGGTGTTCGGTCGGTCAGACTCATGCTCGGGATACCGCCTTCTCGTACAGTCCGGTGAGTCGGTGGTCCGGGTCGTAGCGGTCCTTCACGGCACGCCAGGTGTCCCCGCCGTAGAGGCGGTCGAACTCCCCCCGGTCGTAGTACGCGTCGGAGTAGAGCGACTTGTGACCGCCCACCTCCGACACCATGCGCTCGATCTGGCGGTTGACGTCGCCGTCGGCGGCGCCCGCCGCGATGGCGACGCTTCCCCAGAAGCCGATGTTCACATACGTTTCGCCCGGTCGGAGCGGATATAGCGGCCACGCCTTCGCCGACCCGGGACCGGACGGTTCCCGCAGCCGCAGCGGGCACAGCCACACCGGCGTCATCCCCACGTTCGCGGCGAACCAGCGCAGGAACTCGGGCGTGCGGTCCAGCGGGACCTCCACGTCCTGCACCACCCGCTCCCGGGCCGGGCGACCCCGCCACCTGTCGACCCGGGCGGCCACCTGGTGCCGGTGCTCCAGCCGCACGATCCGGTGGTAGACGTCGCTCCGCCGGTAGCGCCGCGGCCACAGCCGCCGCACCACCGGGTGCTGCACCCCGAACGCCGCCGAACACCAGAACCAGTCGGTGTCCCAGCGCCAGAGATAGTCGTACGCGGTGAGCGCGTCCCGGGTGCGCCGGCGCAGCGAGCGGTAGTAGATCTCCTGGCCGGTGTAGTCGGACGGGCCGTCGTCGGCCTCGTCGGTGAACGTGCCGAGCACGAGGTACGCCTCGCCGGGGCTGAACACCACCCCGTCCATGGCGTCGACCGGCTCACCGCCCCAGGCGCCTTTGGCGACCACCTCGCCGATCGCGTCGACCAGCTCCTCCAGCCGGGTGAACCGGATGTTGCGCAGTGACACGTACCGGCGGATCGGTTGCAGCTCGATGCGCAGCCGGGTCGCGTAGCCGAGGCTGCCCAGCGAGTTGGGGAAGGCGCGGTGCAGGTCGGCGTGCTCGCCCCGGGGCCGGGTCGTGACGATCTCCCCCGCGCCGGTGAGGACGTCCATCTCCAGCACCGACTCGTGCGGCAGGCCGTTGCGGAAGGAGGTGGACTCGATGCCCAGCCCGGTCACCGCCCCGCCCAGCGTGATGGTGCGCAACTGCGGCACCACCAGCGGCATCAGGCCGTGCCGCAGCGTCGCGTCGACCAGATCCTCGTAGGTGCACATGCCCTGCACGTCGGCGGTACGGGCCGCCGGGTCCACGGCGAGCACCCCGGTCAGGCCGCTCACGTCCAGGCCGGGCGTACGCGGCGCGGAGCGGGGCCGGAACAGGTTCGAGGTCTGCTTGGCCAGCCGTACGGGTTCCCCGGCGGGCACCGCGGCGTAGGAGCGCCGCAGCGTGTCCACCGCCCGTTCATGATCACGGACAGCGTGCATGAGATCACCTTACGCTCGGGTACGACAATTCGTGGGATGTCCACGGTGGCCATTCCGCGACCGGCCGACGACGCGCGCGTTACCGTGACCGCCATGCCGAATCCCGCGCTCACCGCACTCGACGACGCCGGCCTGCCGTACCGGGTGATCCGCCACGGCCCGGTCGCGAGCCTCGCCGAGGCGGCTGCGGCGCGCGGCGTCGAGGTGCCCGACGTGGTCAAGACGATCGTGGTCCGCCGCGGCGAGGGCGACCTGCTGTTCGTGCTGACGCCCGGCGGCCGGGTGATCTCCTGGCCGAAGCTGCGCGCCCTGCTCGGGGTGAGCCGGCTGTCGATGCCCGACGCCGAGGCGGCGAAGGCCGCCACCGGGTACGCGCGCGGCACCATCACGCCGTTCGGCGCCACCACCGCCTGGCCGGTGGTCGCCGACGAGCGGCTGCGCGGCCGGGAGATCACGCTCGGCGCGGGCGAGCACGGCCTCGCCGTCGCGGTCGACGCGGACACCGCGCTGGCCGCGCTCGGCGCGACGGTGGCCGACGTGACGGACGAGGAGCCGACGCGCTGAGCGGTGGCCGGCACGCGCCCACCGGCATAGCGTGGAGGACATGCCGAAAGCCGTCTGGAACGACCTCGTCGTCGCCGAGAGCGACGACACAGTGGTGGTCGAGGGCAACCACTACTTCCCCCGTGCCGCGCTGCGCGACGACCTGATCCGGGAGTCCGACACCCACACGGTCTGCCCGTGGAAGGGCACGGCCTCCTACTACACGCTCGAACACGGCGGCGCCACCAGCCCGGACGCCGTCTGGTACTACCCCGATCCCAAGCCGGACGCGGAGATGGTCCGCGACCGGGTGGCGTTCTGGAAGGACGTCCGGGTCGTCGACTGAGTCACCGTGCCGCCGGGGCGACTGGCACCCGGCGGCCCCGGTGGGTCACTATGCCCCCATGGCCGACCCGCACTCCGACCCGTCCGGCACCGTCTACGGCGCCCGCCGCGCCCGTGGCGCCCGTGGTGTCCGGCTGCCCCAGGACCCGCTGATGCGGATCGCGCTGGGCGTCGGCGTGGCGGGCGTACTCCTCGGGGTCTTCTTCGCCACCGGCGTGCTCGGCGGCGGCGACGACCGGCCGGTGGTGCCGGCGGCGGCAGTGCCCACAGCGGAGCCGAGCGAGCCGAGCGCGGAACCGACGGCGGAGCCCACGCCGTCGTCGTCGCCCTCGCCGAGCGCGGCGCCGAGCACACCCGCCGCGCCTGTGGCCACGCCGAAGGTGATCCGGGGCGTGCCGTCCGGACGCTGCCTCGGCGTGACGGGCGACGAGGCCGAGGGCGCGCAGGCGGCGCTGGCCGACTGCACCGGCGGGCCGGAGCAGCAGTGGGTGGTCACGCCGGTCACGAACGACACCTACCTGCTCGTCAACGCGGCGAGCGGCAAGTGCCTGGACGTCAACGAGGCGAAGACCGACGACGGCGTCGACGTGCAGCAGTGGTCGTGCAACGGGCAGGCCAACCAGCAGTGGCGGTTCCAGCAGGCCGGTGACGGTGCGGCGCTGCTTGTGGCAGTGCACAGCGGCAAGTGCGCGCAGGTCGACGACGCGGGCACCGAGCCCGGCCGCGAGCTGGAGCAGGCGCCGTGCAGCGGCGCTCCCGAGCAGCAGTGGGCGGCCGGCTGACCGGTCGGCCCCGGTGGCGCCGCCCCGCCGGCCCCGGTAGCGCCGACCCGTCAGCCGCGGTAGCTCCAGGCCCGCCGGCCCGCCGCCACGGGCAGCGCGAGCGCGGGCTCGTCGGCGGCACGGCGCCGCATCAGCAGCGACAGCCCGGCCGCGCCGATCGACAACGCGCCGGCCACGTACCAGGCCAGCGCGTAGTCGCCGAGCCGGTCCCGGACCAGACCGGCGCCGGTGGCCGCCAGCGCGGCGCCGAACTGGTGCGCGGCGAACACCCAGCCGAACACCACGGCACCGGACGCGCCGAACCACTCCCGGCACAGCGCCACGGTCGGCGGGACCGTCGCCACCCAGTCCAGCCCGTAGAAGACGATGAAGACGAGCATGCTCGGCTCGGCCGTACCGGCGAACAGGCTCGGCAGCACCAGCAGCGACGCCCCGCGCAACGCGTAGTAGGCGCCGAGCAGCAGCCGGGCGTCGACCCGGTCGGTGAGCCAGCCGGAGGCGATCGAGCCGGCGATGTCGAAGAGCCCGACCACGGCGAGCAGCCCGGCGGCTGTGGTCTCCGGCATGCCGTGGTCGTGCGCGGCGGGCACGAAGTGCGTACCGACCAGGCCGTTCGTGGTCGCGCCGCAGATCGCGAACCCGCCGGCGAGCAGCCAGAACGGCCGCGTCCGCGCGGCGGCGGCGAGCGCGCCGACCGCCCGCGCCGCCGCGCCGCCCTCCGGCCGGGCCGGCGGCACGACCTCGGTCGCGCCGTAGGCGGGCCGCCCCAGGTCCGCCGGATGCTCCCGCAACAACCACACCACAAGGGGTACGACCGCCAGCGCGGCCCCGGCGACGACGAGTGCCGCCGTGCGCCAGCCGTGGTCGCGCACCAGCACCGCGAGCAGCGGAAGGAAGACGAGCTGCCCGGCCGCGCCGCCGGCGGTGAGCACACCCGTCACCAGGCCCCGCCGCTTGACGAACCAGCGCCCGGTCACCGTCGCCACGAACGCCAGCGCCATCGAGCCGGTGCCCAGCCCGACGAGGACGCCCCAGCACAGCAGGAGCTGCCAGCTCTCGGTCATCCCCACGGTCAGGCCGCTGCCGGCGGCCACCAGCACCAACGCACCGGCCACCACCCGGCGGATGCCGAACCGGTCCATCAGCGCGGCGGCGAACGGCGCGGTGAGGCCGTACAGCAGCAGGTTGACCGACACGGCGGCGGAGATGGTCGCCAGCGGCCAGCCGAACTCGGCGTGCAGCGGGTGCAGCAGCACGCCCGGGGTGGCGCGGAAACCTGCGGCACCGACGAGCGCGACGAAGGCCACGGCGGCGACGAGCCAGGCCGGGTGCAGGCGGGATCGTGTCACCAATCGAGTCTCGGACCGGGCGGTTCCTGCGACGAGTGGCCGGAAAGCCATCGTGCGCAATAATCGGGCCATGTCCGTACCGCACCGGGTCGCCGTCCTCGCCCTCGACGGCGTGGTGGCGCTCGACCTCGGCACCCCCGCCCAGGTCCTCGGCGCCGCCCGCGCCGACGACAGCACCCCGCTGTACGCGGTGGCAACCTGCACCCCCGGCGGCCTGCCGATACGCAGCAGCGCCGGCTTCCAGGTCCTCCCCGACCACGGGCTGGAACTGCTGGAGCGCGCCGACACCGTGATCGTCCCCGGCATCCACTCCGGCTCGCCGCTGCACGACGGCACGGTTGCCGCCGAGGTGGCCCAGGCGCTGCGGGCCGCGTACGACCGGGGCGCCCGCGTCATGTCCATCTGCACCGGCGCGTTCGTGCTCGCCGCCGCCGGACTGCTCGACGGCCGCCCGGCCACCACGCACTGGGCGTACGCGTCGCGCTTCCGCCGCCTGCACCCCGGCGTACGGCTCGACCCCGACGTGCTCTTCGTCGACGACGGCCGCGTGCTCACCTCGGCCGGGGTGGCCGCCGGAATCGACCTGTGCCTGCACGTCGTCCGCACGGACCACGGCAGCGCGGTGGCCAACCGGGCCGCCCGGCGCTGCGTGGTGCCGCCGTGGCGCGACGGTGGGCAGGCCCAGTACATCGAGCGGCCGGTACCCCGCGCCGCTGACAACGGCACAGCGGCCACCCGCGAGTGGGCGCGGCAGCGGCTGCACGAGCCGGTGGCGCTGCGCGAGATGGCGGCGCACGCGCGGATGAGCGTCCGTACGTTCACCAGGCACTTCCGGTCCGAGACCGGGCTCAGCCCGGCGCAGTGGCTGCTCCAGCAGCGCACCGAGCACGCCCGGGTGCTGCTGGAGACGACGGATCTGAACGTCGACCGGATCGCCCGGGACGCGGGTTTCGGCACCACCGCCGCGCTGCGCCAGCACTTCCACGCGCGGGTAGGCGTGTCCCCCACCGCCTACCGCCGCACGTTCCGCCACCCGCCCCCTGCGACGTCCCCCGCCCCGCGTTCCGCCCCGCCCGCACCCGCTGCTCCGCCCCCGCACGCTGTCCCGCCCGTGCCCGCTGTCCCGTCCGCGCCCGCTTCCGTCGATCTTGGAGTTGTGGCGCCTGGAAGGCCAGGCATGTCGGAGTTGTCCACTGCCACAACTCCATGATCGGTTGTCTGCCGGTCAGGCGAGGTGGGGCTGGCGGCGCAGGGCGCGGAGCTGGGCCAGGTGCAGCGGCAGGTGCACGCGGATGTGCAGGTCCAGCGCCCTGCCCCAGGGCAGCGAGTCGTCCACGTCCAGGTCGAAGCCCTCGCGCAGCACGGTGTCCACCGGCGTCTCCGCCGCCGGGCCGAGCCGCTCCGCCAACGCGCACAACTTCTGGCTGGTGGCCCGGAACAGCGCGGCCAGGCCGTCCAGCCCGCCGCACTCGGAGACGAGCGCGTCCAGTTGCGGCCGGTGGATGGTGTCCAGGTCGTAGTACGCGAACGGCGAGCCGGCCAGCACCGCCTCGGTCGCCTCGCTCATCAGCTCGTCGTTGGCGGCGAGGTGCGCGACGATCTGCTCGGCGCTCAGCTGACCTTCGGGCGGCGGCCCGAACCCGCCCGCGTCGATCTCCGCGAACAACTCCTCGTACGCCTGCCGCAGTGCCGGGGCGTCCACCTCGTCCATGCCCCGCATCCAACCCTCGCAGCCGCTGCGGGCACCCCGGCTACCGTGCCCGGTTCACCCAGACGCGTGAAGGCCGGCACCCCGTTGGTTCGGGGTGCCGGCCTTCAGCTTGGTCTTGCTTGTTCGTCTTAGCTGTTCCAGTGCTGGGCGACGAGGTCGGCGGCCTGCTGCTCCCACTGGGCGTAGTGGTCCGGGTAGGCCGACACCTGGACGGTCTGGGCGGCCTTGGTCAGCGGCATGTCCTGCCAGCCGTCGACCTGCTTCAGACCCTTCAGGAACGCCGTCGTGGAGTACTCGGGGTCGGTGATCTGCTCCACCGTGCCCCAACCACTGGACGGGCGCTGCTGGAACAGGCCCTGCGAGTCGTGGTCGTTACGGTCACCGAGGTGGCCGAGGTTCTCCAGCTTCGACTCCTGCAACGCCGTGGCGATCGACACGACAGCGGCACGCTCGTCCATACCGGCCTTCTTCGTCGCCGCAATGATCGCCTTCACGTTCTTGGTCTGCTCGTCGTTCAGGTCGATACGCGACTGCTCACCCTGCACACCGTGCGGGATCAGCTTGTCACCCTGCACGCTCACACTGACCGGCTTGGTGTGGGTGGTGTCCGCCGCGTGCGCAGCCACCGGACCGGCGAACACGCCACCGGTGAAAGCCAGACCAGCAACACCCAGAATGCTCTTACGCAGAATCGTGTTCATCAGAAGTGCTCCATTCGGGGGTCGACACACCCCGCAGGGGGACCGGGGTGCGTGGGCACCGTCAGGCGCTCAAGAAAGTCTTCGGGGGATCCGGCTGCTCGCGAGGGCAGAGGGGGGCCTCGTCGCGGCGCCGGAAGCATGTTCAACGACCCGCCACCCGCCACCATTCCCGGAGGCTCAACACGCCTGCGGAGAGCAGGCGCGGGGGTTCACGTCGTCGGAACCGTGTTCAACGACCAGCCGGCCGGGATGATTCCCCGCGGCTCATGTCGCCGGAACCGTACTCAACGACCAGCGGCCCCGGGGTGATTCCCAAGGCCTTGCAGATGCCACCCCACTCGCGGGGCGAGCCTTGCTCGGTCGTTCACCCGGTTACAACGCCACCCACCCGCCCGCGATTCCACCCCCAGAGTGCCACCCACCACCCCCGAACCAGACACACCCGCCCAGGTCAGCACGGATCGCACCACACGCACCCGCCCCCGCGCCGTCGATCATGAAGTTGACGCCGACAAACCCGACACCAAACACCGCCAACTTCATGATCGCCCCCGAGCCAGGCGGGCCGACCCGGGCGAGAGGACGGCACCCCGGATCACCTGCGCGATCTTGCGGTTCGAGCCCTTCGGGTGCCCCATTCGCGCGGTTTGCGGGGTACGAAAGTGCAAGATCGCGGATGCCCCGGGGGATCCTGGGCGGCTCTTGTGCCCGAGCTGGCGAGGACTCGCCAAGGCTCTAGGAGAGGCCCGCCGATTTTGGAGTCGTGGCACCTCGCGAACGCCGCAAGACGGGCATCATGGGCACCACAACTCCAAGATCGACGAGAGCGCGAGCGCGAGAGCGCGGGCGAGAGGACGCGCGGGCGCAGGCGCGCGGGCGCAAGCTCAGCGGCGGCCGTGGCGGGCGCGTAGGTAGTCGGAGACGACGTACTCGCCCAGGTCGTCCAGGTCCGGGGTGAACATCCGGCCACCCGAACGCCGCGCCACCGCGTCCACGAACCGGCGCAGCCCTGGATCGTCGCCCAGCATGAACAGGTTGAGCGTCGCGCCGTACCGGGTCAGCCGGTCCACCTCCCGGATCGTCGCCGAGATCGTCTCCGGCAGCGGCGGCCAGTGGAAGTACGCCTCGCCGTCCTCCGGGTCCAGGTGTGCTGTCGGCTCGCCGTCGGTGACCACCAGCACCACCGGCTCGGCACCCGGGTGGCGGCGCAGGTGCCGGCCGGCGATCCGCAGCGCGTGCTGGAGGTTGGTGCCCTGCTGCATGTCCGGCTCCACCGCCGCCAGCTCCTGCTGGGTGAGCGGCATCGCCTCCCGGCCGAAGCCGACGATCTGCAGCGCGTCCTGCGGGAACCGGGTCGCCATCAGGTGCGACAGGGCCAGCGCGGTCTGCTTCATCGGACCCCACCGGCCCTGCGAGATCATCGAGTACGACAGGTCGACGCACAGCACCACCGCCGCCGACGCCCGCCGTTCGGTCTCCACCACCTCGAAGTCCTCGACCGCGAGCGGCACCGGCACTCCGGGACCGGCCCGTCGCACCGCCCGGGTGAGCGTGCGCACCACGTCCAGCGGCTGTTCGTCGCCGTACTCCCAGGGGCGTGACGCCCCGCTCACCTCGCCTGCGGCGCCCGCCGTGCGCAGGTCGTGCTGGCCGCGCGGGCCGGCGGTCAGGTCGGAGAAGACGCGCCGCAGCGCAGTGCTCGCGAGCCGGCGCAGCGCCTTGGGGCTGAGCGTCAGCCCGTCCGCGTCGCGGGTGACCCAGCCCTGGCGGCGCAGTTCGCGCTCCAGCTCCTGCAACCGGCGTACGTCGTCGGCGGCGTCCCGGCCCAGCGTACGGGCGACGGCCTCCACGTCGACGTCGTCGAGCGTGGCGCCGGGCTGGTCCTGGTCGAGGGAGTCCAGCAGCTCGTCGAGTTCGGCGATCTCATCCAGCGCGCCGGTGGCCTCGCCGTAGCCGAGGGGCTGGTCGCCGCGGACCCGCTCGCCGCGCTGCCAGTTCATGTCCGGCCGCAGCGACCGCAGGTGCGCGTCGAGCTGGGACAGTTCACCGGAGAGCCGGTCGCCGAGCGACTGACGCATCAGCCCGGCGAGTTCCTCACGTTGCCGGTCCGACAGCGACCGCATGAGCCGCTCACCTGCGGCGGCCCGCCGGGCCAGTACGTCGATCAGCTCGTCGACGTCCCTGGGGCGTTCCGGGAAGAACTCGCCGTGGCGGCGCATGAACTCGGCGAACGCGTCGGTGGTGTCCTCGGAGCGGGCGTGCCGGGCGAGCAGGTCGTTGAGGTCGCGCATCATCTCGGCGAGCTGCCGCTGGACGGCCGGGTCGGCGGTGGCCCGGGCCGCGTCGCGCAGCCCGGCGAATCGCTGCTCCAGCACGTCGCCGCGCAGCCCGTCGAGGATCCGCTGGTACGTCTGCCGCGCCTCGGCGCTGACCCAGTCGTACTCGGAGAGCTCCGACACCGCGCGGGCGGTGGAGCGGGGCAGGTTGTCGAGCACGGCCTCGGCGAACCGGGCGTCGTCGCCGTCGCGGCCGCGCAGCTCGTCGCGTTCGGCGGCGAGCGCCTGGTCGAGCAGTGCCCGGGCCCGGGTGACGGCACCGTCGAGGTCGCCCCGGCGCAGCGCCTCCCGGCGCAGGCGGCGGGCGCGGGCGGCCAGGTCGTCGAGCCCGCCGCGCCCTTGCGGGCCGCGTCGCAGCAGCTCGCGCAGCGATTCGCGCAGGCTGCCGCCGGCGAGCACGTCCGAGCCGACCGCGTCCACAGCGGCGCGTACGTCGTACGGCGGGGCGAGCGGATCGGGTCCGCCGCGCCACTGCCCGTACCGGAAGCGGTTGCCGCCGGCCACTGTCAGTCCCGGTCCCCGTAGACGGTGCGCCCGGAGTCGGTGACGTCCTTGCCGAGCCGGCGGGTCAGGTGCAGCCCTTCCAGCACGAACTCGATGCCGGCGGCCGCCTCCTCCGGGCTGGGCGCGTCGCCGAGCCCGAGCCGGTCGAGCACCTTGGCCAGCCCCGGCACGGTGCCGACCTGGCGTAGCAGCTCGGACGAGGAGACCAGTTCGCCGGTCTCGACGGCGCCGCCCTCGGCGACGATCGCGGTGAAGCCGGACAGGTCCAGCCCGGCGAGCCGGGCGCGGAACGTCTCGGCGGTGGCGGTACGCAGCAGGTGCGCGAGCACCTCGATCTCGCGCCCCTCCTCGCCGCTTTCGAACTCGACCTTGCCGCGCAGGGTGGAGGTCACCGACACGGTGTCCCCGATCCGGGCCACAGGCGCCTCCGGCCGGGACGCCGGCCCGGCCGCCCCACCCGAGGCACCAGCGCCGGCAGAAGCACCGGCCAGCAGACCCGAACGACGCAACGCGGCGGCGGCCACCGTCTCCGCGGCGGCGATGGCGAACCGGGCGGACACACCGGAGCGCGGGTCGACCGACGGCGACTCCCTCACGTCGCGGGCGAACCGGGCCAGCACCTCCAGCACGTGCTCCGGCACGACGGCGACCAGGTCGGCCTCCTGCCGGATCAGCGCCAGCTCCAGGTCCAGGTCGAGCGGATAGTGGGTACGGATCTCCGCGCCGAACCGGTCCTTCAGCGGCGTGATGATCCGGCCCCGGTTGGTGTAGTCCTCCGGGTTGGCGCTGGCCACCAGCAGCAGGTCCAGCGGCAGCCGTAGCTGGTAGCCACGGACCTGGATGTCGCGTTCCTCCAGCACGTTGAGCAGCGCCACCTGGATGCGTTCGGCCAGGTCGGGCAGCTCGTTGACGGCGAAGACGCCCCGGTTGGTACGCGGTACGAGCCCGAAGTGGATGGTCTCCGGGTCACCGAGCGTGCGCCCCTGGGCGAGGCGGATCGGGTCGACGTCGCCGATCAGGTCACCGACGCTGGTGTCCGGCGTGGCGAGCTTCTCGCCGTACCGCATCGAGCGGTGCAGCCACCCGATCGCCAGGTCGTCGCCGGCCGAGTCGACGAGCGCCTGGGACGCCGGGGTGAGCGGGTGCATCGGGTGCTCGTTGAGTACCGAGCCGGGGATCACCGGGGTCCACTCGTCCAGCAGCGCGCCGAGCGAACGGATCAGCCGGGTCTTGCCCTGCCCGCGCTCGCCGAGCAGCACCATGTCGTGCCCGGCGAGCAGCGCGCGCTCGACCTCGGGCAGCACCGTGTCCTCGTAGCCCACGATGCCGGGGAAGCGGTCCTCGCCGGAGCCCATCCGGGCGAGGAGGTTGTCTCGGAGTTCCTGTTTGACCGTGCGGTAGCGGTGGCCGGTAGCGCGCAACTCGCCGAGCGTGCTCGGCAGGTCGGCAGGCGGGACCGGGGAAACCTGGTTGGGAGCGGTCACCCGATCCACGCTAGCTCAGAATTCGCGTACCGCCCGGGGGTCGGTCCCGCCCGTGCCGGGACCGATCCTCCGGGCGGCGTCTCAGGCGCGGCGTCGCAGGTGGTAGGCGTACGCGGCACCGGCCAGCGTGACCGCCCAGACCGGCCACAGCACCATCGGCAGGGCGGCGGCGTTGCCCTCCCTGATCAGCTCGGCGAACTGCGGCGCGGCGAGCAGGTCGAGGCTGGCCGCCAGCACGGCGAGCGCGACCAGCCCGGCCGGGATCACCGCGAGAAGCACCGGTACCCGCCGGCCCGCCAGCCCGGGCATCCAGCGCGGGAACCGCTCTCCCCAGCGGGCCACCAGTCCGAGCGTGAGCACCGCGCCGACCACGGCGAACGCGCCCAGCCCCGCGCCGGCCCAGATCGCACCGTCGGCCCGCATCTCGGCGAGCGTCTCCTGGGACATTCCCAGCGGGACGCCGGCCAGCCAGGCGAACCGGGTGAACGCGTAGAGCACCGGGACGACGGCCGCCGTCCACGTCGCCCACCGGCCCCACCGGGCGGCCGCAGCGGGCGCGGTCCAGCCCGGAGCGGACCCGTCGGCGATCCGGCGACGCCAGCGCAGCAGCGCGCCGGCCAGCAGCATCCCCCCGGCCAGGGCAGCCAGCCGGGCGAACAGCGGCCAGGTGAAGACGTCGGCGTAGTCCGCCGAGGGCCAGCCGAACGGCGCCCCGATGATCAGCATCGGCGCGTAGCCGAGCAGGGCGAGCACCCGCATCCCGGGCACCACCACCGCCAACGCGAGGGCGACGGTCGAGGCGTACCCGGTGATCAGCAGACGCACCGGGCGGGACTGCAGCCGGGCCGGGCCGGTCATGGCCAGGGCGGCGACGGCGCCGGTCAGCAGCACCGCCGCGAACAGCGGCGGGCCGACGGCGTCCGGCAGCAACTGGAGCAGGCCGGCGGCGTCCCCGCCGTGCGGGTCGTCCGTGCCGAACGGGTAGCCGGCGCCGGTGAGCGCCGACAGCAGGGCGAGCACGCCCCAGCCGCCGAGCCAGGCGGCGGCGAGCGGGGCGGCCGGGTCCAGCCGGGTGCGGGTGTCCCGGGGAGGTGCGGAGGTGATGGTCGTCGTCATGCCCTCAGCCTGGACCGGCCGGGCGCGCGTTCCATCCCGCCACGGGGTGGACCCGCTCCCCCACGGGAGGGACCGATCAGCCGGCCGGGATCACGAAGCCCGACTCGTAGGCGGCGACCACCGCCTGGGTCCGGTCCCGGACCCCGAGCTTGGCCAGCACGTTCCCGACGTGCGTCTTCACCGTCTCGACGCCGACGACCAGCCGGGCGGCGATCTCCGGATTGGACAGGCCGGCGGCCATCAGCCGCAGCACCTCGGCCTCGCGCTCGGTCAGGCGCGCGGCGCGAAGCCGGTCGCCGTCGCGCCGCCCGTACGTGTCGACGAGCTGCCGGATGGCGGCCGGAAACAGCAGCGAATCCCCGGCCGCCACCACCCGGATCGCCTGCACCACCTCGGCCGGGCGGGCCCGTTTGAGGAGGAAACCGGCTGCCCCGGCGCGCAGCGCCTCGTAGACGTACTCGTCGTTGGCGAACGTGGTGACCACCAGGACCCGGGGCGGGTCGGCGGAGGCGGCGAGCAACCGGCGGGTGGCCTGGATGCCGTCGATGGCCGGCATCCGCACGTCCATCAGCACCACCCGCGGTCGCAGCTTCGCGACCAGCGGCGGCACCTGGGCCCCGTCCGCCGCCTCGCCGACGACACGCAGGTCCGGCTGGGCGTCCACGATCGCCCGCAGGCCGACCCGGATCAGTTCGTCGTCGTCGACGATCAGCACGTCGATGGTCACCGGACCTCCCCTCTCGGCACCGGCAGGGTGGCCCGGACGCGCCAGCGATCCCCGTCGGGGCCGGCGTCCAGCCGGCCGCCCAGCAGCAGCACCCGCTCCCGCATGCCGTCGAGCCCGCGCCCGCCGCGGGCCGGCCCGGCGGCGCCACGCACGCTGTTGACGAGCTCGATCGCCAGCCCTTCCGGGGGTACGGCGACTCGCAGCGCGACCGGTCCACGGCCGTGCCGGGCGGCGTTCGTCAGCCCTTCCTGGACGATGCGGTAGCCCTCGCGGGACACCACGGCGGGCAGCGCGTCGAGCGCCCCGTCGACGCGGGACTCGACGTCCAGCCCGGCGGCGCGGGCCGCGGCGACCAGCCGGTCGAGTCCGGCGAGCGTGGACTGCGGCGCGGGTGCCGTCGCGGCGCCGGCCTCGCGGAGCAACCCGAGGACGTGGTCCAGGTCGTCCATGGCACGGCGGCTGGTCTCCTCGATGGCCGTCAGGGCCCGCCGGCTGAACTCGGGGTCGGTGTCGAGCAGTTCCCGCGCGGCGCCGGCCTGGAGGGTCGCCACGGTCAGGGCGTGGCCGACCGAGTCGTGCAGTTCCCGGGCCAGCCGGTTGCGTTCGGCCAGCCGTACCGCGTGGGCCTCCAGCGCGGCGATCCGCTCGGCCTGGGCCGGGCCGAGCAGCACCGGCGCCATCGAGGCGGCGAGCGCGCCCAGGCCGGCCACGGCGTAGCCGAGTCCGGCCAGCACGGCCAGGCCGGCCAGCCCGGCATGGACCGGGTGCGCCGGGTCGACGGGGCCGAACCGCTGGTCCGCCACGGCGCCGGTGTCCATCCCGGCCAGGCCGGCGACGAAAACCAGCGCCATCGGGAACGCGCTGATCGCGGCGAACCACACCACCGCGCCGGTGCCCAGGTGCAGGGCGATCCAGAGTGCGGCGCGCAGCCGGGTCTCCCGGTCGATCCGGTGCCCGGGCGCGGGCTCCGGCAGGTCGACGGCGAGCAGCGCCCGGGCGGCGGCGATCTCCAGCGCCCGGCTGCCGGCCAGGAACACCGGCACCACGGCGAGCCCGGCGGCCACCAGCAGCAGGCCGAGCACGAGCGGGCGGGGCGCTGTCGCGTTCCCCAGCATCTGCGCGAAGACCACCGCCAGCAAGGCGTACGGCAGGGCGAGCACGCCACCGAGGAGCAGGAACACGGCGCGGCGCCAGGTGCTGGCGCGCACCAGCGGCGCGAACACCCCCCGGACCGTCACCCGGTCATTGTCCGCCCCGTCGTACCGGTCCGGCTCCCCCGTGCCGGGGAGATTCCGGCCGGCTCACCCGCCCAGGCGGGCGCGGACCATCCGGGGTACGGCGGCCAGCCCGGTGACCGGGCGGAACGCGTGTGCGGCGGCGACCAGTGCGGCGTACTCGTCGTCGGCGAGGTCGATCTCGGCGGCGGCGGCGTTGCGTTCCATCTGCTCGACCCCGGAGGCACCCGGGATGGCCACCACGTTCGGGTGCCGCAGCACGTACGCGAGCGCGATCTGGCTCGGCGTGGCGTCGTGCGCGTCGGCGACCTCGCGCAGCGTGGCGATCAGCGCGGTGCCGCGTTCCAGGTTCTCCGGCAGGAAGTACGGGTTGGCCCGGCGTACCGCCCCGGCGGGCGGGTTCGTGGCGTCGTAGCGGCCGGAGAGGAAACCCTGCGCCAGCGGCGAGTACGCGATGACGATCCGGCCGGCCTGCTCCGCGTACGGGATGAGGTCTTCCTCGGGGCCGCGGTCGATCATGCTGTAGCGGACCTGGTTGCTCAGCACCCGGCGGCCCAGCGCAGCCTCAGCGAACCGCCACCGGCGCAGGCCGTAGTTGCTGACGCCGACCTCGCCGACCAGCCCGACGTCCTGCAGGGAGCGCATGCCGCGCATGGTGGTGGTGTCGGCGACCACCGGGTTGGCCTGGTGCACCTGGTAGAGGTCGATGCCGTCGACGCCGAGCCGGGCGGCGGAGGCGACAGCGCGCTGCTGCACCACCGGGGCGACCGGCAGCAACGGGAAGATCTTGGTGGCGACCACGACCTTGGCCCGGTCGTCGCCCAGGGCCGCGCCGAGGATGCGCTCGCTGCGGCCGAAGCCGTACAGCTCGGCGGTGTCGAACAGGGTGACGCCAAGGTCGAGCGCCCGCCGGACGATCTCGGCGGCGCGGCGCTCGTACTCGGGGCCGTAGCCCCACTCCTTGGAGCCGAACTGCCAGGTGCCGAGGCCGATCTTGGAGATGGGCTTGGGGGTGTCGAGCCGCACGTAACGCATGAGGCCGAACGTACCCGGGCTGCTGCGTGCGCACTCCGGTCCGGACAGAATGGCCTGGTGACCTACCTCGCCAGCGACGACCGTTACCACGAGATGATCTACCGGCGCACCGGCCGGAGCGGGCTGAAGCTGCCTGTCATCTCCCTCGGCCTGTGGCACAACTTCGGACCGGACCGCCCCTTCGAGCGGCAGCGCGACATCGTCCGCCGCGCCTTCGACCTCGGCATCACCCACTTCGACCTGGCGAACAACTACGGCCCGCCGCCCGGTTCGGCGGAGGAGAACTTCGGCCGGCTGCTCGCCACCGACCTGAAGCCGTACCGGGACGAGCTGGTGATCTCCAGCAAGGCCGGTTATCTGATGTGGCCCGGCCCGTACGGCGAGTGGGGTTCGCGCAAGTACCTGATCTCGTCGCTGGACCAGTCGCTGCGCCGCCTCGGGCTGGACTACGTCGACGTCTTCTACTCGCACCGGTTCGACCCGGAGACTCCGCTGGAGGAGACGATGGGCGCGCTCGACGCGATCGTGCGCTCCGGCAAGGCGCTCTACGTCGGCATCTCCAACTACGACTCGGAGCAGACCGAGCGGGCCGCGGCGATCCTCCACGACCTGGGCACGCCGCTGCTGATCAACCAGCCGTCGTACTCGATGATGAACCGCTGGACGGAGAGCGACGGCCTGCTGGACACGCTGGAGCGCGTCGGCGCCGGCTGCATCGCCTACAGCCCGCTCGCCCAGGGCCTGCTCACCGACCGTTACCTGAAGGGCATCCCGGCCGACTCCCGGGTGCGCACGAGCGTCTTCCTGAACGAGAGCGACCTCGACGAGGAGACGATGGCGACGGTCCGGGGGCTCGCCGCGGTGGCGCAGCGGCGCGGGCAGACCCTGGCCCAGCTCGCCCTGGCGTGGGCGCTGCGCGACCCGCGCATGACCAGCCTCATCATCGGCGCGAGCAGCGTCGGGCAGCTGGAGGGCAACGTGGCCGCGTTGAACAACCTCGACCTCGCCGGGGACGACCTGGCCGAGATCGAGCGCCTGCTCGGCTGAATCACCAGATGCGGCGCCGCCCGGCGCGGTGGTTGCGGACACCGCACGGCCGCCCGGGCGGCGGCCCGCCGGTCCGTCGCAGTCCGACCACCGCCGCCGCGAGCAGCGCGACGACGAGCGCCGCCGCGCCGACCAGGAGCGGCCGGGACAGCGGTCCGCCGTCGGTCACCGTCGCGACCGGCACCGCCGGCTCGTCGTCGGCCGCCGGAACGGCGAGGGTACGCGGAGGCGACGCGCTCGCCTTCGGCGCTGCCGGTGACGCGTCCGACGCACCGCGTGCCGCCCGGAAGATCACGTCCGAGCAGGAGTAGTACGTGTCCTGGGTGTCCGAGTTCTGCCAGATCACATAGACGATGTGCCGGCCGCTACGGTCGGCCGGCAGCCGCCCCCGCATCTCGTACGCGCCCGCGCGGATCGGCGGGTCGGTGACCTGAAGGAACGGCTTCTCCTCCAGATCCGCCCAGGTCAGCGAGCGCCGAGGCGAGTACGAGCCGGTGGTGACGTAGTACCGGAACGTGCCCCGGTGCGGAATGGTGGTGCGGTAGCGGAACGTGTGCCGGGCCCCGGCCGTGAGCGTGGTGGCTGGCCAGTCGGCGCGCGCCAGGTCCAGTCCCCGGTACGCGGACAGCCCGCCGCTGCACAGCTCCCCGTCCGGGATGCGTTCCCGGTCCCGCCCGTCGATCCGCGCCACCCGGATGTTGTCCCACTCGCGTACCGCCGCTCCGGCGGCGACCGCGGCCCGGCAGGCGGGCGTCTGCGCCCGGCCACCCTCGGGCCCGCACGCGGCGGCCCGGCTCAGCGGGCTGGTCGGCGCACCGTGCGCCGCGGCCGGCGCGGCGGTCAGCGGCACCGTCGCGGCGACGGCGGCGAGCGCGGCGAGCGCGCGACGTGCGGCCATGTGATCGACCTCCCGCGCACTGGTACGGCCGCGAGCCGCCAAAGGTTCGATCCGCGCCGATCGGCCGGGGCGGCATGACCGAACGGACAACCGGGGCGGCGACGGACACCTGATGGGCCCTACAGTGACGAAACCCTGTGATCGAGGAGCGTCCCTTGTCCGAGCCGGCCCCGTCCCCCGAGCCGTCCCGCGCCGCCCCCGCGGCCGGGCCCGCGCCGGGCGACGTCCCCGCCCCCGCACAGCCGTACCTGCTGGTCCTGCCCACGATGGAGCGCGCTCCCGTGCCCTGGCCGGGCGCCGAGGGGCAGCCCGGCTGGGCGATTCCGGTCACCGTGCCACCCGGCACCCAGGGGTACGCGTTGTTCGTCCCGCTGGTCCCGGCGACCGGCCAGCAGACGGCGACCGGCCAGCCTGCGGCGGCGGTGCCCGCCCAGGCCACAGCGCCCGCCGCCGAGCACTCCCCCGTGGAGGGCGCCGCCCCCGCCGCCGCACCGGCCGACCGGCCGGCGAGCGGAGAGGCTGTCGCTGCCTCACCGGACGCGGCTTCGGCCACTACCCAGGCGGCCGGCTCGAAGCCGTCCGTCGCGAGCGCCGACGCAGCGGGGGCGGCCACGGCCGGCTCCGGTGAGGCCGGCGCGCGTCCCGGCGACGGCGCTCCGCAGACGGCCACTTCCGCGACCTCAGACCCGGCGGGGGCCTCGCAGACGCCTGCCGCTCCCGCGGGCACGCAGCCGGCCTCCGGGTCATGGGCAGCGCCGGGCACGCAGCCGGCCTCCGGGCCGCCGCCCGCGCCGGGTGCGCAACGTGCTCCGGGCACGCCGCCTCCGCACGGCGGTGGGCCGGTGCCCGCGCCGCCGTACCCCGGAATGGGGTGGAGCGGGCACCCCCAGGCGCCGACGTGGGCGCCGCGACCACAGGTGCCGCGGACCTCGTTCCTCGGCGCGCGGTGGCCCGGCCCGAAGGCGGCGACCGGGCGGGCCGTGCCGCTCGCGGTGCTGGCCGCCGCGGTCGGCAGCGCGGTCTTCGTGCCGCTGGGCCGCGTCGGCGTCGGCTGGTTCCTGGGGTGGCTCACGCTCACGCTCGCGGTGGTGCTGGCGGTCCGGTCGAGGACCGCGGAGCTGCCGCGCGCCGACAAGCTCATCCGGGCCGGGTGGGCGGCGGCCGCGCTGGCCCTGATCGCCGTGCCGGCGTTCCGCAACGCCTGGTGGCTCGTGACGTTCTGCGTGCTCGGCGCGCTCGGCTGCGCCACCCTCGCGATCATCGGCGGGCGGCTGGTGCGCTCGGTCCTGTTCGGCCTGGTGGCGACGCCGTTCGCGGCGTTGCGCGGCCTGCCGTGGGTACGCCGGCACATCACCGCCTCGCCGCAGGAGGCGACGGTACGCAAGGTGACCGTCTCGGTGGTCGCCACGGTCGTGGTGCTCGTGGTCTTCGGCAGCCTGCTCGCGTCGGCCGACGCGGCGTTCTCCGAGGCGCTCGGCTCGCTCGTCCCCGAGATCAACCTCGGTACGGTGTTCGGCTGGGTGTTCCTCGCAGTGGTGGGCGGGCTGATCGCTGTCGCCGCGCTCTACACGCTCGCCGCGCCGCCCGACCTGTCCACAGTGGATCGCGAGGGTGAGCGCCGTCTCGGCCTGCTGGAGTGGGCCCCGGCCATCGGCGCGCTCACGCTGCTGTTCGCCGGGTTCGTGGTGGTGCAGTTCACCACGCTCTTCGGCGGGCAGCAGCACGTGCAGCGGGTCGCCGGGCTCAGCTACGCCGAGTACGCGCGCAGCGGCTTCTGGCAACTGCTCTTCGTCACGCTGCTGACCGTGGCGGTGCTCGGCGGGGTGAGCCGCTGGGCACGCCGGGAGCGGCCGGTCGAGCGGATCATGCTGCGCGTGCTGCTCGGGCTGATCAGCGCGCTGAGCGTGGTGATCGTGGCGTCGGCGCTGTCCCGGATGTGGACGTACCAGAAGGTCTACAGCTTCACCGGCGAGCGGATCTTCGTGATGGCGTTCGAGATGCTGCTCGGCACGGTCTTCCTGATGATCATCGCGGCCGGCGTCAAATGGCGGGGCCGGTGGATTCCCGGCACCACGCTCGCGCTGGCCGTGGCGATGCTGCTCGGCCTGGCCGTGCTCAACCCGGAGGACTACGTCGCCCGCCGCAACACGCTGCGGTACGAGCAGACCGGCAAGATCGACGCCTGGTACCTGCGGGCGTTGTCCGCCGACGCCACGCCGGCGCTCGCCAAGCTCCCCGACCCGGTACGCCGGTGCACGCTGAGCTGGATCGCCGACGACCTCGCCGAGCCCGACCCCTGGTACGCCTGGAACCTGGGCCGCCAGCGCGCCCGTAAGGCCCTCGACGAGGTCGGCCCGAAGGCGATCGGCGGCCCGAAGGACTGCCGCCGGGCCGACCAGTTCGACCTGCCGAAGACACGGCGTCCCCGCTGACGTCGTGGGCCGGGCCGCGGACCACCGCGGCCCGGCCCACCGGCAGCCGTCCGGCGACCGTTCATCCGCTCCTCACCTCGACGCCACGGCGGGCACCGACTCCGCACCTAGCTTCGGCTGCGCGAACGACAACCGAGGTAGCGGAGGTTTCTCCATGTCCACCCGTCAGCTCGTGACGGCACTCGTCGCCGGCGCGGTGCTCGCCGTGCCGGGCGTCGCCCACGCAGGTCCGGCCGACCGTCCCGGCGTACCGCCGCAGCGGACCCACTTCGACCTTCAGGCCCACCGCGGCGGCATCGGGATGACCACCGAGGAGACGCTCGCCGGGTTCGCCAAGGCGATGCGCCTCGGCGTCACCACGTTGGAGCTGGACACCCAGGTCACCCGGGACGAGAAGGTGGTAGTCACGCACGACCGGCAGGTCAGCGCGCAGAAGTGCCGCGACACCGCCCCGGTGCGGCCCGGCGACCCGGCCTACCCGTACGTCGGGAAGTACATCAAGGACCTCACGCTCGCGCAGATCAGGACCATGGACTGCGGCTACCAGCAGTTGCCCGGCTTCCCCGAGCAGGAGCAGATCGCCGGTGTCCGGATGGCCGAGCTGCGCGACGTGCTCGACCTGGTGAAGCGCTACCGCGCGCACGGGATCACGCTCAACATCGAGACCAAGGTGGAGGCGGGCGCGCCCGAGCAGACCGCGCCGCGTGAGCTGTTCGTCCGGCGGGTCTTCGAGGAGATCCGGCGCTCGGGCATCGAGCGGCAGGTCACCATCCAGTCCTTCGACTGGGGCGCGCTGCGGGAGATGCACCGGCTCGCGCCGCGCTGGCCGCTCGTGGCGCTGACGAACTACGACTTCCTCCAGGTCGGCAAGCCGGGCGCGTCGCCGTGGCTGGGCGGGCTGGACGTGGACGACTTCGGTGGCGACTTCGTCCGGGCCGCCGCCGCGACCCCTGGCGTGACCGCGCTGTCGCCGAACTACGGGTTCCCGCAGAACGGCACGATCGCCGACCCGAACTTCCGCTTCTACCCGGACCGCCGGATGATCGCCGACGCGCACGCACGAGGGCTCAAGGTCATCCCCTGGACCTGCGACGACATGCCCACAGTGGCGGCGCTCATGGACATGGGCGTCGACGGGATCATCACCGACTACCCGAACCGGGTGCGGCAGCTCATGGCCGAACGCGGGATGCGGTTGCCGAAGGCGTACCGGGCGCGCTGAGGTCCGGCGGCGGCCCGGTCAGGCCGGGCCGCCGCCGAAGCCGATCTCGTTGCCGTCCGGGTCGTGGAAGATCACCTTCCGGACCCCGTTGTCGTAGGTCTCCTGCGCGGTCGGCGTCAGACCCCGGGCGGCGATCGCCGCGACGCGGGAGTCGAGGTCGTCGACGAAGACCGTCTGCATGGCGTGACCGGCGTGCTCGGGCCGTACGTCGACGTAGAGGTAACGGTGCTCGGCCAGCTCCCACACCGCCTCGCTGTCGTCGGGCCGGAACTGCGGCGGTGCGCCGAACAGCCGCTCGTACCAGTCCGTCGCCACCGCGAGATCCCGGACCGGGACGCCGGCGAACAGGTCGACAGTCATCCGGCCAATCTATCCGGGTCGACGTGCCGGCGCGGGCTCACGCCGTACCGGCGTTTGAACGCCGCACTCAGGGCGAAGGAACTGCCGTAGCCGACCCGCCGGGCCACCGCGCCGACTGTGGCGCCGGGCTCGCGGAGCAGATCGGCCGCGAGCGCCAGCCGCCAGCCCGTCAGGTACGCCATGGGCGGCTCGCCGGCCAGCGCGGTGAACCGCCGGGCCAGCGCCGCCCGCGACATCCCCACCTCCGCGGCGAGCGACGCCACCGTCCACGGCCGGGCCGGGTCGTCGTGCAGCATGCGCAGCGCGCGGCCGACCACCGGATCGGCGTACGCCCGGTACCAGGCGGGCGCGGCGGCGCCGGGCCGGGCGAACCACTCCCGCAGCGCGGCGATGAGCAGCAGGTCGAGCAGGCGATCGAGCACCGCCTCCTGGCCGGGGTCGTCCTTGACGATCTCGGCGGCCAGCAGCGGCACCAGCGGCGTGTCCCACGACTCGCGCCGCACCACCGCGAGCGGCGGCAGCGCGTCCAGCAGCCGCCGCCCCACAGTGCCCCGCACCGGGTACGTGCCGGTGAGCAGCACGGTCCGGCCGTCCGGCCCGTTGCCCCAGGTGCGTACGCCCCACCGCGTCATCGCGAACAGCTCGCGCCCGTCGGGAGTGGTGCAGTGCTGGCCCGGGTGCACGACCACCTGCGGCGCCGTGGCCGGGTCGTCCGCCACCGTGTACGGGGCTGGACCGCGCACGATCGCCACGTCACCCTCGGTCAGCCGCGCGGCCTCGCCCTCCTCCGGCACGATACAGCCGTCGCCCCGCACCACGGCGACGAGCGTGAGCGGCGCCTCGTCCCGGATCAGCATCGACCAGGGCGGGGTGAGGATCGAACGCAGCAGGAAGGCGCCCCGCGCACGGGGACCGTCGAGCAGACCGGAGACGGCGTCCACGAGACGATTGAACACAGGATCGCGCGTCCTGACCATGGGCCGTCTCACCGCGCGGCGGTTCGATGAGGACATGCGACTCGTACAACTGACGCTGGCCGGCGCCGCAGTCGGGGCCGGGCTGATGGCGGGCCTGTTCGCCGCATTCGCGTACGCGGTGATGCCGGCGCTGCGCGGCACGGACGACCGCACGTTCGTCGACGCGATGCAGCGCATCAACGTCACCATCGTCAACGGCTGGTTCCTGCTGGCCTTCCTGGGTACGCCGGTGCTGGCCGCGCTCGCGGCGGTGCTGGCGTGGCGCGGGGCGGCCCGGCCGGCGCTGCCGTGGATCGTCGCCGGGCTCGCTCTGTACCTGGTGATGTTCGTCGTCACCGTGGCGGTGAACGTGCCGTTGAACGACGCGCTCGCGGCGGCTGGTTCCGCCGATCTCGCTGCGGCTCGGGAGCGCTTCGAGTCCGCCTGGGTCACCTGGAACGTGGTCCGGACGCTGGCGAGCACGGCCGGGTTCGGCGCGCTGTGCTGGGCGCTGGTGCTCGCGGGCCGCGCCGTTTGAGCGCCGTTTGAGCGCCGTTTGCCTGCGAGATGCTAGGAGATGAACCTGTCCGCGTACTCCTCCGCAGGTTCCACGTTGGTGATGACGTCGATCAGGACACCGTCCGGGCCGGCGAGGATGAAGTGCCGCTGTCCGAACTCTTCGGTCCGGACGGGAAGCACGACCTCCAGGTGCCGCAGGCGCTCCCACTCGGCGTCGACATCGTCCACCTCCAGGTTGAGCAGCATCCCACTGGCGACCGGCCCGCGGTAGGCCGCCGGGATCGTCTCGTGGCTGCTGTCCAGCACCGCCAGTTCCCAATTGTCGCGGCGCAGGCTCACGTACCACTCCGTCTCGAAGGTCGGCTGGAACCCGAAGTGCTCGCGGTAGAAGGCCGCAGCCGAGGTCACGTCGGTCGTCATGAGGACCGGGTACGAGCTGGCGAGTGTCATGGCGAACTCCTTTACATACACTGTGCAGGTAAAGGAATATACATACACGGAGCATGTAAAGGAAGAGTGCGGCATGGCGCGAGCCACCAAGGAGCAGAGCGAGATCACCGGCCGGCGCATCCGGGACGTCGCGACTGCCCTGTTCGCCGAACGCGGCTACACGGCCGTCCGCCTGGAGGAGGTGGCCGCCGCAGCCCAGGTCACCAGGGGTGCGGTCTACCATCACTACCGCAACAAGCAGCACCTGTTCGAAGCCGTCGCAGCCGCCGCGCAACAGCGGGTCGCCGCTGCGGTCGCCGGCGCTGCCGAAGCGGTCGCCGATCCATGGGACGGCCTGGTCGCCGGCTGCCGGGCGTTCCTCACCGCCAGTGTCGACGACACACACCGGCGGATCCTGCTGGTCGACGCGCCCGCGGTGATGGGTTGGCGCACGTGGCGCAGCCAGGACGCGGCCGCTTCCGGGCACCACCTGGCCGAGGCGGTGGCCACGCTGGCAGCAGCCGGGCACCTTGAGGTCAACTCGCCCGAGGCAACTGCCACCTTGCTCTCCGGCGCGATGAACGAGGCAGTGCTACGGATCGCCGAAGCCCCGGACCGGGACGCCGCATTGGTCGAGACGTGGCCCGATCTGCTGCGCCTGCTTCAGTGCCTCCGCGGGCCGCGCACCGCACCCGTCCGGCACGGTTAGCTGGTGGTGCGGCCTTCGAAGGTGACACCGGCAGCACACGGTCAGCACAGAGCGGCGCGACGCTCAAAGAACTGATGGCGCGCATCGGCCATTCGAGCACCCGGGCAGCGATGATCTACCAGCACGCGACCCGTGACCGCGATCACGCCATCACCGCCGCGTTGGACGCCCTGATCGAAGAGGCGCGAGGCAAGCTCAGCGCCTGATCTGGCACGGGTCTGGCACATTGCGACCCGAGAGATCGATGAATAACAAAAGCCCTGGTGGGAGGCATTGTCTCTCACCAGGGCTTTTCGCTTGGGTGGAGCCGAGGGGACTCGAACCCCTGACCCCCACACTGCCAGTGTGGTGCGCTACCAGCTGCGCCACGGCCCCTTGCGGTCGTCCCCGGTCGCCCGGGCACGGAGAGAACTATACACACGCCGCCCGGCATGGTCATCTCGCGGGGTCACCCGCACCCGGCTCAGTTCAGCGCCACGTCCGGCGGGAAGTGGGCCACCGCGGCCAGCATGCCGCCCTGCCTGCGCAGCACCATCGGCCAGAGATCATCCGGCCGGTCGACGAAGGCGTCGCCGGGCAGCGCGTCGAACACGAACCAGGAGCCCTCCTCGATCTCGCGCTCCACCTGCCCGGCACCCCAGCCGGAGTAGCCGGCGAACACCCGGATGCCGCCGATGGCCTCGCGCAGCTTCTCCGGGTCGACCGAGAGGTCGATGGTGCCGACCGCGCCGGAGACGCGGTGGAAGCCTTTGACCGGCCGGACGGGGTGCCGCATCCGGGCCAGGCAGATGGCGGAGTCGGGCTGCACCGGGCCGCCCTCGAACAGCACGGCCGGGTCGCGGGCGAGGTCGCTCCAGTCGCCGAGCACGTCGGCCACGGAGACCTCGGTGGCCCGGTTCAGCACCACCCCGAGGGCGCCGCCGGGTTCGTGGGCGACGAGCAGCACGACCGTACGGTCGAAGTTCGGATCCTTGAGCCCTGGTGTCGCGACCAGCAGTCGTCCGGTCATCGACTCCATGGCTCGGCCACCGATCGCCTGCCCCTCACTCTGCATGTCCGACACCCGTCAGCCGTGCGCCCGTACGGGCCCGAGGCCGTCGACCGTCCACCCTGTCAACGCCATGTCACGCACCATAGCCTGCGTCCGGCCCGCTGGTTAAGGTCTGACGGGCGGGTGATCACGACGGATCGAGGGAGGGCCGGATGGCGGCGCAGGCCGAACTGGCGGTGATCGGCGGGTCGGGGCTCTACGCCCTGCTCGACGGGGTGGAACACGTGGTGGACACCCCGTACGGCGAGCCGTCGGGCCCGATCACGGTCGCCGAGGTGGGCGGTCGCCGGGTGGCGTTCCTGCCCCGGCACGGGCGCGATCACCGGTACCCGCCGCACCTGATCCCGTACCGGGCCAACCTGTGGGCGCTGCGGTCGCTCGGCGTACGCCAGGTGCTGGCGCCCTGTGCGGTGGGTGGCCTGCGGCCGGAGCTGGGGCCGGGGACGTTCGTGGTGCCGGATCAGTTGATCGACCGCACCAGCGGGCGCGCGCAGACCTACTACGACAGGGGCGCGGTGCACGTGTCGTTCGCCGACCCGTACTGCCCGGCGGGGCGGCGCACGCTGCTGGACACGGCGGCCGGTCGGGGCGTGCCGGCGGTGGACGGCGGGACCGTCGTCGTGGTCGAGGGTCCGCGCTTCTCGACCCGGGCGGAGTCGCGCTGGTTCGCCTCGATGGGCGGCACGATCGTCAACATGACCGGCCACCCGGAGGCGGTGCTGGCCCGCGAGCTGGCGCTCTGCTACACGTCGATCGCGCTGGTGACGGACCTGGACGCGGGGGTCGAGGCGGGCGAGTCGGTCACCCACGAGGAGGTGTTCCGCGTCTTCGCGGAGAACACGGACCGGCTGCGCGGGCTGCTGCTGGACGCCGTGGCGGCGCTGCCCACCGAGCGGGAGTGCGAGTGCGGAAGCGCCCTGGACGGGATCAAGCTGCCGTTCCCGCTGCCCTGAGCGCGGGAAGCGCCCGAAAAGTCGCCTTCGGCCCGATAGATTCGGCTGGTCGGGAGACTGGGCACCGGGCCGGCTCCGGCATCCGCGTGCGGAACGGAGGCAGCCGGCGATGGCGACGGTGCGGGAGGCGACCTACGACCTGCTGCGCGCGCTCGGCCTGACCACCGTCTTCGGCAACCCCGGCTCGACCGAGGAGCCGTTCCTCCAGCACTTCCCGGACGACTTCCACTACGTGCACGCGCTCCAGGAGGCGTCGGCGGTCGCGATGGCCGACGGCTACGCCCAGGGCACCGGCCGGCCCGCGCACGTCAACCTGCACACCGCGCCGGGCACCGGCAACGGCATGGGCAACCTGGTCACCGCCTGGCACAACCGGACCCCGCTGATCGTCAGCGCCGGCCAGCAGACCCGCGAGATGCTGCTGATCGAGCCACGCCTGGCCAGCCCCCGGGCGGTCGAGCTGGCCCAGCCGTACGTCAAGTGGGCCCACGAGCCGGCCCGCGCGCAGGACATCCCGGCGGCCTTCATGCGGGCGTACGCCTCGGCGGTGCAACCACCCGCCGGGCCGGTCTTCCTCTCCCTGCCGATGGACGACTGGGACCGTCCGGCCGACCCGCCGCCGCAGGTGCGTACCGTCGCCACCCGGATCGCGCCGGACCCGGACCGGCTGCGGAGCTTCGCCGGCGCGCTGGCCGCCGCCCGCGCCCCGGCGCTGGTGCTCGGCGCGGCGGTGGACCGGTCGGACGCCTGGCCGGACGCGGTCGCGCTGGCCGAACACCTGGCCGCCCCGGTCTGGGCCGCCCCGGCGCCGGAGCGCGCCGTGTTCCCGGAGCGCCACCCGCACTTCCGGGGCGTGCTGCCGTACGCGATCGGGCCGCTGTCGGAGGCGCTGCGCGGCCACGACGTGGTGCTGGTGGTGGGCGCGCCGGTGTTCCGCTACTACCCGCACGTGCCGGGCGACTACCTGCCCGGTGACGCGCGGCTGCTGCACGTCACCGACGACCCGGACGAGGCGGCCCGCGCTCCGGTCGGGGAGAGCCTGCTCGGCGACGCCGGGCTGACCATGGCCGCGCTGTGCGAGCTGCTGCCGCCGACCGACCGGGCGGCGCCGTCACCGCGCCCGCAGCCGGCCCTGCCGGAGCCGGCCGACCCGCCGAGCGCCGACGCGCTGTTCGCCGCGCTCGCCGCCGCGTGGCCGGCGGACGGGGTGCTGGTGCAGGAGTCGCCGTCCAACCTGGCCGCGCTGCGCCGCCGGCTGCCGATCGAGCGGCCCCGCTCGTACCTGACGATGGCCAGCGGTGGCCTCGGCTTCGGGCTGCCGGCGGCGGTCGGCATGGCGCTCGCCGAACGCGACACCGGGCGTGGCCGCCCGGTCGTCGCGGTGGTCGGCGACGGCTCGTTCCACTACTCGGTCCAGGCGTTGTGGACGGCGGCGCGGCTGCGGCTGCCACTCGCCGTCGTGGTCCCGGTGAATCAGCAGTACGCGATCCTCAAGGCGTTCGCCGAGCTGAAGCACACCCCTGGTGTGCCCGCGCTGGACCTGCCCGGGCTGGATGTGACGGCGGTGGCGCACGGCTACGGCTGCGCCGGTGAGGTGACCACGCCGGACGGGCTCGGTGCGGCGCTCGCCGCCGCGCTCGCCGCGGACCGGCCGACGGTGCTGCCGGTGCCGATCAGCACCGACGTGCCGCGGATCCTGTGAGTCTCAGCCGGGCCGGACGGTCAGCGGGGCACCGCTGGCGGCGTCCAGCACGGCCCGGCCGCCGAGCGGCGCGGTGAGCGTGACGCTCACCGGCTTCATCACGAGCTGGGCGGTGCAGGGGCCGGTGGGCGTAACGACGGCGCCGCCGATCACCACGACGTCCGGCCGTTCCAGCACCAGCGGGGTGGGCGGGCCGTCGCAGGCGCCGACGCCGAGCAGGTAGTCGATGCGGTCGCCGTCGACCGCCCGCAGTTGCTGCGCGGACACCAGGCCCGCCGGGAGCGGCCGGGCAGGCACCGCGCCGCCGGGGGCCCGGCCGGTCACGCGCGGTGCGACAGCGATCCGCGCCACGGGTACGGCCAGCTCGTCCACTGTGAACAGCCAGGCGGGCACCTCGGCACGCCCTCGGCTGGTCCAGACCGGTGCGGTGCCCAGCCGTACCCCGGTCACGGTGAGCGCCACGCACGCGCCCGGCGCCGAGGTCGACACCGGGTCGTTCGGGCCGGGCCGCCCGGTCGGTGCCGGGTCCGGTGCGGCCGGGCGCCCGTCGCAGGGCGGCGGGTCGCCCTGGTGGAGTTCGGCGTACGCGTCGGCGGCGCTCACCAGCGGCACCCGCAGCGTGCCGTCGGGGAACCGGATCGTGCCGTCCTTCGGCACGTCGGCCGGCATCGGGATCTGGTCCCGGTACCAGCCGGCGCCGAACGCCGTCTTCGTCTCCTCGGTGAAGCCCGGGTCGCCGGTGAGCACTGTGGCGTCCTGGAGCGGCACGTACCCGTCGCGCCAGCCCGGCCCGGGCCGCCAGCCCGCCGCCACCTCCTCGGCCCGCTCGGTGAACGCGGTCCGCTGGTCCGGGCCGGCGGGCGGGGCCGCCCCCGGATCGGCGCCGGGCGTGGCGCAGGCGGAGAGGGCCAGCAACGGGATCCCGAGCAGGGCGAGCACGCGACGCATACGGGTTGGACGCCTGCCCGTCCCGGCCGGTTCCCCCCGGCTCAGTCCTCGCCGCCGAGGTCGGCCTGGTACGCCTCCCAGAGCAGGTCGGCGCCGTGCCGCCGGTGCCGGTCGAGCGCGCGCACCAGGTCGCGGGTGCGGGCCCGCACCTCCGCGGCGGACACCCCGGGCAGGCGTACGGCGTGCTGGAGCGCGGCCAGCGCCGCACTGATCGCGGCGTGCTCGCCGACCAGCAGGCGTACGCCCCGGTCCAGCCGTGGCGCGGCGCGCACCAGGTCGGCGTAGTGCCCACCCACTCCCTCGGTGACGCGGACGTGTTCGGTGAAGCCCCGCCGGACGGGGTCCAGATCGGTGAGAAGTCGCTCCCGCCAGCGCGGCCCGGTGGCCGGTGCCCGCCCGAGGGCGCGCAGGTCACCGACGGCGCTCGGGAGCACGGCGGTCGGCTGCTGGATCGGACTGGTGACCATGGGACACCTCCCGCTGCTGGGTGCGAACCCGTATGGCGATGGTGGACCTGGTTCGAGGGCCTGTCCAGCGGTCCGCGCCGCCTCATCTGCCTCTCGGGCATCACCGGCCCCAGCCGCCCCGCAGGCCCCAGAGACGGCGACCCCAGAGACGACTGTGCGCCCCGGTCCGGGTGGACCGGGGCGCACAGGCCGTGTGGTGGAGGTGCCGGGAATCGAACCCGGGTCCTTCGCCGGTTTGTCAGGGCTTCTCCGAGCGCAGCTCGCTATGCCTCTACTCGGCCCCACCGCTCACGCGAGCAAGTTGGTGTGACGGGCCCAGTCGCTGATTGATCTCGCCGCACGGACCCCGCGACCGGGTCCGATTGGCCAGCCTTCTAGCTGATGCCGGCTAACTGGGTCGAAGGCGCTCCCAGGCCGACAGACTTGCTACTCGCCTCAGGCGGCGAGAGCGAAGTCAGCGCGATTGTTCTTGGCGCTTATTGGTTTCCGACGACCGATTCTCGAGACGACGTCGGCTTCCTCGGCTCGCTTCCCCTGTCGCTGCGTACGAAGTCGAAACCAGTCACCCCCTCGAAGCGCTGCCCCTGTCGGCAGCACACCAAGCCTAACGCCTGGCGCAACCGGTTTCATCCCGAGGCCCGCTCGACGCGGGCTACCGGACGAACCGGACGTATCACTCAGCCATGCCCTTGCCGCGCCGGCCCACCGCCCGGGCGATCTCCCGGTCGGCGTCCCGCTTGGCGAGGTCCTGGCGCTTGTCGTACGACTTCTTACCCCGCGCCAGGCCGATCTCCACCTTGGCCCAGCCGTCGGAGAAGTAGACCTGCAACGGCACCAGCGTCAGGCCGCTCTCCTTGAGCTTGCCCAGCAGCCGGTCGATCTCCAGCCGGTTCAGCAGCAGCTTCCGGGTACGCCGGGGCTCATGATTCGTCCAGGTGCCCTGGGCGTACTCCGGGATGTGCATGGCGTGCAGGTAGATCTCGCCGTCACGCTCCTGGGCGAACGCGTCCACGAGCGACGCCCGCCCGGCCCGCAGCGACTTGACCTCGGTGCCGGTGAGCGCCATGCCCGCCTCGTACGTGTCGAGGATGGCGTAGTCGTGGCGCGCCTTCTTGTTGGAGGCGACCACCTTGCGACCCTTTTCCCGTGGCATCGGCGCCACCCCCTTCCTGATCGACTCACCGGCCACCGGCCGGCGAGCGGAGATCATGCTACCGGAACCACAAGGGCCCTCCCGCGCCGTTTATTCCGGCGCGGAAGGGCCCTCGGTGAGCCGTACGAGGTGACTAGACCCGCAGGTAGAAGCGGAGCGTGACCCAGGCGGTGACCGCGCTGACCACGCCACCGACGGCGGCCATCAGCGGGAAGGTCAGGAAGATCTCGGACCAGGAGATCGGGGTGATGAGGCCCTCCAGGGCCGCCATCGAACTGCCGGCCGACAGCAGCTTCACCCCGACCAACGCGAGCAGGCCCAGGATGGAGCCGAACAGACCGGCCACCACCGCCTCCAGCACGAACGGCGCCTGGATGAACCAGTTCGACGCGCCGACGAGCTTCATGACCGCCACCTCACGCCGCTTGCTGTACGCGGCCACCTGGATGGTGTTCGCGACGAGCAGCAGGGCGGCGATGGCCATCACGGTGGCGATCGCGAGGGCGCCGTTCTGGAACCCGCTGAGCACGCCGAAGACCTTGTCGAGCAGCTTGCTCTGGTCGACGATCGTGTCGATGCCCTCGGTGGCCTTGTACTTGTCGTAGATCGCCTTGTACTGCTCCGGGTCGTTCAGCTTCACCCGGTACGACTCGGGAAGCTGGTCCGGCTTGACGGCGCTGACCAGGTCCGGGGCGTCGGCGTACATCTGCTGGAAGCGCTCGTACGCCTGCTCCTTGTTGACGTACGTCGAGTCCTTGACCAGCGGGTCCTGGCCGAGCTGCTGGCCCAGCGCGTCGACCTGTTCCTTGGTGGCATCGGTCTTCAGGAAGATCGAGACCTCGACGTTCTCGTAGTAGAGGTCCTTCATGTCGCCGACCTTCTGGTAGAGAAGGCCGCTGCCGCCCAGCATGAACAGCGACACCGCCATTGTGATGATCATGGCGATGGTCATGGTGACGTTGCGCCACAGCCCGACCAGTACTTCGGACAGGACGTACTTCATCCGCATCGGGATATCCTCCGGCTCTCCGGCGTGAGGTTTCGTCGTCAGGGTCTACGGAACGTCGGCCGGCTCAGCCGTAGACGCCCCGGGCCTGGTCGCGCACGATGCGGCCGCTCTCGATCTCGATGACCCGGCGCCGCATCTGGTTCACGATGTTGGAGTCGTGCGTGACCATCACGACGGTCGTACCGGTGCGGTTGATCCGGTCCAGCAGGCGCATGATCTCGATCGAGGTGTCCGGGTCCAGGTTTCCGGTCGGCTCGTCGGCCAGCAGGATCAGCGGCCGGTTGACGAACGCCCGGGCCACCGCGACACGCTGCTGCTCACCACCGGACAGCTCGTGCGGGTAGCGGTGCTCCTTGCCGCCGAGACCGACCAGCTCCAGCACCTCCGGCACGACCCGGCGGGCGACCGCCTTCGTCTTACCGATCACCTCCAGCGCGAACGCCACGTTCTCGTACGCGGTGCGGTTCGGCAGCAACCGGAAGTCCTGGAAGACGCAGCCGATGGAACGCCGGAAGTGGGGTCGCTTCCAGGAACGCATCGACGTGACGTCCTTGCCGTTGACGACGACCCGGCCCTTGTTGGGCGTGACCTCGTGCAGCAGCAACTTGATGATGGTGGACTTGCCGGAGCCGGATGGACCGATGAAGAAGACGAACTCGCCCTTCTCGATCGAGACGGACACGTTGTCGAGCGAAGGCCGGGACGCCTTCGGGTACGTCTTCGTCACTTGCTCAAGCTGAATCACGGGTCGGTAGTCTACGCGGTGTAACCGCAGAGCCAAGCCCCACGCCCCGCCGAAGCGGTGCGCGTCATCGATTTACCCGGTCAGACCGAGATCGATGACGCGCTGCGTCCAACCGTGATCACGCACTGTCAGCGCTGAGCTGCTGCTGCTTCCGCCAGCGGATTCCCGCCTCGATGAAGCTGTCCAGGTCACCGTCGAAGACCGAGGACGGATTGCCCGTCTCCTGCTCGGTACGCAGATCCTTCACCATCTGATACGGGTGCAGGACGTACGAGCGCATCTGGTCGCCCCAGGAGCTGGTGCTGCCGGTCTTCAGGCCGGCCAGCTTCTCCTCCTCCTCCTGCCGCTTGCGCTCCAGCAGCCGGGCCTGGAGCACCCGCATCGCGGACGCCTTGTTCTGGAGCTGGGACTTCTCGTTCTGGCAGGTCACCACGATGCCGGTGGGGATGTGGGTCAGCCGCACCGCCGAGTCGGTGGTGTTGACGCTCTGCCCACCCGGCCCGGACGACCGGTAGACGTCCACCCGGACCTCGTTCTCCGGGATGTCGATGTGGTCGGTCTGCTCGGTGACCGGCAGCACCTCGACCCCGGCGAAGCTGGTCTGCCGGCGGCCCTGGTTGTCGAACGGGCTGATCCGCACCAGCCGGTGCGTGCCGGACTCCACGCTGAGCGTGCCGTAGGCGTAGGGCACCTTCACCGTGAAGGTGGCCGACTTCAGGCCCGCCTCCTCGGCGTACGAGGTCTCGTAGACCTCGGTCGGGTAGCCGTGCCGCTCGGCCCAGCGCAGGTACATCCGCAGCAGCATCTCGGCGAAGTCGGCGGCGTCCACGCCACCGGCGCCGGCCCGGATCGCGACGAGCGCCTCCCGCGAGTCGTACTCGCCGGAGAGCAGCGTCCGGACCTCCATCTCCTGGATGGCCTTGGTCAGCCCGGTGATCTCCGACTCGACCTCGGTCAGCGCGCCCGGGTCGTCCTCGGCCTGGGCGAGTTCCAGCAGCACCCCGGCGTCGTCGAGCCGGGAGCGCAGGTCACCGAGCTTGGTGATCTCGCCGTTGACGTACGACAGCTGCGACGTCACCTGCTGCGCCTTGGCCTGGTCGTCCCAGAGGTCGGGGGCGGAGGCCTCCTGCTCCAGCCGGGCCTTCTGCTCGCGCAGCTTGTCGAGGTCGAGCACAGCCTCGATGTTGCGCAGCGTGGCGTCGAGGTCCTTGAGCTGTTCGGCGTAATCGGCAGCGGTCACGACAGACAAGACTACTGCCTGGTCGACGCAGGTGGTCAGCCGACGGGCGCGGTCTTCAGCCAGGACAGCGCCGCCTTGTGGTAGGCGACGGCGAACTCCAGCGCGCTGGCGTCGTAGCTGTCGCCTTCCTTCTTGGCGTTCTTGACCTGCTCCCGCACCGCCGCCAGCGCCTCGGTGTGGTACTCGTTCGCCGTCGCGTACAGGTTCTTGAGCTGGCTCGACGAGTGCAGGTCACCGAACGCGATCCGTAGCGCTATCGGGTTACGGATGGTGTCCTTGCCGGGATTCTCCGCCAGCCAGCGGGAGAATGTCCGTTTCCCGGCCGCCGTCAGCGCGTACGGCTGGCTCATCCGCGGCCCGGGCTTGCCGAGACGCACCAGACCCTTCTCGGCCAGGACCGGCAGCTCCCGGTAGACCTGACTGCGGGTCATCGACCAGTACGGCGCCAGCCGGCGCTCAGCGGCAGCCATCAACTGGCCGCCAGTCATCGGGCCGTCGTGCAGCAGACCGAGCAGAGCTGCTGCCGTCGGGTTGACTCCGGATTCCGCCATGCCCTCTAAGCTGCCACTTTGTCGGCTCTGGCGTCCAGGATTTGCTCATTTCGGCACCCGATGACGGGTCCGATGTGCACTGTCGGATGAGGAAGAGGGCCCGCCCCGGCTGGGGCGGGCCCTCTCGGAGCGCCTCAGCCCATGTGCGGGTAGACGTGATCGGTCGGCGGGACAAACGTCTCCTTGATCGTCCGCGGCGACATCCAGCGGACCAGGTTGTGCCAGGAGCCCGCCTTGTCGTTGGTGCCGCTGGCCCGGGCGCCGCCGAACGGCTGCTGCCCGACCACCGCGCCGGTCGGCTTGTCGTTGATGTAGAAGTTGCCGGCGGCGTACCGCATCTTCTCCGCCACCTGGTCGACCACCCGGCGGTCGGTCGCGAAGATCGACCCGGTCAGCGCGTACGGCGCGATCGACTCGGCCTGGGTGACCACGTCGTCGAAGCGGGCGTCGTCGAAGACGTGCACGCCGAGGATCGGCCCGAAGTACTCGGTGGTGAACGTCTCGTGCGCGGCGTCGGAGCACTCGAACAGCGTCGGCCGGACGAAGTAGCCGACCGAGTCGTCGGCGGTGCCGCCGGCCAGGATGCGGCACGAGTCGTCGCCCTTGATCAGCTCCAGCGCGGCGGTGTGCCGGCCGAACGCCTTGTCGTCGATCACCGCGCCGCCGAAGTTGCTGAAGTCGGTCACGTCGCCGTAGGTCAGCGAGTCGGCGGTGGCGGCGAGCCGGTCGCGCAGCCCGCCCTCCCAGATCGACCGCGGGACGTACGCCCGCGAGGCGGCCGAGCACTTCTGGCCCTGGTACTCGTAGGCGCCCCGGATCAGCGCGGTGTGCAGCGCGTCCACGTCGGCGCTGGGGTGCGCGACGACGAAGTCCTTGCCGCCGGTCTCGCCGACCAGCCGGGGGTAGCCCCGGTAGCGGGCGATGTTGTCGCCGACGGTCTTCCACAGGTGCTGGAACACCTTGGTCGAGCCGGTGAAGTGGATACCTGCGAGGTCCGGGTCGGCCAGCGCCACCTCGGAGACCTCCTCGCCGCGCCCGGTGACCATGTTGATCACACCGGGCGGCAGGCCGGCGGCCTCGAACAGGCGCATGGTGAAGTGCGCCGCGAACTGCTGCGTCGGGGACGGCTTCCAGACCACAGTGTTGCCGAGCATGGCCGGCGCGGACGGCAGGTTGCCGGCGATCGCGGTGAAGTTGAACGGGGTGATCGCGTAGACGAACCCCTCCAGCGGCCGGTGGTCGAGGCGGTTCCAGACCCCGGGCGAGGACAGCGGCTGCTCGGCCAGGAGTCGCCGGGCGAAGTGCACGTTGAACCGGAGGAAGTCGATCAGCTCGCACGCCGCGTCGATCTCGGCCTGGACGGCGGTCTTGGACTGGCCGAGCATGGTGGCCGCGTTGAGCGTGTCCCGCCAGGGGCCGGCGAGCAGGTCGGCGGCGCGCAGGAAGATCGCGGCCCGCTCCTCGAACGGCAGCGCCCGCCACATCGGAGCGGCGTCCTTGGCGGCCCGGACCGCGGCGCGGGCGTCGTCGTGGGTGGCGTGCCCGGTGATGCCGAGGACGTGCGCGTGCTTGTGCGGCTGCACCACGTCGATCGAGGCGCCGCCGGCCATCCGGCGCTCGCCCGCGATCGTCATCGGCAGCTCGATCCGCTCGGCGGCCAGTTCGGCCAGCCGCCGCTGGAGCCGTTCCCGGTCGGCACTGCCGGGCTCGTAGGTGTGCACCGGCTCGTTGAGCGGCTCGGGTACGGAGAACACGGCGTCCATCACAGGCTCCTGGCGATCTCGACGGCGACGGCGAAACCGGACCCGCGGGCGCCGGCCGGCGGCCGGACGCCGGACACCGCGGGGTCAGCGGCGGCGGGACCTGGCCCGATTCTGTCACGAGACGCCCCCGCGGGCCGCGCCTCCCCGCCACACCGGACAGCCGGATCATCTCGGGACCGTCGGCCCAACCTGCCCACATCCGACGAAACATCGGATCGCAACCCCGTTCATCGACGATTCGTCGGCACCCGCGCGGACTGATTGATCGACTCCACTCGGGGGGACGGCGGCATCCGAGCCCTCGGGATGCCACCACATCGGCGTACTGCAGTCGATCAAGGCGCGGACGGCACACGGCCCGCCCGGGGAGCGGCGGCACGCCGCGTACCCTGGATGACCGGTGACCTGCCCCGCCCGGCGCGGGAAGATCCGGCGACCGTCGAAGGGAAGACGATGAGCAACCAGCCCGGCAGCTCCACGGCCGCGGAGACGGATCAGCCCGAGGCCGTCGAGCCCACCACGGGCGACGGGACCGCCGTCGAGACGCCCTCCGGCGAGGAAGCAGCCGGGCACGCGGACGAGGGCACTGTCACCGGTGGGCGGCCGGAGTTCGCGCCGGGCGCGATCGTGCTCGCCCTGATCTCGGTCGGGTGGCTGGCCGCCATGCTCTGGTCCACCCGTGAGGCGATCCACTCCACGGCGGCAGGCGTCACCGCGATCAGCCTCTCCGCGTACGCGCTACCAGGCGTCATCACCGCGGCGCTGGTCACCGGCGCCACGGTGGCCCTGCTCGCGACCAACCGGCTGGGCCGCGCCACGCTGCGCTTCCTGGCCGCCGTCGGCACCGGCCTCCTGGTCGGGCTCGTCACCGCGGTGGCGATCAACCTGACGTACGCGGACAACGCCACCACGAACACGATCGCCGGTACCGCGGCGGCGGCAGCGATCATCGGCGGGGCGATGGCCGGTGCGCGCCAGGCCCGGGTGGTGGGGGCGATCACCCTGGCCACGCTCACCGCGCAGATCTTCGTGGTGCTGTTCAGCCGCGTCCGCGACCCGCTCTCCGACCTGTTCGGCGCCGGGGAGACCCAGCAGTCGGTGCTCGACGCCGCGAAGTGGGTCTCGCGTACCGAGTCGCTGCTCGCCGGGCTGCTCGCCGGCCTGGCCGCGTACCTCTATCTCACCTGGTCCCGGCGCCGGGCGGAGCGCCGCGACGGCGCCGCGTCGCCGCTGCGCTGGCCGGCCTACCTGGTCGCCGGGGCGGGCGCGGGCCTGCTCCTGCTGCTGACCGAGGTGATCATCCGGATCGGCGGCCGTGGGCTGCTCGACCTGGCCGCGGCGCTCAGCGAGGCCGACGAGGTGGCGCAGACCGCGCTGGGCACCTCGCGGGTGGACAACGGGATCTGGGTGCTCTTCGTGGGCGCGCTGACCACGCTCATCGTCTTCGGGCGCACGCTCGGGCCGCGCCCGGTGGACGACGACGAGGACGAGCCCGCGGCCTGAACCGCGCGCCGTCAGCCCGCTTCGCGCAGGAGCAGGTCCAGCTCGGTCACGTCGTACCACTCCAGTTCGTGGTCCTCGGCGCCGTCGACTGTGAACTGGGCGTCCGGGTCACCGGCCTGGGCCTCCACCACCACGTCGACGGCGGCGGCCACGTCCTCGACCGCGTCCGCGCCGTCCACGTGCAGCGCGGCGACCGACTTCACGGGTACCGGTCCGACCGGCCGGACCACGCTCGATCCCAGCTCGCCGCCGACCCGGCCGACAGCACGGGCCGGCAGGTCGGCCGAGACCACCACCCGTCGCCGGGGGGCGGCGGGGTCGTGCCGGAGCAGGAGCAACGCGTCCTGGGCGGCCCGGGTGAAGGCCACGTACTCCAGTTCCTCCTCGTCGCCCTCGGCGTACCACTCGCGCAGCTCCGGGGTCACGGCGTGCGCCGCCTCGGCGCTCAGCCCCTCCTCGCGCAGCCGGGCGAGCATGGGAACGGTCGCCGGCAGGTACACCCGGACAAGCTCGTCGGTCACCGGTCACTCCCACACTCAGGCCGATCGCCGGCGGACGCCGACTCCGGGCGCCGATCATGCCGTACGCCGAGACCGTCATACACCCGGCACCCGCGCGGGTGAAGTCTCCCGCCGGTGTGTCTCCCGAACGGGCGCGCGGCGATGTCACCAGGTAGTGGCAAACTGAAGCAAACGCAATCAACCCCGGGAGTCACACCGTGGAGTCGAGGTTCCTGCTGCTGTCCGACGTCGCCGCCGAGCTGAACGTCTCGGACTCGCAGGTCTACCACATGGTCCGCAGCGGCGAACTGCCCGCGATCAAGATCGGTGGCCGGGGCCAGTGGCGGGTCGAGCGCGCCCGGCTGGAGGAATACATCGAGCGCAAGTACGCCGAGACCGCCGAATGGGTACGCGGCAACCCGCTCGGTGAGCGCGACGAGGAGTGACCACCCGGGGACCGTGGGCCATTGACGGCGATCGTCCGCGTCCGGGAAGATGAGAACCTGTCGGAGGCAAACGAAGGCAAACGCAAGGATTCGAGATGGTCGACACCCGCCGTCCCCGCGCACCCCGCCCGCCGGTCCGTCTCCGGCCCGCCCCGCCGCTCGACCCGCCGTGCACCGACGAGGAGCAGCTCTGGAGTCCCGTCGGTCAGCTCACGCTCGACCTGGCCGACCCACGCCGCCGTGCCGCCACACGCCCCGCCGGTCGAGCACCGGACCCGGCGACCGCCTGGCCCCGCTGGTCCGGGGCGCAGGCGTCAGCCCTCGCCTCCGCCACACCCGAGGGAGCGCGAGCCGCGCACCTGTTCGTGCGCACCTTCCTGGAGATCGTCAACGGCTTCCGCCCACACGGTCAGCTCCGGCCGCTCTGCCTGCCCGAGTCGGCCGGCCCGGTGGCAGCCGAGCTGACCCGCGCGGCCCGCCGGGTGACACCGGTCCGCCGCCGTACCGCCCGGCCGGCGCTGCTGCTGCGGCGCCTGCGGGTGTGCGAGCCGCGCGCGGGTGCGGTCGAGGCCACCGCCGTGTTCGCGGGCGCCGGGGGCGCGAGCTGGGCGGTGGCGATACGCCTGGAACGCCGTCGAGGCACCTGGCTGTGCCAGGTCCTGGACGTCCTTTGAGCCCGGCTATCGCCTCCCCGACCTGGCCCGACGCGCCGCGGCCACCCGCGCCGATCGGTGTGCGCACGCCCGGCACCCAGCGCCCGGGCCTGCGCGATCTTGGTACCAAACGGCCCTCATAGGGGCCCTTTCCTACCAAGATCTCCACCGCTCCCACCAAGCGGAACGCCAATCTCGCCCAACGGGAGGCTCGCCGCAACAACCAGCCGCACGAGGATCTCCAGCCCACCCCACCCCACCAAACCCCCGCGATCTTGCACTTTCGTACCCCCGATTCCGGCATGAATCGGTCACAACAGGGGCCGCAACTGCAAGACGCTTCTATGTCTGTGGTGATCGGTTCGGCTGATTGCCGTTAGGGTTCGGCGTTGGTGATCACTTGGGTGGCTCTTCGTTGATCC
>NZ_VISW01000017.1:0-155630 GCF_007827635.1 Micromonospora sp. CNZ296
TCACCCGCTGCCTCAAGCGCTACATCGCCCGACAGCTCTACCGCACCATCACCACCCACCACCAAACCCCTTGACAACCCCACTCACAGATCGACCGAGTGAGGGCGCGAGGGAGGACGGGAGGGAGGACGGGAGGACGGCGACGGGCCCCGGCCTTGGTGGCCGGGGCCCGTCGTGGGTGTTCGGGGTCAGTTGCCGCCGTTGGGCGAGCCGTGGCAGCGCTTGTACTTGCGGCCCGAGCCACACGGGCAGGGCGCGTTACGGGACGGGCCCTCGCCACCGTCGACCTGGCCCGGCGCGGCCCGCCGGGCGGTGCTGGCGGCCACAGCCTGGCCGCTCGCCCCGGCCGGAGCACGGCGCGGCGTGGTGGCGGCCGGGCGCTCCGAGGACTGCTGGCCGATGCCGAGCGCCGGCGCCTGCTGCTCGGGCCGCTCGATCACCGGGGCACCCCGGCCGGCCTCGCCGTCCACGGCGGGCGCGGAGTATTGCAGGCCCTGCTGCTGCGGCGCGCGGTTGAGACCCTTGGCCCGGATCTCCACCGGCTTCTCCAGCAGCTGCACCTCCTCGGCCTCCGGCTCCGCCTCCTCGACCTGGACGTCCAGGTTGTAGAGGAAGCCGACCGTCTCCTCCTTGATGCCGTCCATCATGGAGGCGAACATGTCGAAGCCCTCGCGCTGGTACTCGATGACCGGGTCGCGCTGGGCGTACGCCCGCAGGCTGATGCCCTCCTGCAGGTAGTCCATCTCGTAGAGGTGCTCGCGCCACTTACGGTCGATCACCTGGAGCAGGACCATGCGCTCGAGCTGACGCACCGCCTCCTCGCCGAGGCTCTCCTCACGCCTGTCGTACGCGGCGTGCGCGTCCTCCTTGAGGCGGGCGAGCAGGAAGTCCTGGTCGATGCCCGAGCGGGAACCGACCTCCTCCTCCAGCTCCTCGACGGTGATCCCCACCGGGTAGAGCTGCTTCAGGCTCGACCAGAGCTGGTCGAGGTCCCAGTCCTCGGCGTAGCCGTCGCTCGTCGCGCCGACCACGTACGCGGTCACCACGTCGTCGATCATGTTGCGGACCTGGTCGGACAGGTCCTCGCCGTTGAGCACCCGGAGGCGCTCGGCGTAGATCACCTGGCGCTGCTTGTTCAGCACCTCGTCGTACTTGAGGACGTTCTTGCGGATCTCGGCGTTCTGGCCCTCGATCTGGGCCTGGGCGCTCCTGATCTGGCGGGTGACCATCTTCGACTCGATGGGCACGTCCTCCGGGATGTTGAAGCGGTCCATCACGGCCTCGACCGCGCCGGCCCGGAAGCGCTTCATCAGCTCGTCCTGGAGCGACAGGTAGAAGCGGGACTCGCCCGGGTCACCCTGCCGGCCGGCGCGACCGCGCAGCTGGTTGTCGATCCGGCGGGACTCGTGCCGCTCGGTGCCCAGCACGTAGAGCCCACCGGCGGCGGCGACCTCCTCCGCCTCGACGTCGCACGCCTGCTTCCAGGTCGGGAGGATCTCCTCCATCGCCTTGGCGTACTCCTCCGGCTGCTCGACCGGGTCGAGCCCGCGCTGGCGCAGCTCGTTCGCGGCGAGGAACTCGGGGTTGCCGCCGAGCAGGATGTCCGTACCGCGGCCGGCCATGTTGGTGGCGACGGTGACCGCGCCCTTGCGCCCGGCCTGCGCGACGATCTCCGCCTCCTTGGCGTGGAACTTCGCGTTCAGCACCGAGTGCGGGATGCCGCGGCGGCGCAGCATGTGCGACAGGATCTCGGAGTTCTCCACCGAGACGGTGCCGACCAGCACCGGCTGGCCCTGCACGTGCCGCTCGGCGATGTCCTCGACGACGGCGTTGAACTTGGCCTTCTCGGTCTTGTAGATGACGTCGGGCCGGTCGAGCCGGACCATCGGCCGGTGCGTCGGGATGGTCACGACGCCGACCTTGTAGACCTTGTTGAACTCGCCCGCCTCGGTCTGGGCGGTACCGGTCATGCCGGAGAGCTTCTCGTAGAGGCGGAAGTAGTTCTGGAGGGTGATGGTGGCGAGCGTCTGGTTCTCCTGCTTGATCTCCACCCCCTCCTTGGCCTCGATCGCCTGGTGCATGCCCTCGTTGTAGCGGCGGCCGTGCAGGATGCGGCCGGTGAACTCGTCGACGATCAGGACCTCACCGTCGTTGACGATGTAGTCCTTGTCGCGCTTGTAGAGCTCCTTGGCCTTGATCGCATTGTTCAGGTAGCCGACCAGCGGGGTGTTCACCGACTCGTACAGGTTGTCGATGCCCAGGCGGTCCTCCACCTTGGCCACGCCGCGCTCGGTGATCGCGATGGTGCGCTTGGCGTAGTCGACCTCGTAGTCGCCCTCGCCGTCGGTGCCGGGCTGGAGCCGGGCCACCACGGCGGCGAACTCCTGGTACCACCGGGCGGAGTGCTCGGCCGGACCGGAGATGATCAGCGGGGTACGCGCCTCGTCGATCAGGATCGAGTCGACCTCGTCGACCACGGCGAAGAAGTGGCCGCGCTGGACCAGCTCGTCCTTCGACCAGGCCATGTTGTCGCGCAGGTAGTCGAAGCCGAACTCGTTGTTGGTGCCGTAGGTGATGTCGCACTCGTAGGCCGCGCGGTGCTCGCTGGCGGGCCGGTTGGGCAGCACCACGCCGACCTGCAGGCCGAGGAACTCGTGGACGCGGCCCATCCAGGCGGCGTCGCGCTCGGCCAGGTAGTCGTTCACCGTGATCACGTGCACGCCCTTGCCGGCGAGCGCGTTCAGGTAGACCGGCATGACCGAGGTGAGCGTCTTGCCCTCACCCGTCTTCATCTCGGCGATGTTGCCGAAGTGCAGCGCCGCGCCACCCATCACCTGGACGTCGTAGGGGCGCTGGCCGAGCACCCGCGAGGCGGCTTCCCGGCACACCGCGAACGCCTCGGGCAGCAGGTCGTCGAGGGTCTCGCCATCCTCGAGCCGCTCCTTGAACTGGTCGGTCATGGCGCGCAGCTCGTCGTCGCTGAGGTTGACGTAGTCGTCCTCGATCGAGTTGACGGCGGCAGCGATGGCCTTCAGCCGACGCACCATGCGGCCCTCGCCGGCGCGAAGGAACTTTTCCAGAATCGACACGGATCAACGCTCCCCTAGACGGTCTCGAACCATCGTAGGCGCTCCGACGCGACGATGGTCACTGGTGGCGGCGGTCCGGGCTCCGGAACCCGACATAACGCCGCGACCGTGCGCCACCGGCCGCTAATCGGGTTACGCCGTGCGCGAACGATCCGGCACGATGGCTCGAATGGAGCCTGTGGAGATCATCGAGGACGGCCTGCTGCTGCGCCCGTGGCGCGCGGAGGACGCCGACGCGGTGCACCGTGCCTGCCAGGATCCGGACATCCAGCGCTGGACCACCGTACCTCGCCCGTACCTGCCGGAGCACGCGAGCGAGTACGTCACCACGATCAGCGCCACCGCCTGGGCCGAGGGCACCGGTGCGCTCTTCGCGGTCTGCGACGCCGGCACCGGTGAGCTGCTCGCCTCGTTCGGCCTGGTCTCCGTCGACCGCGCGCGGGAGTCGGCCGAGGTGGGCTACTGGACCGCGCCGTGGGCCCGGGGCCGGGGCGTCGCGGTCCGCGCCACCCGCGCGCTCGCCCGCTGGGCGTTCGACGCGCTCAAGTTGCGTCGGCTCACCTGGCAGGCCGAGATCGGCAACCACGCCTCCCGGCTGGTCGCGCTGCGCGCCGGCTTCCGGATCGAGGGTGAGCTGCGGCTTGCCGACCCCAGCCCCGGCGGCCGGCCCGAGGGCTGGATCGGCTCGCTGCTCCCCGGGGAGGTCGCCGCCGCCGGCGACCCGGTCCCCTACGGCCCGGACACGCTCCAGGCCCGCCGCGCGGCGGTCTTCGGCCGGCCGCAGCCGGTCCTGTTCGCCACCGCAGGCGACACCGAACTGCGGCTGCGCGCGCTGGAGGAACGCGACCTGGCCGCGGTGACCCGCACCTGCCAGGACGAGCAGACGATCCGCTGGACCACGGTGCCGCACCCGTACCGGCCGGAGCACGCCGAGGGCTTCCTGCGCGACCTGGTGCGCCCGGCCTGGGCGCGGGGAACGGCAGTGACGTTCGCCGTGGCCGATCCGGACGACCGCTACGTCGCGTCGATCGACCTACGCCTGCTGCCGAACGACCCGCTGGTGGCCGACGTGGGCTACATGACCGCGCCGCACGCCCGCGGCCGGGGCTACCTGCCGGCCGCGCTCGCCGCGGTGTGCGCCTGGGGTTTCACCACGCTCGGCCTGGCCCGGATCGAGTGGCGGGCGAACGTGGGCAACACCGCCTCGCGGCGGGCCGCCGAGAAGGCCGGGTTCACCGTCGAGGGCACGCTGCGTGGCGGCGTCCAGCACCGCGGCGAGCGGCAGGACGCGTGGATCGGCGGCCTGCTGCCGGGCGACCTGGCATGACGCCGGAGACGATCGAGGGGTACGGCGTACGGCTGCGGCCGTGCCACCTCGCGGACGTGCCCGAGATGGTGGCCGGGTGCGCCGATCCGGAGATCCGCCGGTTCATGCCCCTGCTGCCCGACCCGTACGACTCCGGCGCCGCCCGCTGGTGGGTCACCGAGGGCGCGCCCGCGGCGTGGGCGGCGGGCGGTGCGGCGTACACGATCGCCGACCCGGCCACCGACCGGCTGCTCGGCAGCATCGGGCTGACCCGGCTCAGCGCGGAGCGGGCGACGTACGAGATCGGTTACTGGGTGGGAGCGGCGGCGCGCGGCCGGGGCGTGGCCACCGCCGCCACCCGGCTGCTGACCGAACGGGCGTTCGCCGCCGGGGCGGCCCGGTTGGAGTTGCTCACCCGCACGGAGAACGTGGCGAGCCAGCGCATCGCGCTCGCCTGCGGTTACCGGCACGAGGGCGTACGCCGGGCGGCGGGCGCGGACGGCGACGGCGTACGCCAGGATCTGATCGCCTGGGTGCGGCTGGCCGACGACCCGCCCGGGCCGCTCGCCCGGTTGCTGCCGGACCTGCCGGACGGCCGGCTCACCGACGGCGTGGTGACGCTGCGCCCGGTGGAGCCGGCGGACACGGACGCGCTGTACCGGCTGCACTCGCTGCCGGAGGTGGTGGCGAACCGGGTGCCGCCGGTGGCGCCGGAGCGGGCGGCGCTCGCGCGCCGTTGCCGGCTGGCGGCGAGCCGCTGGCTCGCCGGAGAGGCCGCCGACCTGGCGATCGTCGACGCGGTCACCGGCGCTGTCGTCGGCGGCTGCGCGCTGTTCTACGACGAGCCGGCCACCGGGCAGGCCATGATCGGCTACAGCCTGCTGCCCGAGGCGCGCGGGCGCGGGCTGGCGGCCCGGACGGTCCGGCTGGTCGCGGGGTGGGCGTTCGGCATCGGGGTGGCCCGGCTCTGGGCCGGCACGCGGCCGGACAACATCGCCTCGCAGCGGGTGCTGGAACGGGCCGGCTTCCGGCGGGAGGGTCTGTTGCGCGGCCGGCTGCCCGGCCCGGACGGCGCCCGTGTCGACTCGGTGGTCTACGGCCGGCTGGCCACCGACGAGAACTGAGTACGGGCCCCCGCACGGGGCCCGTACTCACCGGTCAAGGGGTCACGTGTCGAGCTGGATGATCCCGTAGTCGTACGCGTGCCGCCGGTAGACCACGCTCGGGCGGCCGGACTCCTTGTCCTGGAACAGGTAGAAGTCGTGGCCGACCAGTTCCATCTGGAACAGCGCGTCGTCGACGGTCATCGGTTCGGCGGGGTGGACCTTCGCCCGGGCGATGTGCCACGGCTGGTCGTCGGGTTCGGTGTGGCCGCTCTCGTCGGGGCGTTCCGCGACCGCTGTGGCGGTGCCGTGGCCGTCGAGCGCCGCCAGTCCGGGCCCGTCGAGGTCGGCAACCGGCAGGCCGGCGGTCGCGGCGGCCACGGAGATCGGCGCATGCCGTCCGCGGTGTACCCGGCGACGGTCCGCCGCGCGGCGGAATCGCGTGTCCAGCTTGGCGATGGCGGCGTCGAGCGCGCTGTAGAAGTCGTTCGTGCAGGCCTCGGCCCGGATCACCGGGCCGCGCGTCACGCACGTGATCTCCACCCGCTGGCAGGTGTCCGCCTGGCGTGGATTGCGCTCGTGGAACAACTCGACGTCCACGCGAATGAGCTTCTGGTCGTAGCGTTCGATCTTCGCGAGCTTCTCGGCTACGTGCACCCGGTAATGGTCCGGCACTTCGACGTTACGGCCCTTGACCACGATGTCCACGTGACCTCCCTTGTTCGGACGGTCGTTCGGTCCGGATCATCCGGTCGACGCACCCGGGAGGGCCCCGCTCGGCGTCGACCGGTGTTGTTCGGCTACGCCTCCTTCCAGTGCCGGGGGAAGGTTTGACCCTCACTACCCCCGACACCGAAACGCTAACTCCTGTACGGCCAACCGTCACCCCTGGTTGCCGAAGGCGGTCGCGAAATTTAACAGCTCATACACCATGGGGTGAAACGGATACACGAAGCGTCACCGACGGTGCCGCTTTTGCGTTGCGGCGAGCACGGCCGCGGCCTTTGGCGTCATTCCCGCGCGGTGCAACATCCGGCTCACCGCCGCCAGCGTGGCGCCGGTGGTGACGATGTCGTCGAGCAGCACGACCGTCTCCCCCGGCCGGTGGCCGGCCGGCGGGCGGCGCAACCGGAACGCCTCCTCGGCCGCGGCGGCCCGCCCGGCGCTGTCCAGCGCCACCGAGTCGGTCCGGGGCAGCGCCCGCAGCGGGCGCAGCACGCGTACCGGCCAGCCGGCCGCGCGTAACCGGGCCGCCGCCGGCCGGACGAGCCGGTCGAGGTGGTCGCCGTAGCGGGCCCGGGCGGCGCGAGCGGTGTCGGGCACCGCCACGAGCGTGACCGGGCCGGGTTGCCCTGCCGCCACCGCGACCACCTCGGCGAGCAGCGCGCCCAACGGCCGGGCCAGCCCGTGCCGGCCCCGTTCCTTGTACGCCAGCAGACCCTCGCGCAGCGCGCCGCCGTACGGGCCGAGCGCGACGCAGGGCGGCAGGCCGGGCGGAGCCGGATCGGGCCGGGCAGGTGCGGGACGCAGCGACTCCAGCTCCCGCACGCAGCCGGGGCAGAAGCCGTGCCGCAGCCGTACCGATCCCGCGCCGCAGCCCGCGCACCCGGCGGGCAGCACCAGGTCGGTCAGGTCCGACCAGAGCCCGCCCAGGTCACGCACGGACGGCTCAGTAGAGGAAGAACGGCGCGGTCGGGTTGGTCGCCCGGCTGCCCGACGGAACGTCAAGCACCTGCTCCCGCTTCACGTAGTCGAACGGGTTGTTCCGCCAGGCCGCGCCGTCCGTCTCGAACATGAACGAGAACGCGGCCAGGCCGCGGTCGCCGCCGCCCGGATAACCGGCGAGCTGGGTCACCGGGGCGCCGATCTCCACCGCCAGCGGGGTCTCCCAGGCACCGTCGACGCTGAGCTGGTGGATCGCCGAACGCCGGTCCGCCTCGTTGCCGGCGAGCGCCAGCTCGTTCTCCGCCACCCAGTCCACCACCGTCACGCCGGTGAGCAGCGTGGTCACCCGGCGGGGCTGTCCGAGGCTGACCACGCCACCGTCGACGCTCACCGCGGCGACGAAGACCGCGCCGCCGGAGGCCAGCGCGATCCGGTGGCCGTCGAGGGAACCGGCCACAGCCGTCACCGGCCCGGGAACGGACAGCGGGATCTCGCTCATCCGGCCCGCGCCGTCGAACCGGTAGAGCCGGCCGTCCGCCGCCACCAGACCGGCCGGGCGGACCTTGTTCAGCGACCGCAGCCAGGTGGGACGGCTCATCGCCCGGAACGTACGGTCGCCGGGGCTGAGCATCGCGACCGGTTCCGGACCGGTGCCCACCTTGAGCCGCCTGCGGTTGTCCGACCCGGTCACCACGAGCGCGGCGAGCACCTGGTCGTCGGCGCGGGCGAGCGACGCGGAGACCACGTTGCGGTTCTCCGCGGGCGGCAGCGGAACGGCGGCACGCGACTCGTTGCCGAACGCCAGGGGGCGGACGGCGCCGTCGTAGACGGCGAACCGCATCGGATCGCCGCCGCGTGGATAGGCGGCGGTGGAGACGCGCTCCCGCCGCAGGTCGACGGTGAGCCGCTTCTGGTTCTGGATCTTCAGGTCGACCTGGCCGTCGAGGTCCGACAGCGACCATGCCAGCTGGGTGCCGAGCCGGGTCAGCCGCTGCTCGTTGGCGCCCGGCATGTTCAGGTTTATCTCCCAGTGGCCGTCGGCGCCGGTCGCATTGTTGATCAGCTGGGTGCCGTCGGGCAGCCCGGTCACGCCGGGGGCCAGCCAGTCCGACGGGCGGTCGGCCAGCCACTTCATCACCTCGGTGATCCGGCGCTCGGTCGGCGCCGACGAGGGCAGGTAGCGCTGGTCCGGCACCAGCCGGGTCAGGTCGGTGTTCCAGAAGTAGACGGTGCGGGGACGGTAGTACTCGCGCATCGCCGAGTCGCTGGCCAGCAGCACGTTCGGCAGCTCGGTGATCAGCAGGCCGGTACCGGCCTGCTCGGCCCGGCGCAGCTCGAAGGCGTACTGCGTCTCGCTCGCCACCGGCGGGCCGAGCGTGCCGTCGGCGCGCAGCACGCCCACCTGCTGCACCTTGAGCGTCACGGTGCTGGTGCCCTGGTTGTTGGGCGGCGTGCTCTCCGGCTTCTCCCGCAGCCGCACCACTGTCAGTTCGACCTCGCTGGTCTGCGGCTTGCCGGGAAGCAGGTCGCGGGCCTCCGCGGCGAGGAACTTCCGGGCCCGGGCGTACGCCTGGTCGCGTTCCCCTGCCGCGGCGGCCCGCAGGTAGTTCTCGATGAAGGGCACCGGCTCGCTGCTGTCGGCCGGCTCGGGCGGCCGGGCCGGGCTGCCGTTGAGCGCCCCGGACTCGGCGGCCGGCACCGAGCCGTCCACCTGCACGTCCGTCTGGTCCGGGATGCCGCATCCGGCGAGCGCGGCCGGCAGCAGCGCGCCGGTCAGCAGCAGGGCCAGGACGCGGCGGTTCACGGCCGCGCCTCCGCGTGGTCGCCCCCGCCGGCCGGTCCGGCGGTCAGCGCCGCGACACCGCCGCCGGGCCCGACGGCGGGCAGCCCGCCGTCGCGGGGGCCGCCGAACGGCACCGTGGCGTCGGCCGGTACCAGCCGCAGCGGGGAGGTGGTGAGCCGGTCCCCGGCCCGGGCCGGCAGGGTGAGCCGGAACTGGGCACCCTGCCCCGGCGCGCCCCACGCCTCCAGCCAGCCGCCGTGCAGGCGGGCGTCCTCCAGGCTGATCGACAGGCCCAGCCCGGTGCCGCCGGTCTGCCGGGCGCGCGACGGGTCGGCCCGCCAGAAGCGGTTGAACACCAGCTTCTCCTCCCCCGGCTTGAGGCCGACCCCGTGGTCCCGCACGGTGATCGCCACCGCGCTCTGGTCCTGGCCCAGGGTGATCCGTACCGGCTTGGCCTCGCCGTGCTCGACCGCGTTGCCGACCAGGTTGCGCAGCACCCGCTCGACCCGGCGCGGGTCGACCTCGGCGATCACCGGAGTGTCCGGCAGGTCCAGCTCGATGGTCACCCCGACCCGCTCGGCCAGCCCGGCCAGCCGCTCGGTCACCCGGTGCACCACCGGCACCAGGTCGGTCGGCTCGCTGTCCAGCACCGCGAAGCCGGCGTCGAACCGGCTGATCTCCAGCAGGTCGGTGAGCAGTTCCTCGAACCGGTCCAGCTCGGCCTGGAGCAGCTCGGCGCTGCGGGCCACCGCCGGGTCGAACTCGTCGCGCTCGGCGAAGATCAGGTCGGCTGCCATCCGTACCGTCGTCAGCGGTGTCCGCAGCTCGTGCGAGACGTCTGAGGTGAACCGGCGTTGCAGCCGGGACATCTCCTCCAGCCGGAGGATCTGCCGTTGCAGGTTCGTCGCCATCTGGTTGAACGAGGCGGCCAGCAGGGCGAGGTCGTCCTCGCCGGAGACCACCATGCGCTGGTCGAGCAGGCCGGCGGAGAGCCGCTGCGCGGTGCGCGCGGCCACCCGTACCGGCGTCACCACCAGGCGGGTGACAAGGGCGGCCAGCAGGCCGAGCAGCAGCACCAGCGCGACGCCGGTGGCGACCACCGTGGCGCGGGCGTCGGCCGCCGTCGCGTCCTGCCGCGCCAGGGGTACGAGGTAGTAGAGCTCGACCTGCCCGAACTTGGTGGGCACCGGGGAGCCGTAGACCAGGTATTTCGTCCGCTCGCCGCCGAGCGAGCCGGTACGGATCTGGTGTGCGACCTTGCCGGAGGCGACTGTGGCCCGCAGCTCGTCGCCGATCACCGCGCCCACCGGCACGTCGGGCGTCGTACGCGGCTCGATGAACTCGGCGAAGTTGTCGGCGGTGATCGCCACCACCACGCCGCTGGTCTGGGTGGGGTCTCCGCCGGCCAGGTAGTTGACGGTGCCGTCGATGGTGTTCTGGAGCTGCGCCTCCTGCGGCTGGCTGTAGAGGTTGAACTGCTTGGCCGCGTACTCGCTGCCGTTGCTCAACCGCAGCCGCACGTCGGTCTCGGCGTTCTCCAGCAGGATGCTCGTGATCTTGTCGGCGATCAGATAGGCGAAACCGCCCACCAGCAGGCTCGACGCCACCAGCGTGATGGTGACCACACGGACCTGGAGCGACCGCCGCCACGCCTGGTGCACCGCGGCCACCAGCCGGGCGACCCGGCCGGTCAGGGCGAGCCAGATCGCCCGCACGGCGTGGAGCCGGCGGGGCGCGGCGGTCGGCGGGTCGGGCAGCGGGGTGGTCACCACAGTGCTGACCAGGCTATCCGGTACCCGCCTTGTAGCCCACGCCCCGCACGGTGAGGATGATTTCGGGTCGCTCCGGATCCGGCTCGATCTTGGCGCGCAGCCGCTGGACGTGCACGTTGACCAGGCGGGTGTCCGCCGCGTGGCGGTAGCCCCAGACCTGCTCCAGCAGCACCTCGCGGGTGAAGACCTGACGCGGCTTGCGGGCGAGCGCGACCAGCAGGTCGAACTCCAGCGGCGTCAGCTTCACCTCCTCGCCGTCGCGGCTGACCGTGTGGGCCGGCACGTCGATGGTGATCTGGTTGCCGGGCGGGCCGATGGTCAGCATCTCCGGCGCCACGTCCTCGCCGCGGCGCAGCCGGGCCCGCATCCGGGCCACCAGCTCCTTGGGCTTGAACGGCTTGACCACGTAGTCGTCGGCGCCGGACTCCAGCCCGAGCACCACGTCGACTGTGTCGCTCTTGGCGGTCAGCATCACGATCGGCACGCCGGACTCGCCCCGGATGGCGCGGGCCACGTCGATGCCGCTCATGCCCGGCAGCATCAGGTCGAGCAGGACGATGTCGGGTCGGTTGTCGCGGAACGCGGCCAGCGCCCGTTCGCCGTCCGCGACGAAGGACGGCACGAAGCCCTCGCTGCGCAGCACGATGCCGAGCATCTCGGCGAGGGCGGGGTCGTCGTCGACCACGAGTACCCGGGCTCTCATGGGGTTTATCGTTCCATCCCCGTTCGTCTGGAGTGTTCGGCGTCTCCACGAGACCGTAGCGCCGAGCGGCCCCGCGCACCACAGCAAGTCGGCGTGGCCGCCCAGCGTGGCGCGCCGGGGCGGACGGGTCCACCGGATGCGGACCCGCCGTGCAACCATGATCCCCCGGGCGTCGCCCCGCCCGCCACCTCCGCTCGCCCCGCCCAGGAGTACGCGTGCCCGACGCCGGCCCGACCGCGGTGCTGCCGCGCCGTCCGCTGACCGTCGGCGAGCTGCTCGACGCGGCCGTGCTGCTGCTGCGCGACCAGGCCCGGGTGCTCGTCCCGCTCGCCCTGCTGCTGGCCCTCGCCGAACAGGCGGTGCTCCACCCGCTGCGGATGCTCGCCGGGACCGAACCGCCGTTCTGGTGGCCGGCGGAGTTCGGCGACTCCCTCCCCGCGTACTGGCTGCTGCTGGCGGCCGGCGCGGGCACCGAGGCCGCGATCGTCGCGCTGCTCGGCGCCCCTGCGGCTCGCGGCGCGGGCGCGGCGCTTCTGGGGCGCCGTCCCGCACCGTCGGAGCTGCTGCGCGGCGCCCGGCTCGGCGCGGCACTGCCGGCCGCCGTCCTGGTCGGGCTGACCGTCACCGCCGCCGGGCTGACCGGGCCGGGCTGGTTCCCGGCGTACGCGCTGCTCGGCCTGGTGGTGCCGGTCCTGGTGCTGGACGGGGTGCCCGCGCACCTGGCGCCCTGGCGGGCGCTACGCCTGGCCGGCCGGGTCAGCGCGCGGGCCGCCGCGATACGGCTGCTGGGCTACCTGGGCTGGTGGCTGATCCGGCTCGGCATCGGGCTGGGTCTCTACCAGGGCCTCACCATGCTGGGCCTGTTCGACGTCTCGGCCTGGGCGCTGCCGGTGACGATCGCCGCCTTCACCGCTGTGAACGCGCTGGCGTACCCGGCGCTCGCCTGCCTGGACGCGGTGCTGCACCTGGAGACCCGGATCCGCACCGAAGGGCTGGACATCCGGCTCTCCCGCGCGCCGGCCGACGTGCCCGAGCCGGTCCTGCTGGCGGCGCACCGGTGAGCCGGTGGTGGACCGAGACGGTCGCGGCCCTCGGTGACGTGGTGCCGCTGCCGCTGGTCGCGCTGATCCTGCTGGCGGTCGCGCTGCTGGCGGCGCTGGGCTGGTACTTCTTCCCGGCCTGGGTGCCCCGCCGGCTGCCCCGGTTCAGTCTCCCCCGGTGGCGGCGTCCACGGCTGCCCCGGTTCCGCCTACCCCGGTTCCGGCTGCCCCGGTTCCGGCGGCGCAGCCGGAAGCGCACCGAACCGCCGCCGGTACGCCTGCCCGCGCCCCGGCTGCCGGAACCGGCGGCGGCCGGGCTCGGGCCGGCCGACCGGCTGGCGGCCGAGGGCCGGTACGCCGAGGCGGTCCGGGAGCGCCTGCGCGAGATGGTCCGGCTGCTGGTCGTCCGGCAGGTGGTGGAACCCCGCCCCGGGCTCACCGTCGTCGAGCTGACCGAGGCGGCGGCCCGTAACCGGCCGCAGGTCCGGCCGACGCTGCACGCGGCCGGGGCGATCTTCTCCGACCTCTGGTACGCCCAGCGTCCCGCGACCGCCGCGCACGACCGGCGGATGCGTGAACTCGCCACCGACCTGAGCCGCGAGCTGACCGGGGAGGAGCCGCGGTGACGGCCACAGTCGTACCGGAGACCGTGACGGCGGCGGCCACGGCGGCGCCGCGCCGGCGTCCGTACCGGTTGATCGTCCCGCTCGGGCTCGCAGTGCTGTTGATCGTGACCACGCTCGTGCTGCGCGCGGTCGACCGGCCCGACGCCGACGAGCCCGGTTTCCTGTCCCCGGTCGCCACCGACGACGACGGCGCCAGCCGGCTCGCCGAGGCGCTGCGGACGCAGGGCGTGCCGGTACGCCGGGAGACGGATCTGGCGGCGGCGCTGCGTACCGCCGGGGCCGGGCCGAGCACGCTGTTCGTGCCCGCGCCCGGCCTGGTGCACCCGGACCTGCTCGACGGGCTGACCACCCTGCCGCCCGGCAGCCGGCTGGTGCTCGTCGAGCCGTCCCGGCGGGTGCTCGCCGAGTTGGACACCCCTGTCGAACCGGCCGGCGGGCGCTGGGCCGCCCGCGCGGTGCCGCCGGACGCCGACGGCACGCCCTGCCCGCTGCCCGAGGCGGTCCGGGCCGGCACGGCGGCGATCGACCTCCAGCGGTACGCCGGACCGGCCGAGGTGGACCACTGCTACGGCGGCGCGCTGCTGCGCGTCCCCAGCCGGGTCGAGGTGGTGCTGGCCGGCGCCAGCGACCCGTTCCGCAACGACCGGATCGGCGAGTGGGGCAACGAGGCCCTCGCCACCGGCCTGCTCGGCGGCGACCGCCCGCTGGTCTGGCTCGACCTGCCCGAGCCGGCGTCGGCCCCGACCGGTCCGAGCTGGTCCCCGGAGCCGTTCACCGAGGAGCCCGCCCCGGCCGGCAGCGGCAGGTCGGAACGGCCCGACCCGCCCGACCGCGCCGACCCGCCGCGGGAGAACCCGCTCTGGGGCGCCTTCCCGCAGTGGTTCTGGGCCCTCCTGGTGCAGCTCGCCCTGGCCGGCCTGCTCGTGGTGCTCTGGCGGGCCCGCCGGCTCGGGCCGCCGGTGTCGGAGCCGCTGCCGGTGACCGTCCGGTCCGCCGAGACGGTACGCGGCCGGGCGCGGCTCTACCGCCGGGCGGGCGCCCGGGACACCGTCGCCGCGACGCTGCGCGACGCCGCGCTGGACCGGCTGACGACCCGGCTCAACCTGCCCCCGGGCACGCCCGACGACGAGGTGGCCGCCCGGGTCGCCGAGCGCGCCGGCGCCGACCCGGAACGGGTGGCCGACCTGCTCTACGGCCCCGCCCCGGAGAAGGACCGCGAGCTGCTGGAGCTGGCCCGCGAACTGGACGTCCTGACCCGTACCCTGGCCCCGCATCCCAGCGAAGGAGACACCCGGTGACCGGACCCGTCACGACCACCGCCCCGTCCGGCGCCCGCGCCGCCCTGCACCGGCTGCGCGCCGAGGTCGCCAAGGCCGTCGTCGGGCAGGACGCCGTGGTGACCGGCCTGGTGATCGCCCTGCTCTGCCGGGGGCACGTGCTGCTGGAGGGCGTACCGGGAGTGGCCAAGACGCTGCTGGTGCGGACGCTGGCGGCCGCGCTCGACCTGGACGCCAAGCGGGTGCAGTTCACCCCCGACCTGATGCCGGGCGACGTCACCGGCTCGCTGATCTTCGACCAGCGCACCGCCGCGTTCACGTTCCGGGAGGGGCCGGTCTTCACCAACCTGCTGCTCGCCGACGAGATCAACCGCACCCCGCCCAAGACGCAGTCGGCGCTGCTGGAGGTGATGGAGGAGCGGCAGGTCTCCGTCGAGGGCGAGCGCCGTCCGCTGCCCGACCCGTTCATCGTCGCGGCCACCCAGAACCCGGTCGAGTACGAGGGCACCTACCCGCTGCCCGAGGCGCAGCTCGACCGTTTCCTGCTCAAGCTGACTGTGCCGCTGCCGGAGCGCGAGGAGGAGCTGGGCGTGCTGCGGGCGCACCACGCCGGCTTCGACCCGCGCGACCTGCGTGCCGCGGGCGTACGCCCGGTGGCCGACGCGTCGGACCTGGCCGCCGCCCGGGCCGAGGTGCGGATGGTGCACGTGGCCGAGCCGGTGCTCGGCTACATCGTGGACCTGTGCCGGGGCACCCGGTCCGCTCCGGCGCTGGAGCTGGGCGCGTCCCCCCGGGGCGCCACCGCGCTGCTCAACGCCGCCAAGGCGTGGTCCTGGCTGGCCGGCCGCGACCACGTCACCCCGGACGACGTCAAGGCGGTCGCCCGGCCCACGCTGCGGCACCGGCTGCGTCCGCGTCCGGAGGCGGAACTGGAGGGCGTGACTGTGGACGCCGTGCTGGACTCGGTGCTGGCCACCGTGCCGACGCCGCGATGACCTGGCGGGCGGGTCTGCTGCTCGGCGCGGGCGCGCTGACCCTGCCGGCCTGGCCGGCGCCGTTCCTCGGCGTCGCCGTGCTGACCGCGACGGTGCTGCTGCTGGTGCTGCTCGACCGGGCGATGGCGGTCCCGCCGGACGCGCTCACGGTGACCCGGTCCGGGGAGCGGACGGTCCGCCTCGGCGGCACCGCCACCGTCACGCTGCACCTGGCCAACCCCACCGATCGCACGCTCCACGCCCAGGTACGCGACGCCTGGGTGCCGTCGGCCGGGGCGCGCCCGGACGTGCCGCCGGACCGCCTGCTCACCGTGCCGCCCGGTGGCACCGCCACGCTGCCGGTCCGGCTCACCCCGACCCGGCGCGGCGACCGGCCGGCGGTGGCGCTGACCGTACGCTCGCTCGGGCCGATGCGCCTGGGTGCCCGGCAGCGCGCCGGGCAACCCGCCACGCCACAGTGGACGCTGCGGGTGCTGCCACGCTTCGACTCCCGCCGGCACCTGCCGGAGAAGCTGGCCCGGCTGCGGGTCATCGACGGCGTGCAGGTGACACGGGGGCGCGGTCACGGCACCGAGTTCGACACGCTGCGCGAGTACGCGGTGGGCGACGACGTCCGCTCGATCGACTGGCGGGGCAGCGCCCGCCGCGCCGACGTGCTGGTGCGCACCTGGCGCCCGGAGCGGGACCGGCGGCTGGTCTGCGTCCTGGACACCGGCCGCACCTCGGCGGTACGCCTCGGCGACGAGCCGCGGCTGGACACCGCCATCGACGCGGCGCTGCTGCTCACCGCGCTCGCCGCCCGGGCCGGTGACCGGGTGGACCTGCTGGCGGCGGACACGGAGATCCGGGCCCGGGTGACCGGCAGCGGCCGTCCGGCGCTGCTCGCCCGGCTGGTCGACGCGGTGGCGCCGTTGCAGCCCGCGCTGGCCGAGACCGACTTCGAGCTGATCGCCGCCGAGGTGCTGCGCCGGGAGCGGCAGCGCAGCCTGGTGGTGCTGTTCACCGCGCTGGAGGCGGGCGCGATCGGCGACGGGCTGCTGCCGGTGCTGCCCCGGCTGGCGACCCGGCACCGGGTGGTGCTGGCCGCGGCCGGCGACCCGGTGCTGAACCGGCTCGCCACTGCCACCCCGGCCGGCCCGGACGACCCGTACGCGGCCGCGTCGGCGTGGCGGGCGCTGGCCGAACGGGACCGGGTACGCGCCGCCCTGTCGCGCTACGGCGTGACTGTGGTGGACGTACCGGGGCACCGGCTGGCCCCGGCCGTCGCCGACACCTATCTGCGGCTCAAGTCTCTCGGCCAGCTCTGACCGCGCGCCGGCCGAGCACCAGCGCGTACGCCAGGAAGGCCAGCCACACCGCGGCGCCGGCGGCCACCCGCAGCGGGATCGGCACCGGCGCCGGGGTCACGAACGCCTCGATCAGCGCGGAGACCGCGAAGAGGCCGACCAGGCCGGCGGCGACCACGACGGCGAGCCGTCCCGCCTCGGCGACCGCGCGGCCGCGCCCGAGGTGCGCGGGCGGAGCGATCCAGGCCCAGGCGGTCCGCAGTCCGACCCCGGCGGCGACGAAGATGCCGGTCAGCTCCAGCAGCCCGTGCGGGGTGATCATGCCGAAGAAGACGTCCGCCCGGCCGTAGGAGATCATCACGCCGCCGACCACGCCGATGTTCAGCGCGTTCTGCCACAGCAGCCAGAGCACCGGCACCACGAGGACGCCGGCGGCCAGGCACTGGGCGGCCAGCCAGGCGTTGTGCGTCCACAGGTGGAACGCGAACGTGGGCGCGGCGAACTCGGTGTAGTAGCCGGCGAATCCGGAGTCCACGAGCTGCCGGGCCGCCTCGGGGCCGACGAACGCGGCGGCGGTGTCCGGGTTACCGGCGACGAACCAGATGAGGAAGGCGCTCAGGGCGCTGAACGCCGTGGCCACGCCGCACCACCACGGCCAGGCCCGGTAGAGGGCGGCGGGCAGGTCGGCGGCCAGGAACCGGCCCACCGCCGCCCAGGACAGCCGGGGGCGGCCGGTGACCCGGGCCCGGGCGGCGAGGACCAGGTGGGACAGGCGGTTCACCAGCGTCGGCTCGGGTGCCCGGGCGCGCAGCGCGGAGAGGTGTGTGGCGCTGCGCTGGTAGAGCGCCACCAGTTCGTCGACCTCGGCCGCGTCGAGGCGACGCCGGCCGGTCAGGTGTTCCAGCCGCCGCCATTCGGCGCCGTGCTCGGCCACGTACGCGTCGAGATCCACTCACCCTCCCCCGTTCGGCGTCCATGGTGTTCACTGTCGGGGTGCGCGCGCAACCTCCCCCACCGCCCAGTTGGGCCGATGCCGGTCTGGTCAGCGGCGAGGCGGTGGAGCTGGACGTCCGGGTGGCCCGGCTGGGCTCCCGGGTGCTCGCCCTGCTGATCGACGCCGTGATCCAGCTCGTGCTGTTCCTGCTGCTCGGCGCAGTGCTGGCCATGGTTGCGCTCGCCCTGCTGGGCGACCTCCTCGACGCCGCGCTGGCCGGCGCGCTCCAGGTCGTGCTGCTGGTGCTGGTCCTGCTCGGCTATCCGGTGGTGATGGAGCGCTTCGCCGGTGGCCGGACGGTGGGCAAGCTGGCCGTGGGGCTGCGGGTGGTGCGGGCCGACGGCGGCCCGGTGGGGGTGGGCCAGTCGCTGACCCGGGCGCTCGTGGGCGTCGCGGTGGAGTGGCCCGGGCTGGTGCTGCCGCTGCTGAGCTGGGCGGCGAGCGTCACGGTGATGCTCACCGACCCGCGCGGCCGCCGGCTGGGTGACCTGGTCGCCGGCACGCTCGTGGTGCACAGTCGAGGCGCCGCGCTGTGGCGGCCGCTGCCGCCGGCTCCGCCGCCGCTGCTGGCCTGGGCGACCACGCTCGACCTGACCCGGTTCGACGACGGGCTGGCGCTGGCCGTCCGGCAGTATCTGGACCGGCTGCCTCAGCTCGCCGAGCCGGACCGTTCCCGGCTGGGCCGGGCGTTGTGGGTGGAGGCCGCGGCGGTCACCTCGCCGCCTCCGCCGTGGTCCGCGCCGGACTGGGTCTACCTGTCCGCCGTGCTGGCCGAGCGGGGGCGCCGGGCCGCGCTCCGGCTGGGCCGCGCCCGGGCGGTCACCGCCACGCTCTGGCCGGAGCTGGTCCCGGCCGCGGTGCCGCACGCCGTCGCGCCGGCCACCCTGCGTCCCGCCGCGCCGGCCGTCGGCCGGTTGCGGTCCGCGGCGCCGGAGGCCGCCCCCGATCCGGTACGCCGCTGAGCCGGGCTCAGCCGAACAGCCCTCGCCCCCACCAGTCGGCGGCGTCGCGTACGCCGGGCGGGCAGGCGAACAGGCCGCTGGAGACGTGCCGCAGGTACTCGTTCATCGCGTCGTTGCGGGCCAGCCGGGTCTGGATCGGCACGAACTGCCGGCGCGGATCCCGCTGGTAGGCGATGAAGAACAGACCGGCGTCGAGCCGGCCCAGCCCGTCCGAGCCGTCCACGAAGTTGTAGCCGCGGCGCAGCAGGCGGGCGCCGTTGTTCGCGTCCGGGTGGGCGAGCCGTACGTGTGCGGTGTCGGCGATGAGCGGCTCCCCGTCGTCGCCCTTCGCAGCGAAGTCCGGTTCGTCGAACTCGTCCCGGAGGCCCAGCGGCGCGCCGCTGCCCTTGGTCCGCCCGACGATCATCTCCTGCTCGGCCAGCGGGCTGCGGTCCCACGTCTCGATCAGCATCCGGATCTTCCGGGTGACCAGGTAGGAGCCACCCGTCATCCACTCCGGGCCGTCACCGGGCTGCACCCAGAGCTGGTCGCGGAGCAGGCCCGCGTCCTCGGCCTTGAGGTTGGCGGTGCCGTCCTTGAAGCCGAACAGGTTGCGCGGCGTGGCCTGGTCCCGCGACGTCGACGAGGTACGCCCGAAGCCGAGCTGCGACCAGCGGACGCTCACCACGCCCATGCCGATCCGGGCCAGGTTGCGGATGGCGTGCACCGCCACCTGCGGATCGTTGGCGCAGGCCTGGACGCAGAGGTCGCCGCCGGACAGCTCCGGCCTGAGCGCGTCCCCGGCGAAGTGCGGCAGGTCGGCGAGGGCGGCCGGGCGGCGGGCGGCGATGCCGAAGCGGTCCCGGCCCTGCGCGTCGCGGAACAGCGTCGGCCCGAAGCCCACAGTGAGGGTGAGCTGCGACGGGGGCAGTCCGAGCGCCTCGCCGGTGTCGTCCGGCGGGGCCTCGGGCATGCCGCCGACGGCGCCGATCACCCCGGCGTCCTTGCCGGCGGTCATCCGGGCCGCGGCGGCGGTCCACTCCTGGAGCATGGCGACGAGGCGGTCCCGGTCCTTCGTGACCACGTCGAACGCGACGAAGTGCAGCCGGTCCTGGGCGGGGGTGGTGATGCCGGCCTGGTGCTCGCCGAGGAACGGCACCGACCCGGCGGCGGAGCCGGTGGCTGAGGCCTCGTTCCCGCCGGCGAGCAGCGCGCCAGCGCCGCCCGCCACCCCGGCGACGCCGGCCACACCGACGCCGGCCAGTGTCATCGCCCGGCGGCGGGACAGGCCGCGACCGGTCCGCTCGTGGTTCGGCTCGCTCGTCGCGTCACCACCGGCCGGGCCGGTCATCGCGCGACTGCCGCCGCGACCTTGCTGACCGGCTCGGCCAGCGCGTTCACCGCGTCCGACAGCTCCTTGAGCTCGGCCTTGCCGAGCTGGGTGTGCAGCTTCCAGCCGTCGCCGTCCCGGTGCTTGCCGAGGGTTGCCTCCACGTTCGCGAACTCGCTGTCGAGCTGCTTCACCAGGTCGGGCGCGCGCTGCTCCAGCGCCGGGCGCAGCGCCGCGATCGCCGCCTTCGAGCCCTCCAGGTTGGCGTTGAAGTCCCAGAGGTCGGTGTGCGAGTAACGCTCCTCCTCGCCGGTGATCTTGCCGCTGGCGACCTCGTCGAGCAGCGCCTTGGCGCCGTTGGCGAGCTGGAGCGGGGTGAGCTTCTCGGCGTCCGCCTTGGCGACGATCGCCTTCACGTCGACCAGGAGCCGGTCGGCGATCGGGCCGTCCTTGCTGACGTCCCCGGTGGTCCAGAGGTCCTTCTCGATCCGGTGGAAGCCGGTGAACTCCATGCCCTCCTCGACCACCTCCTCGCGGCCGTCGATCTTCGGGTCGAGGTCGCCGAAGCTCTCCGCGACCGGCTCGATCCGCTCCCAGTAGGTGCGGGCCACCGGGTACAGCGCCTTGGCCTTGGCCACGTCGTTCGCCTTGACCGCGGCCACGAACTCCTCGGTCTTCGTCAGCAGCGCGGCGGTCTGGCTGCGCACGTACCGCTGGTAGCTCTCGGTGGCCTGGGTCAGCGCGGCGTCGGGGGCGACAGTCGCGGCGGTGCCGGAGACCTTCAGCGCGCCCCGGATGCCCCGGCCGCTCATCCCCGGCTTGCAGGCCGTCTCGTACGTGCCGGCGGTCAGCTCGACGCGCAGCTCGCGGCTGAGCCCGGGGGCGATGTTCTCCACCTCGCCCATCACCCGGTCACCGGCCGCGTAGACGTAGAACTCGTTGACCTTGGAACCGGTGTTCGTCACCTTGAAGGTCACCTGACCGGCGTCGATCTCGGTGTCGCCGACCTCGCAGACGGTGTCGGTGGCCTTGACGGCGATCGGCCCGCCGTTCGTGGCGTCGGCGTCGTCACCGCCCCCGCAGCCGGTCAGCCCGGCGACGGCGAGCAGCCCGGCGGCGGCGGGCGCGACGAGTCGAGTGGTACGCATCGTGCGGGGTCTCCTCGGAAACGGGCGGGTCAGGAGCGGGGGGACGGAACGGCGGCGGCGTCGGCCGGCGCGGCGGACGTCTCGGCGGACGTGTCGGCGGCCGGCTCGGCGGACTGCACCGGCTCGGCGGACTGCACCGGCTTCGCGGGCTTGGCCGGCTTGCGCAGGAAGAGGACGAGCACCGGCACCGCGTACGCGACCCAGGCGACCAGTTCCAGCACCGTCGGCGCGGCGGTGACGTTGAACATGCCGGCGAGCAGCGCGCCGTACCAGGAGCCCGGGTCGAGCGTGCCCGAGATGTCGAAGGCCAGGTCGTTCAGGCCGGGCAGCACGCCGGCCTCCTGGAAGTCGTGCACGCCGTACTTGAGGATGCCGGCCGCGACCAGGATGAGCAGCGCGCCGGTCCAGGTGAAGAACCGGCTCAGGTTGATCCGTACCGCGCTGCGGTAGAGCAGGAAGCCGATCACGACGGCGGTGGCGATACCCCCGGCCAGGGCGAGCAGCGAGCCGGGCCCGGTTCCGCCGGCCGCGCTCTCGGCCGCGGCGTAGAAGATCAGCGCGGTCTCCAGACCCTCGCGGATCACGGCGAGGAACGCCATGCCGGCGACCGCCAGGGAGCCGACGGCGAGCGCGTCGGTGAGCTTGCCGCGCAGCTCACCGGCGATGGTGCGGGCGGCCCGGCGCATCCAGAAGATCATCCAGGTCACGAAGACCACGGCGGCGACCGAGGTGACCGCCTCGAACAGCTCGCGCGACTCGGAGGTGCGCAGCAACGAGGTGGAGGTGTACTGGATCAGGGAGCCGAAGCCGACGGAGAGCGCCAGGGCCAGGCCGACGCCGGCCCACACCTGCGGCAGCCGGTCCCGGCGCTGCGACTTGACCAGGAAGGCGACGAGGATGCTGACCACGAGGGTCGCTTCCAGGCCCTCGCGCAGGCCGATCAGGTACGTGGCGAACATGGATACTCCGTAGTCAGGCTTGCCTCAGTTAACTTAGGGCAGCCATACCTTGCTCCTGTTCACAGCAAACGTCAAGCCGATCCGGGTAACGTCACCCGGTTCGACATCCGCCGGACTCCCCCCGTACGCGAAGAAGGACCGGGACGGCCGCACGGCGGCCGACCCCGGTCCCTTCTCCGAGCGTGGGACTCAGTAGCGGTAGTGGTCCGACTTGAACGGGCCCTCCGGGGAGACGCCCAGGTAGGCGGCCTGCTCCTTGGTCAGCGTGGTCAGCTTCGCGCCGAGCGCGTCCAGGTGCAGCCGGGCGACCTTCTCGTCCAGGTGCTTGGGCAGCACGTAGACGCCGATCGGGTATTCCTCGGTCTTGGTGAACAGCTCGATCTGGGCGATCGTCTGGTTGGCGAACGAGTTCGACATCACGAAGCTCGGGTGGCCGGTGGCGTTGCCCAGGTTCAGCAGGCGGCCCTCGGAGAGCACGATGATGGCGTGGCCGTCGTCGAAGCGCCACACGTCGACCTGCGGCTTGATGTTCTCCCGGGTCACGTCGCTGCGCTTGGCCAGGCCGGCCATGTCGATCTCGTTGTCGAAGTGGCCGATGTTGCCCACGATGGCCTGGTGCTTCATCCGGGCCATGTGCTCGTTGGTGATGACGTCGAAGCAGCCGGTCGCGGTGATGAAGATGTCGGCCTGCTCCACCACGTCGTCGAGCGTGGCGACCTGGTAGCCGTCCATCGCCGCCTGGAGCGCGCAGATCGGGTCGACCTCGGTCACCACGACCCGGGCGCCCTGGCCGCGCAGCGACTCGGCGCAGCCCTTGCCCACGTCGCCGTAGCCCATGACGACAGCCATCTTGCCGCCGATCAGCACGTCGGTGGCGCGGTTGATGCCGTCGATGAGCGAGTGGCGGCAGCCGTACTTGTTGTCGAACTTGCTCTTGGTCACCGAGTCGTTGACGTTGATGGCCGGGAAGAGCAGCGTGCCGGCGCGGTGCATCTCGTAGAGCCGGTGCACACCGGTGGTGGTCTCCTCGGTGACGCCCTTGATGCCGGCGGCGATCCGGGTCCAGCGCTGGCCGTCCTCGGCCAGCGAGCGGTGCAGCAGTTCGAGGATGACCGCGTACTCCTCGGAGTCGGCGGACTCGACCGGCGGCACGACGCCGGCCTTCTCGAACTCGGCGCCCTTGTGGACGAGCAGGGTGGCGTCGCCGCCGTCGTCCAGGATCATGTTCGGGCCCTGCCCGTCGGGCCACGCCAGCACCTGCTCGGTGCACCACCAGTACTCCGGCAGCGTCTCGCCCTTCCAGGCGTAGACCGGCACGCCGGCCGGGGCCTCCGGGGTGCCCTCGGGGCCGACCACGATCGCGGCGGCGGCGTGGTCCTGGGTGGAGAAGATGTTGCAGGACGCCCAGCGGACCTGCGCGCCGAGCGCGACAAGGGTCTCGATCAGGACGGCGGTCTGAACGGTCATGTGCAGCGAACCGGTGATGCGGGCGCCGGCCAGCGGCTGGGCCTCGGCGAACTCACGCCGGATCGCCATCAGGCCGGGCATCTCGTGCTCGGCGAGCCGGATCTCCTTGCGCCCGAACGCGGCGAGCGACAGATCCGCCACCTTGTAGTCGCCCTCGGCGAGGGTGCTCGGCCGGGCCTGCGACGACGCGCCGCTGGAGGCCGCCGGGAGGGTGCTGGTCATGGAAGCTCCTGTCGAACGATGGTGGTGCGCAGCCTTCCACCTTACGCTCGCGGGCCACTCGACCCGTGCCCGGTTGGCCGACCGCGCAATCGGCCGGTCGGCGGACAGCGCACGGGGCGGTCGGTCGTGAGCGGACTTTCCACCCACGGCCCGGCCGCCCCGCGCATCCCCCCGGTTTGGTTCCCCCGCACGTCACCGGACCTTCGTCGCGACAACGCTGCGTACCCATAGAGTCACACCACGCAGCGTGACCGTCAAGCTATTTCGGGAAAGTCGGACTTGCGCAGATCAGTGCATGCCGCAAGTGGCGACGAACGCCTCGCCCGCCCCGCCCACCGTCAGCGGGCCACCGGCCGCCGTACCGACCGCTGCCTGACCCGCGTCCAGCGTCACCACGCCCACGCCGTCGTCAACTGTCAGCTTCCCGGCCCGGCAGAGCACCACACGCGGTCCGGGCAGCGTCAGCCGCACCCCCGGCGACCCGGCAGCCACCTCGACCCGGTGCAGCGCGAAGTCCTCCACCGGCACCGGCCAGGTCAGCACCCCCGGCTCCACCTGCTCCGGCCGCAGCACCGGCTGGGTCAGCACCTCGAACCGGAGCACCCGCAGCAGCTCGTCCACGTCGACCCGCTTCGGGGTCAGCCCGCCGCGCAGCACGTTGTCACTGGCCGCCATGATCTCGACGCCGGTGCCGCGCAGGTAGGCGTGCAGGTTCCCGGCCGGCATCCAGATGCCCTCGCCGGGGGCCAGCCGGACGTGGTGCAGCAGCAACGCCACCACCACGCCCGGGTCGGCCGGATAGCCCGACGCGAGCGTGCGGACCAGCTCGGCGTCCGCCGAGGCCGGCCCGGCCTCCGCCGCCGCCAGCACGGCCGCCACCAGCCCCGCCCGCTCCGCCCGGGGCCAGCTCAACAGCAGGCGTACCGCCTCCCGCAGCCCCGCCGGCCCGTCGCGCAACGCCGCCACCACAGGCTCCAGCGCGGGTACGCCGAACGCGGCGATCGCCGCCGCCGACTCCCCCGGATCGCGGAAGCCGCACAGCGCGTCGAACTCCGAGAGCGCCACCAGCAACTCCGGCTTGTGGTACGGGTCGACGTAGTTGACCCGCCCCACGTCGGCGGCGTGCCCGGCGCGGGCCTGCTCGGCGTCCGGATGCGCCTGGAGGCTCAGCGGCGCGTCGGCGGCCAGCACCTTCAGCAGGAACGGCAGCCGGGTGCCGAACCGGCCGACCAGCCGCTCACCCAGCCAGTGGCCCGGCTCGGCCACCAGCAGTTCGGTGAGGCTGACCGGTCGGCCGTCGCGCTGCACAGTGGCCGGGGCGCCCGGGTGGGCGCCCAGCCACAGCTCCGCCTCCGGCCCGTTGCTCGGCACCGGCCGCCCCTGCAACTCGGCGATCGCGGTGCGCGAGCCCCAGGCGTAGTCACGGATCCGGCCCTGCAACAACTCCATCGGTCAGCTCCCGGGCCGCCCGGCCACCTCGTCGGCCGGCTGCGCCCCACCACTGGTCACGGCCTCCGGGACGGCGGTGTCCGCCGCCTGCCCGGTGCCGGCCCGCTCGGCGGCGGGCGAGTAGATGTCCGGCTCCAGGTAGATCACCCGGGCGGTGGGCACCTCGCGGCGGATCCGCGCCTCGACCGCGTTGATGTCACGCGCCAGGTCCTGGGCGGTCTCCCAGGCCGGCACCGCGATCTTCGCGGCCACCATCAGCTCCTCGGGGCCGAGGTAGAGCGTCTTCATGTGGATGATCCGCTCGACCTCGGGACCGCTGGTCACAGCCTGCTCGATCTTGTCCAGCTCGCTCTGCTCGGCACCCTCGCCGAGCAGCAGGCTCTTGGTCTCGATCGCCAGCGTGATCGCGATGATCACCAGCAGCACACCGATCATCGCGGTGCCCGCGGCGTCCCACATGCCGTCTCCGGTGATCAGCGTCATGCCGACGCCGAACAACGCGAAGACCAGACCGACCAGGGCGCCGAAGTCCTCCAGCAGCACCACCGGCAGCTCCGGCGCCTTGGCGCGACGGATGAACCGGACCCAGGACTGCTTGCCCCGGACCAGGTTCGACTCCTTGATCGCGGTACGGAAGGAGAAGCTCTCCATCACGATCGCCGCGACCAGCACCACCACCGGAACCCACTGCCAGTTGTCGATCGGGTGCGGGTCGGACGCCTTGTGGTACGCCTCGTAGAGCGCGAACAGGCCACCGATGCTGAACAGCACGATCGCCACGATGAAGGCGTAGATGTAGCGCTCCCGGCCGTACCCGAACGGGTGCTGCGGCGTGGCCTGCCGCTTGGCCCGCCGGCCGCCGAGCAGCAGCAGGCCCTGGTTACCCGAGTCGGCCACCGAGTGGATCGACTCGGCCAGCATCGACGACGAGCCGGTGAGGGCGAACGCGATGAACTTGGTGACGGCGATGCCGAGGTTCGCCGCCAGGGCGGCGACGATCGCCTTCGTGCCCCCGTTTGCGCTCATTCCCCGCCTCGCTCGATGCCCCGTGTGCTCACTGGTTTGCCAGCTCCTTCATCTCCGTGATTGCCGGTACCGCCATCGGGTCCAGCCCGTGCGCCAGGGCCAGGTAGATCGAGGCGAAGTCGGGGACCGCCACCAGCGACGCGAGCCGCTCCAGCGCGGAGCCGCCCTCGGCGGTCACCACGTCGCAGCGCACCCCGCGCCGCTCGGCAAGCGTCTGCACCGCGTCCGCGCGGCGCTCCTCGACCGCCAGCGGCTCGTCGGTGTCGTCGTCGGCGTTGAGCCCGCCGTCGCGCAGCAGCACCAGCCGTAGCCGGGTGCCGTCGGGCTCGTCGTCGCCCGGGTCGGCGAAGATGTCCCGCTCGCCCTCGGCCAGACCGCCGAACACGCCGTCGAGCAGGCCGACGCGGCCCCGGCCCGCCTCGCCCAGCGCACCGGCGACCACCGGGTAGCGGGCGTTCGCGGACAACGTGTCACCGAACCGCCGGGCGGCCACGGTGGCCAGCGGGGACGAACCCCACACGATCGGGATCGAACCGGACAGGCCGAGCGCCAGCGACTTCGCCGGGTTGACGAAGGACTCGGCGGTCGGCCGGCATCGATCGGCGTCGGCGTCCAGCCGGGCCGCCGTCTCGGCCAGATCCGCCTCGTTGACCTTCACGAGCCCGAGGGTACGGGCGGCCAGCAGAACCGGCACGGTGAGCGCCCAGAGGCTGGCCCGGGCCGGCGCGCGCCGGGGCACCGGGATGAACGGCGCGCGGGCCCGCTCGGCCACCGACTGGAGCTGCGAGTCGGGCGCGCCGACCGCGACCAGCCGGGCACCGCGCCGGTGCGCCGCCTCGGCCGCGCCCAGCGCCTCCGGGCTGCGGCCCGACGCGCTCACCGCGATGACCACGTCCGCCGCGCCCACCCAGCCCGGCACGCCGGCGCTGCGGTGCGGGATGACCGGCACCGGGCAGCGCGGCCCGGCGACGGTGGCCAGCACGTCACCGGTACGCCCGGCGGTGCCGATGCCGGCGATGACCACCGCGCGGGGTCGCCCGTCGTCGGCGAGCACCGACAGGTTCGCCTCGGCGGCCAGCGCCGCCGACTCGCGCACCTGGGCGCCCGCGGACGCGGTGAACCGGAGCATGCCGCCCGGATCCCGCTCGGAGAGCTGCGCCGCGTCGTCCAGCAGGGCCTCGTCGGCGTGCCGGTGGCCGCTGACCCCGGCCGTACCCTCCATCACCGCGACGACCCGCCCCGCGCGTCGTCGGCGGCGGGTCCACCGCGCGCCTCGTCCAGCAGGAGCACCGGGACGTCGTCCCGGACCTCGAAGATGCGACCGCACTCGGTGCAGGTGAGCGTCTGCGCCTGCGCGTCGTAGTCGAGCGGGGCGTGGTGCGTGTCCGGGCAGGCGAGGATGTCGAGCAACTGCGGGTCCAGGGCCACGGCGCGGCTCCTTCCACGTATGCGGTCTCACCGGTCGGCGGTGCCGATCGGCGCACGCGATCTTATCGGCCGAGCGGCCCCGGCACCGGGCCCCGTTCGGCCCCGGTGTTCCGTCCTCCGGCCGGGCAGGTGGCGGCTACCGGGTCACGGCATGACCACCCACAGTCACGGTAACCCCGGGACCGGGTCGGGTTCCGGCTCAGTCCGGCAAGCGGGGCAAGACGCTCGTCGCATCCCCGGCAGGCGGGGCCGGCGGCGTCGGAGCGGGCGCGGGCGCGCCGTACACGTTGCCGGCCGGGCGGGGCGGTGTCGCGCCCCCGTACACCGTGGGGGCCGGTCCGGGCGTGCCGGAGCGGTAGGTGGTGGTGCTGCGCGGCAGCGGGACCGGCGGGAGGCCGGCGTCCACGCCGCCACCGCTGCGGTCGGCGCGGTTGCGGCGCAGCAGCAGGACGATGAGGGCGGCGCCGACGAGCACCAGCCCGATACCGAACCACATGATCATGGAACCTCCGAACGACGAGTCGTCGGCCGCGGCGGTGGCCGGGGCGACGGCGGCGGCCACCGGCGACGTGTCGGTCGCCTCGGCCGGCGTGGTCTCGCTCGCGCTGGGCGTCGGCGAGGGCTTACGGGACGGGCTGGGACTCGGCGTCGGCGCGCCCACCAGCCGGGCCGACCCGCCGGCGCGGCCGAGCACGTCGCCGTTCGCGGCGCTCGCCTCACCGGCCAGCTCCAGCCGGCCGCCGACGGCCCCGGCCAGGAAGGACACCCGGTAACGCACGGTGACGCCCTTGCCCTTGCACAGCGGCCGGTCGACCGGGGCCACCGCGGCGGTGGCGACGGCGCCGCCGTCCCCGGAGACCTGCACCGGCACCCATCGGCCGCCGGACGCCACCTGCACCCGGACCTGGTCCGCCCGCAGGCCCTCCAGCCGGAGCCCGACCGCGGTACGCAACTGCACGCAGCCGTCCGTGCGCTTGCGCACCTCGACCGCCACCGTCCCGGGCGGACCACCGGCGGTGAAGCTCTTCGCCGAGCGCAGTCCCACCCGGTCGTCCCGGGCCGACGCCGGTGACGCCGGGACGGCGATCAGGCCACCCAGCAGCGCGCCGACCATGGCCCACCGCGCCGCGTGCCGCCCTGCCGACATCTCCACCTCACCGTTGCGTCCGGACCGGATCCGCCGGTCAGGTTACTACCGGCCCCTCCAGGCACCCGCGCATCGAGCACGCCACATGTGTGCAGCGCCACGCGATCACCGCCCGCCCAGGTCACCGCCCGACGCGCCTGCATCGGCGAGCGCCCGCCGGCACAGCCGGTCGGCCGTACGGGTGGTCTCCGGCAGCCGGTACCGGGGCGTCAGTGCCAGTACCCGCTCCACCGCTTCGTCCAACCCCATCCGGTGCCCGACGCTCACGAAGACCGGCCGGACACCGTCCTGAGTCCGCAGCACCCGCCCGACCACCTCGCCCTCGTCACACAGGTCGGCGCTGTCACCACGCTCGGGACCGGGGCCCGTCCACGAGCCGACGAGCGGCGTCTTGCCCACCCCGATCGTGGGCAGCCCGGTCACCAGGCCCAGATGACAGGCCAGCCCGAACCGGCGCGGGTGCGCCAGCCCGTGGCCGTCACAGACCAACAGCTCCGGACGGGTGGTGAGCCGGTCCAGCGCGGCGAGCAACGCCGGCATCTCGCGGAACGCGAACAGTCCCGGCACGTACGGGAAGGCGGGACGCCCCACGCACACCGCCTCGTCCACCACGTCGAGGGTGGCCGCGTCGAGGACCGTGACGGCCGCTGCGAGCAGGTCACCGTCCTGCGCGTACGCCACGTCCAGCCCGGCCACCGTCGCGGGCGCGGCAGGACCGGGCCCGATCAGGTCCACCCGGGACCGCAACTCCTCCTGTACGCGTCGCGCCTCCGCCACGTCGGCGGGCGGCAGGTGGGGCACGGGCGGGCCGCCGGTGGAGGGCATGGCGTTCCGGGCCGCTGTCAGGAGGCGATGGTGGGGTCGGCGGCCGGGTCACCGGCCTGCTGGAGCTGCTCCTCGAACATCACGAAGGTCCGCCGCCGGACTCCCCGGATCAGCGCCTGCTCCTGCGGCGTCGGGTACCGGCGTTCCTGCTGGAGCGTGTCCTCGATCGCCCGGACGGTTTCGTAGAGAGCGAAGATCGGCCCGTCGCCATTCAGATAGCGGCCTCGCTCGTGTTCAGTGAGTTGTACGAACTCATCCCGCGAGATCTCACTGATCTCGTCACCGCCGGTGAAGAGCACCTTGTCGATGAGATTGTTGGCCTCGCGCCAGCCCCCTGTGTCCTTGGAGAGCCTCCAGCCTGCGACGCCGCCATCGGCCGTGGCTACGAGCTTCAGGGGGGAGCCGAAGTAATCGAAGAACTTCGGCAGCCGCAAGCCCTCTACCTGACTCACCGCGGTGGCTCCTCCCCAAGGCTCTCTTGCACCTTGCTCCAGTAAGCGTCCTGCACTCGCCGGAGGAGTCCGTCCCGAATCGCACGTTCCCCCTGTGTCAACGGCCTGCCCTCGATCTCTGCCGCCGCGCTGAGGTCGCGCCGAACCTCGTACAACGAATGCTCCCACTCTGCGATGTCATCGAGCGACACCAGGTGCAGCCGAAGCTCTCCTACATGGCCGTTCGACATCCGGAGGTTCAGCAGTAGGTCCCGATAACCGCTCGCCTGCGGATTGAGGAAACGATCCTTGATGTGCAGAATCACGACCTCCGGGTCGACTGCTAGACGGCCGAGTGCCTGGTAAACCGCATCGACGCTGTCGAACTGCACTTTGGCGCCGGCCAAGTCCTTGAGCTGGGACGCGTCATTCTCGTACTCACCTTCCAGCTTGTCGAGGACACGCTCTCGGCTCTTGGGCTCGGTCCGCCAGCCGGGCGTGCCGCCGTGTGCAGCCAGCTTGATGGCAAGCCTGTTCAGCTCCTGCTGGGCGACCACCGCATCCGCATACAGCCGGTCAACGTATGCAAGGCGGTAGACCTCATCATGACGTCGCCTTTCATCAAACCCAGGTTGCAGTCTCGACTGACGGCGGGACGCCACCGAATCGACGAGTCGACGCTGCTCGTGAGTGATGGGCGTCGGTTGAGGCGTCAATGGTTCATGCGCTACGACAGCGTCCGCCCCGTACTCGGCTATGTCGTTGATGACCTCGCCGAGTACATCGATGGCCTGCTGGTGGCTGGCCAGGTGATGCAGGGTCAGCGGCCGCGCGGTCAGCGAGTTGGCGAGTTCCGGCGTCGCCAGGATCATCCGGACCAGGTCGGGCCGCTCCGCGAGCTGCCGCACCAGCGTCTCGGCCAGCAACTCCTCGCGTCGCGGCGGCGCCTCCCAGCTCTGGTCGAGCATCCGCTGCACGCGCGGGTCGGCGAACAACCGGGTGAGGTCGGCCGCACCGCTCTCGTCCAGCGCCGGTACGAGCCGCCGCAACGTCGGCACGTCGGCGTGCTGCGCCAGCTCGACGGGCGTCACCCCGGCGGCGAAGGCGTCGTCGAGGTTCCCGCTCTGCGCGAGCGCGTCGCGCACGTAGAGCCCGGCGGCGATCCGGTCGGCGTGCGCCTGCCGGTGGTCCTCGCGTACCCGGTCGGGTTCCGGCTCGACCGGCGGCGCGCTCCCCGGCAGCGGTCCGTCGCCCCGGCGGTAGATGGTGGTGGACTCGCCGAGCAGGTGGACGTGGTTGAAGTCCGGGACGTGGCCGTCTGCGATCGGCGGCGGGGCCGGCGGCCGTGGCGGCGCCGGACGGGGTAGCGGCTCGGGCAGGACGTTGTAGGTGCCGGGCGGGCGGCCGGCGAGCGGCATCGGCCGGCCGTCGGGGCCGAGCACCAGAGCGTCGACGCCGACCACGTTGCTGCGGGCCGGACGGCCGCTGTGGTGGTAGATCGGCCGGTCCGCCACCTCGCCCGTCTGCGGGTCGAGGAAGAGGATCGTGCCGCTCTGGTTCAACGCCACCCACGCGTGCGATCCGCCGCCCTCGAAGCTGGTGATGAGGAACGCGTAACTGCCGTGACCGCCCGACGCGAGCTGCGCGTACAGGTCCCGGTAACCGCCGTCCACCAACAACTGCCGGTCCCGGCCGGTGATCCCGGGCCGATCCGGCCGGCAGAGGTTCTGGAACCGGCCGCCGGTCGTCTGCTCGACCCGCAGCGGTCCGTCCGCCTCGCCGCCCACCGGCCGGTTCACGTCGCCGTGCAGGTAGCCGTCGAACGTACGCGGCGCCGCGACGCGCGGCCGTCCGTGGACCCAGGTCTCGAACAGCGACAGCGTGCAGTCGAGGCAGTTGATCCCCCGGGTGGCGTCGGCCGCCGGTCCGCCGTCGTTCGCGAGGCGGAACCAGCCACCGCGCCGGGGATCGGCGGTACGCGTCACGCTGCCGTCGGGGTTGCGGGGCATCTGCCGTTCGAGGTCGGTCTGGTGCAGCGCGAGCGGAGGCCGGAGTCCTCCCCGGCGGCCGTACGGCCGGGACCTGTCGATCGGCTCGGGGTGTCCGTGACCGGTGAGCGCGGAGTGGTCGGCCGTCTCCACCGCGCCGACGGCCAGGTCCGCCACGTCGTCGTTGATGCGGTAGAAGTCGAGGTCGTCCTCGACCATCACCTCGCGCGGCAGCCGCTGGCCGGCACGGACCGCCTCCACCTCGTCGACGGCTCGGTAGTGCAGGCGTTCTCGCCGCCGGCCCTCCCACACGTGCCTGTCGGCGAGCTCGTGCCGCCCGGCTTGGCGCAGCTCGTGGGCCTGCATGAGGAGCCAACGCGCCGCCTCGTAATGCTGTTCGGCGAGATCACGCAGCTCCCTGATCTGCGCCTCCCGTCTGTTCTCCTCGTGCAAGGCACGCTGGGACTGCAGATAGCCCTGGTAGCGCCGCCGGTCCAGACCCTCCCGATCGGCCTTCAGCCGCGCGGCGCGCTGCTCAGCGGTCTCACGGGGCCACGCCTGGACATGGGGCGGGCCCGGGTGGGGCCCCGGGGAGTCGGTAGGAGTGCGGGGCGGAGCCAAGGACTCCAGCAGCGGAAAACGGGGGTTCGGCCCCGGCCGGGGCTCGGGCCCGATGGTCGACGCTCCCGGGTGCGGCCCCGTCTGCGGGCTGACCGGTGAGACCGGAGGCGGTCCCGCCTGACCTCCATTGCTGACGGGGGCGGCGCGGTCCGCCGTTGGTGGCGCCGCGATCTGCGGGTGGTTGGCGGGCGGTGCAGGGAGTGTCGCCGGTGCGGCTGCCGCCTGAATCGGGTTGGTCGAGGACGGCGTGGGGTGGTCGACCGGCGTCGCCACCGGAACCGCGCCGCTGTGGACTCCGGGCGCGGTTGACGGGGGCGTGGCGACGGGCGCTTCCGTGATCACCGAGGACAACGTGGGGCTCGTGGTGACCGTCGGACGTGCCACGTCGTGCGGGACGACATCGTTGTGCGGCGGCGTCGTCGTGGGATCCGGCGCCGGAAGCGGCAGGTCCACGGCGAGCGGGTGCGGACCGGTGGCTTGGGGCGTGACGTGTGTGGGTGTCACGGGAACGGCGCCGGCGATCGTGTCGCTGCCCTGCACGACCGGCTCGGCGACCCGCTGGGCCGGGATCAGCCCGACGGGATCGGCGGCGATCGGCACGTCCAGGCTGACCGGGGACACCGTCAACCCGCTCAGCTGCCCGTCGAGGCGGCGTTGCAGTGCCGTGTCCGCCTGGTTGGTGGCGGAACCGGTGGCGCCGGAGGCAGCCGCGCGCGCCAGATCCTCCAGCGACGGCCCCTGGCCGGTCGCCAGACCCGCCGCGGTCTCGGCGAGCGTCTCCCCGGCCATCTCCCGCCCGAACCGCTCGCCGATCTCCGCGAACCGCCCGTTGGCGTGCCGGCCCAGCCCGGCCAATGGCGCGACCGCGCCGCCGGCGAATCCGCCGAGAGCCGACGTGCTCACGTCGGTCAGGTCGAGGCCGTCCCGCCGGCCGGTGGAGTTCTGGTACGCCTGCGTGCCGAGGCTGGTGCCCGCCTCCTGACCGGCCTCCAGCAGACCGCCGATCGCGGCCCGTCGAGCCAGCGTGCGGGCACCGGACCTGGCCACCTCCTTGGCAGCGCGTTCGCCCGCCTCTTTGAGGCCCTGCTTGACCGCCTTGCGGGCGAGCTGGGCCACCAGCCGCTTGAAGATCTGCTGCACCACGACCCGCGTGGCGGTGATCGCAGCGGCCGCCGCCGGTGAGGCGGCGCCCAGGGTGAGCACTGTGGCGACCGCCAGGGACAGCAACTCGACGACCAGGATGCCCAGCTCGATCCAGGCTTCCAGCTTCGCGCCCTCGATGTCGCAGCCGCAGGAGTCCACCAGACGTGCCAGCTCGTCTGTGGCCGCGACCAGGACGTGCAGTGGAGCGTCCTGGCCTTCGGCGAGCTTGTGCCACGCCGTGTCGAACGCGCCGGCGACCAGGCCGACTCCCCCGTACCCGCTCTTGACCTCGCCGGCAGCGGTGATCGCGTCGTCGCGCGGACGGGCAAGGACGCCTGCTACGCCGTACCACTGGTCGGCCAGGTCCCAGACGGCGCGCTCGTTGCCCTCCGGCCATTCGACGCCGACCACCCAGTCGAGCGCCTCGTAGATCCAGCCGGGCAGGTCCCACGGGCAGAAGTCGAGCGGGTGCGGGATCGGGCTGGGCAGCATGCTCACGCGCGGGTCCTCCGGTGGTCAGCGCCGGGGCCGATGGGGGTTGTGCCCTTGCTGCGGGATCTTCCCGAGGTCACGGGCGTTGCTCAGGTCCGTCTCCACGGTGGCCGCGACCGAGCGGACGACGTCCGACCCGAGCACCTCCAGCGACCGGCCGAGAAGCTCCCACGCGCGCAGCAGCGTCTCGGCGTAGCCCTGGTAGTGCTTGTCGAACGCGGCGCCGATGTCGTCGCGGCCCCAGGGCCGCTGCGCGCTCGCGTGGGCGATCGGCTCGCCCGTCTCCCGCCGGGCCGCGCTCACCGCCCGCCCCGACAGCGCCAGGTCAGCCCCGCCGCGCCGGGCCCGGTCCGGGTCCAGCCAGATCTCTCCCCCGGCCACCTGTCACTCGCCGCGGGCCAGCACGGAGTCAGCCCGGCCGAGCAGCGCGCCGAAGTCATGGGTACGCAGGAATTCGACCGAAGGGGAGCCCGGCGGCAGGTATCCGGAGACCAGTTCGCGGGTGGCGGCGCTCGCCGCGGTGGAGGCGCGCAGCACGGTCTCGGTGATCTTCCGGCTCAACGCACGGGCGTCCCGGTCCTGGAACGCCGCCGGGCTCACCTCGACGCTGATCAGCTCGCCTCGCGCGCCGACGACGGCGGTCACCTGACCGTCGTCGGAGCGTTCGGTGACCCGCAACTCGGCCAGCTTGGTCTGGAGATCGTCCAGACCGGACCGCAAGCGCTGGTATTGGCCGTACACCTCGTCGAATCGCGCGCGCAGTGCACGGTTCGCATCCCGGTCCGCACTCTCGGCCACCGTCGCTCCCCTTCCGTCACCGTGGGTAGGGCTGACCATACCGGGTGCCACGAAATCCGTGGGGTCCGGTAATTTCAGGTGGTGATCGAGCGACAGCAGGCCGAGCAGATCGCCTCGGTGTGGGCCCGGCGGGACTCCGACCGCCTCGGTTTTCCCTGCACGCCGGAGGTCGAGGAGTTCGACCTGGGCTACGTGGTGAGTTCCGTCGTGTCCACCGAGGCCCGGGCGCTCCCCGGCGACCTGCCGACCACTGTGATCGACAAGGAGACCGGCGAGGTGTCCACGTGGCCACGGGTGCCGGCCGCGGCGGTCGAGCGGATGTACCGGCAGCGGCGTCCGGCCGAACCGCGCCCGCCGCGTACCGTCGACCCGGCCGCCCAACTGCTGCGTGAGCTGACCCGCCTGCCCACGCCCGGCGCGGCGGCGCACCTCACGCTCGACGGCCGGCAGCACGTCGCGCAGGGCGCGAAGGGCGCGATCGAGGTACGCCACCATCCGCTGGTGCAGTCCTATCTGGACGAACTACCGGCGGGGCATCTGGTACGCGGCGGGGAACGGCACGCCGAGATGATCGTCGTCTCCGATGCGCTCTACGAGCACGACCACCGCCGAGCCGCCGAGGGTCTGCCGCCGTTGTCCATCGAGGACGCGCGCGACCTGCTCGCCAGTAGCCGAATCGAGGTCTATCGCAGTCGTGAGCCTGGCGACCCCCAGGGCGGACAAGCGGATCTTCCCTGCGACTCGTGCGTCCGGTTCCTGGTGCGGTTCGCGGTACTGCCGTGGTCCGACCTCGCCTTCGTGGAGGAATGGCGCCCGGAGCCGCGCGAGGTCATTCAACCCGGGCGGTTTCCTGACGACGTCGCCCACGCCCTCATGGACGGCGGCTGGCAGATCAGCATGTTCAACGAGGCACTCGCGATGGGCGCGATGACCGAGACGAAGGCGGTCGCGGGGCAGCATCACCGGCACGAGGCGTTCCCCGCCGCCGAGGCGGCGCTCACCGCGTTCCCGGCCGTCCTGAGCCGACGGCGCGGGCCCGGCGAGCAGGTCTGGATCAGCCGGTTCACTACGAATCCGCTGCGGGCCGCCCACACCGCCGACTCCCTCGCCGACTTCGCCGCCGTCCTGGGCGCCCGTCTCTTCCCGCTCGGCAGCGAACGTCAGGAGAGCATCCTCGCGATCGACGAGCACGGCCGGATCTTCGCCCTCGACCAGGCCGGCGAGTGGTTCCTCGGCGCCGACATCGACGCCGCCCTCACCACCCTGCTGCTCGGCCGCGCCCCCGCCCGGGTCCGCGACGACGGCACCTGGTGAGCGGCGGGCGAGCGGTCAGAGGGCCACGCCGGTCAGCACCGTGACCCGCGGCTCGGTGTAGTCGTCCATCGCGCTGCGCAGCCCTTCCCGCCCGACCCCGGAGCCCTTCATCCCGCCGTACGGCATCTGGTCGGCCCGGTACGACGGCACGTCCCCGACGATCACGCCACCGACCTCCAGCGTGCGGGCGGCGTCGAACGCCACGTCGAGCCGGTGGGTGAAGACGCCGGCCTGGAGGCCGTACGCCGAGTCGTTGACGGCGGCGAACGCGGCCCGGTCGTTCACGACCGGGGCGACCACCAGCACCGGTCCGAACACCTCTTCGGCGCACACCTTCGCGTCGGCCGGCACGCCGCTGAGCACAGTGGGCGGGTAGGTGGCGCCGTCGCGCCGCCCGCCGGTCTCGATGACGGCGCCGGCGGCGACCGCCTCGTCCACCCAGGTCTCGACGCGCTGCGCCGCCTCGACCGACACCAGCGGGCCGACGTCGGTCAGCTCGGAGCGCGGGTCGCCGGTGCGCAGCGCCTGCACCGCCGCGACGAGCCGGGGCAGGAAGCCGTCGTAGAGCCATTCGTGCACGTAGACCCGCTGCACGGCGATGCACGACTGCCCGGCCTGGTAGTTGGAGAACGTGGCGATGCGGTGCGCGGCGAAGGTCAGGTCCTCGTCCGCCGCCCAGTCCTCGCAGATGACCGCCGCCGCGTTGCCGCCGAGCTCCAGCGTGACGTGCTTGTCCGGCGCGGCCCGGCGGATGGCCGCGCCGACCGGTCCGGAGCCGGTGAACGACACCACCGGTAGCCGCGGGTCGGTGACCAGTTCGGCGGCGCGCTCGTTCGGCAGCGGCAGCACCGAGAACATGCCCTCGGGCAGGTCGGTCTCGGCCAGGATCTCGCCGAGCAGCAGCGCGGTGAGAGGGGTGGCCGGTGCGGGCTTGACCACGATCGGGGTGCCGACGGCGAGCGCCGGGGCGACCTTGTGGGCGACCAGGTTGAGCGGGAAGTTGAACGGGGTGATGCCGAGCACCGGCCCGCGCGGCACGCGCCGGACCAGGGCGATCCGCCCGGTGGCGGCGGGGTCGGTGTCGAGCCGTTGCAGCTCGCCGGAGAAGCGGCGGGCCTCCTCGGCGGCCCAGCGGAACGTGGAGATCGCGCGCCCGACCTCGGCCTTCGCCCATTTGACCGGCTTGCCGTTCTCGGCGGTGATCAGCGCGGCGACCTCGTCGGCCCGCTCGGCGAGCCGGCGGGAGACGTGGTCCAGGGCGGCCGCACGGGCGTGCGCGGGCAGGGCCGCGGCCTCCGCGGCCACCGCGGCGGCGCCCGCGACTGCGGCTTCGAGCTGGTCGGCCGTGGCGAGCGTGGTACGCCCCACCGGCTGCCCGTCGTACGGGTGGGTGACTGTCAGCTCGTCCTCGCCGTGGGCGGGGCGACCGGCGACGTAGAAGGCTCTCGGCTCCACGACCGGCAGCCTAGACCACAGACGCCCACGCGGAAACAGTTGCTCAAACCCTTGTCTGCCTCGGATTTAGTAGCCAAGATGGCAGTCAGATTGCGATAACCTCCGCTGACCCTCTCCCCGGCCACCCTCTCGGAGACTTCTGATGAGCGACCAGCAGCAGCTGCGCAACTTCGTCAACGGCGAGTACGTCGACCCGGTGGACGGCGGCTACGCCGACCTGATCGACCCGTGCACCGGCGAGGTCTTCGCCCAGGCCCCGGTCTCCGGCGCGGCGGATGTGGACGCGGCGATGAAGGCCGCCTCCGCCGCGTTCGAGACCTGGCGGGACGCCACACCGGCCGAGCGGCAGCGGGCGCTGCTGAAGTTCGCCGACGCGGTGGAGTCGCGGGCCGCCGAGCTGGTCGACGCGGAGGTCCGCAACACCGGTAAGCCCCGGCAGCTCACCGCCGACGAGGAGCTGCCGCCCGCGGTGGACGAGCTGCGCTTCTTCGCCGGGGCGGCGCGCCTGCTGGAGGGGCGCTCGGCCGGCGAGTACATGGCCGGGCACACCTCGTACGTGCGGCGCGAGCCGATCGGCGTCTGCGCCCAGGTGACGCCGTGGAACTACCCGCTGATGATGGCGGTCTGGAAGATCGCCCCGGCGCTCGCGGCCGGCAACGCGGTGGTGCTGAAACCGTCGGACACCACGCCGGTGTCGACGCTGCTGCTGGCCGAGATCGCCGCCGAGCACCTGCCCCCGGGTGTGTTCAACGTGGTCTGCGGCGACCGCGACACCGGCCGTACGCTGGTCTCCCACCCGACCCCGCAGCTCGTGTCGATCACCGGCTCGACCCGCGCGGGCATGGAGGTGGCCGCCGCGGCGGCGCCGGACCTGAAGCGGACCCACCTGGAGCTGGGCGGCAAGGCCCCGGTGGTGATCTTCGACGACGCGGACGTGGCGGCGGCGGCCGAGGCGATCGCGATGGGCGGCTACTTCAACGCCGGTCAGGACTGCACGGCGGCGACCCGCGTGCTCACCGGTCCGGGCATCCACGAGGATTTCGTGGCCGCGCTGACCGAGCAGGCCCGCAACACCCGCACCGGCGCGCCGGACGACGCGGACGTGCTCTACGGCCCGCTGAACAACGCCAACCAGCTCGCCCGGGTCAGCGGCTTCGTGGACCGGCTGCCGGACCACGCGAACGTCACCACCGGCGGTGCCCGGGTCGGCGAGCGTGGCTTCTTCTACGCCCCGACAGTGGTCTCCGGCGTCCGCCAGGCCGACGAGATCATCCAGGACGAGGTGTTCGGGCCGGTCATCACCGTGCAGCGCTTCTCCGACGAGGACGAGGCGGTGCGCTGGGCCAACGGCGTGGACTACGGCCTGTCCGCCTCGGTGTGGACGCGCGACCACGGCCGGGCCATGCGGATGACCCGGCGGCTGGACTTCGGGTGCGTCTGGGTGAACACGCACATCCCGTTCGTCTCGGAGATGCCGCACGGCGGCTTCAAGCACTCCGGCCACGGCAAGGACCTGTCGGTCTACAGCCTGGAGGACTACACCCGGGTCAAGCACGTCATGCACAACATCGAGGGCTGATCCCGGTGGCCACGAGCGAGGAGTTGCACAAGCGCCGGGTCGAGGCGGTGGCGCGGGGCGTGGGCAGCACGATTTCCGCGTACGTGGACCGGGCGGGCGGCGGCACGATCACCGACGTGGACGGCCGGGAGTGGATCGACTTCGCGGCCGGCATCGCTGTCACCAACGTGGGCAACTCCGCGCCGCGCGTGGTCGAGGCGGTACGCGCGCAGGTCGAGCGCTTCACCCACACCTGCTTCATGGTCGCGCCGTACGAGTCGTACGTGGCGGTCTGCGAGCAGCTCAACGCGCTGACGCCGGGTGGCTTCGGGAAGCGGTCGGCGTTGTTCAACTCCGGCGCCGAGGCGGTGGAGAACGCGGTGAAGATCGCCCGGCACGCGACCGGGCGGCCCGCTGTGGTGGTGTTCGACCACGCGTACCACGGCCGGACCAACCTGACCATGGCGCTGACCGCGAAGAACATGCCGTACAAGCACCGGTTCGGGCCGTTCGCCGGTGAGGTCTACCGGGTGCCGATGTCGTACCCGCTGCGCGACGGCGGGCTCGACGGCGCCACCGCGGCGGCCCGGTCGATCGAGATGATCGAGAAGCAGGTGGGCGCGGAGAACGTGGCGGCGCTGCTGATCGAGCCGATCCAGGGCGAGGGCGGTTTCGTCGTACCCGCTCAGGGTTTCCTGCCGGCGCTGCGCGAGTGGGCGACGGCGGCCGGGGTGGTGTTCGTCGCCGACGAGATCCAGACCGGTTTCTGCCGCACCGGCGACTGGTTCGCCTGCGAGCACGAGGGCGTCGAGCCGGACCTGATCACGCTGGCGAAGGGCATCGCGGGCGGCCTGCCGCTGGCGGCGGTGACCGGCCGGGCGGACCTGATGGACGCGGTGCACGTCGGCGGCCTCGGCGGCACGTACGGCGGAAACCCGATCGCCTGCGCCGCCGCGCTCGCGTCGATGGAGACGATGCGGGAGCTGGACCTGGCCGCGGCCGCGCGCCGGATCGGCGCGGTGATGGGTGAGCGGCTGCGCACGATCGCCGCCGGTGACCCGCGCGTGGCAGAGGTACGCGGCCGGGGCGCGATGCTCGCGATGGAGATCGTGGTGCCGGGCACGCTGACCCCGGACCCGGCCGCCACGGCGGCGATCTCGGCGGCCTGCCACGCGGCCGGGCTACTCACCCTGACCTGCGGCACCTACGGCAACGTGCTGCGGTTCCTGCCTCCGCTCGTCATCTCCGACGACGAGCTGGGCCGGGGACTCGACATCCTGGCGGCCGCCTTCGGCTGACCCCGGACGTGGGACACCATGGGCCCGATCTCCCCCAGGACCGGCCCATGGTGTTCCGCCCGGAGGATCAGCGGAGCAGCTCCACAGTGTTGCGCCGGACCAGGTTCTTGCCGGGTTCCCGGATCGCGTCCATGGCCGCCGTGTTCAGCAGCACGCAACTACCAGACGGCCCGGTCACCGTCACGGTCACCACCTTGTTGTTGTCCAGGTTCGTCACCCGCAGCCGGGTGCCGAGCGGGAACTGGCCGCTGGTGGCTGCGGGCGCCCCGCCCTCGGCGAAGAACGTGAGCGCGCCGGAGCAGACGCTGCCGCCGATCGGCTGCGCCGCGCCCGGCCGGGTCTCACCCGGCTGCGCACCGGGCGCCGGGGCGGCGGCGCCGTCGAGGCGTTCCACCACGTTGCGGCGGACGACGTTCTTGCCCGGCTCGCGTACCAGGTCCATGGCGGCGGCGTTCAGCAGCACGCAGCTCCCGGACGGCCCGGTCACCGTCACCGTGGCCACCTTGCGGTTGTCCAGGTTCGTCACCCGCAGCCGGGTGCCCACCGGGAACCTGTCACTTGTCGCGGCCGGTGGTCCGCCCTCGGCCGAGAAGGTCACCGACCCGGCGCAGACCGACCGCCCGACCGGCGCGGTGTCCGCGAAACCCAGTCCGGTGCCCACCGAGACCGCCACAGTGGCGGTCACCGCCACAGTCGCCGCCATCACGTGCTTGCGCTGCACCCTCACGTTCTCTCCCGTCGTCGCTGTCGTTCGACGCGTGGTACGGACGGGAGGGCCGGACCGTTCACCCGGATGCGCGGGCTACAGCGGACCGTAGCGGGTGTGTGGCGCTCCGGTCATCAGCGCCCAGTACCTGTCGCCGTAGGACCAGTGCCACCACTCCGTCGGGTAGTTCACCAGCCCCGCGCCGCTCAGCGCCGCCACCAGCACGTTCCGGTTGCGCCACGCGCTGACCGGGATGTGCCGGGCCGCGGTGAAGCAGGCGTCGGCGCTCTCCTCCGGGGTGGCGTCGAGCGCTGTGCCCATGTCCAACTCCGCCCCGTCGGCGTCACACAGGGTGAGGTCGACTGCTCCGCCGGTGCTGTGCGGGGCCACAGCGACCGGCGAGACGAACTTGGTGGTCTCCCGGTGCAACCGGTCCGCCGGCCAGTCCGGGTGGCGCCGCCGCAACTCGTCCCGGTAGCCGGTGAAGATGTCGAGCTGCGCCCGGTACGGCCGGTACCCCTCGACCACGAGCAGGCGCAGCCCGGCCGGCAGCGCGCGCTGCGCGGCCAGCAACCGGTCCGCGACCCCGAGCCGCACCCGGGCGTACGCCCCGGCGGGGTCGGCGGCCCGCCCGTCCACCCGCAGCCCGGGCACCTCGCGCAGGTCCACCAGGGGTTCGCCGTCGTCCCGGCTGGACACCGCGGCGACCCGGGGGTCGGAGAGCAGGATCACGGCGTACCCCCGGGGTGTTCGCGCGACGGCCGGGCCGCGTGCCTGGTGAAGGCGAGCGCGACGAGCCGGTCCACCACCTCGGGGTACGCGACGCCGGACTCGGCCCACACCTTCGGGTACATCGAGTGGGCGGTGAAGCCTGGCAGCGTGTTCAGCTCGTTGACGAACAGGTCGCCGGTGGTCTCGTCGTAGAGGAAGTCGACACGGGCCAGGCCCCAGCCGCCGATCGCGGTGAACGCCCGCACCGACAGCTCGCGGATCCGCTCGGTGACCTCGTCCGGCAGCGGCGCCGGGACGATCATCGGGTCGGCGTCGCCGAAGTACTTCTGCCGGTAGTCGAACCAGCCGCCCGCGACCCGGACCTCGCCGACCGCCGACGCCTCCGGCTGCCAGCCGCCGAGCACGCCGCACTCCAGTTCCCGGCCGGTCACGCCCTGCTCGACGAGCACCACGTGGTCGTGCCGGAACGCCTCCTCCACGGCGGCGATCAGGTCGTCACCGTCGGCCACCCGGGAGATGCCGATCGAGGAGCCCATCCGGGCCGGCTTGACGAACAGCGGCCCGCGCAGCCCGACCACCAGCTTCTCCGGGTCGGACGCGGCCCGCCAGGTCGGTTCGTCGAACCAGACGTACGGCGTGGTCGGCACGTCCTCGGCCCGCAGCGCCCGCTTCATCGCCACCTTGTCCATGCCGACTGCGGAGGCGAGGATGCCGCACCCGACGTACGGCACGCCCAGTGACTCCAGCAGCCCCTGCACCACGCCGTCCTCGCCGTACGGGCCGTGCAGCACCGGGAACACCACGTCCAGTTCGGCGTGCACAGTCGCGGGGGCGTCGGCCGCGCCGACCGCGACGGTGCCGGTTGTCGTTCCGCGTCGCAGCTCGACCGCCGGACCGGTGACCGGCAGCCGGTCGTCGATCGCCCGCCCGGCCGTCACGGTTCCGAGGTGCTGCGCGAGCACCGGTTCGGGCAGCAGCCTGATCCCGCCGGTACGGGTGATGCCGAGCGCCACCACCCGGTGCCCCTGCCCGGCCAGGGCCCGGGCCACGCCGAGCGCCGAGGCGCAGGAGACCTCGTGTTCCGCCGACGGGCCTCCGAACAGGACACCGATCCGCATTGTCTCTCTCATGCCGCCACTCCCACAGTCATCCGGTCGCCCGCCAGCCGGGCCACCAGGTCCGCTTCCACGTTTCCGCCGGTCAGCACCACGCCGACAGTCATCTGCCGCCTGCCCTCGGGTGGCCACGGCGCCCCGCCCCCGGGGCGGGCGACGCCGCCCGCGCCGGACGGCTCGCCGAGGCGCAAGGCGCCGGCCAGCGCGGCCGCGCCGGACGGCTCGACGAGTACCTTCAGGTCCAGCAGGAGCAGCCGGAACGCCTCGGCGATCGCGTCGTCGTCGACACGGACCACCCCGCGTACGCGGTTGCGGGCCACCGCGAACGGCAGGTCGCCGACGCAGCCGGGGCGGAGTCCGTCGGCCAGGCTCGGCGCCGGGGCGACAGGTGTGGGCCGTCCGGCGGCCAGGCTGCGCGCCAGCGAGTCGCAGCCGACCGGCTCCACGCCGTACACCTCGATCGGGGTTCCGGCCGCCGCCAGGCAGGCACCGGCGATGCCGCCGCCCCCGCCCACCGGCACCACGAGCGCGTCCAGCGGTGTGCCGCGTCGCGCCGCCTCCTCGATCAGTTCCAGGCTCGCGCTGCCCTGACCGGCCACCACGTCCGGGTGCTCGTACGCGTCGACCAGCGGGTGGCCCTCCACCTCGGCGATCCGCCGGGCGACTGCGAGGCGCTCCTCGACTGTGGTGCCGGCCCGGACCACCCGGGCCCCGGCGGCCCGCGCCCGGTCCACCTTGACCGGCGCGGCGTCCTCCGGCAGCACGACGGTCGCGGCCAGCCCGTGCCGGCGCGCGGCGAGCGCCACCGCGACGGCGTGGTTGCCGGTGCTCTGCGCGACCACGCCGGTGTGCCCGGCGGCGGCGAGCCGGCCCACCGCCAGCATCGCGCCGCGCATCTTGTACGAGCCGCCGTCCTGGAGGTTCTCCGCCTTGAGCAGGATCCGGGCGCCGGCCAGGCGATCGATCGCCGGGCTGTGCAGCACCGGGGTACGCACCACCCGGCCGGACAGCACGCGGGCGGCCTCCTCGACATGTGTTCGGTCCGGCAGTACCGGCGCGTCGATTCGGGGCATGGTCTCTCCTTCGGGATTCGAGTGGGCGCGGCGGCGCGGCAGGTCGAACAGCCAGTGCGCGCCGAGCGCGGTGAGGCAGCGGTGCGCGGCGAGGCTCAGTGCCAGCACGAGCGCGGTGAGCAGGACCGGGTAGACGGTCACCAGCAGCGCCCGGGCCGGCCCGGGCAGGCCGGCCACCGGTGCGGCGAGGAGCCGGTCCAGCAGCGCCAGCACCGGCATGTGGATCACGTAGACACCAAGCGTGCGGCGGCCGAGCCGGGCCAGCGCCGGACCGGCCAGGCGGTGCCGGGCCAGCCGGGCGGCGGCGGTCAGCCCGAACGCCACAGCGATCACGGAGACGAGCAGGTACACGCCGGGCCACCTCTGCGCGCCGGCCGGCGCCATGGCGGCCAGCCCGATCGCGTACGCCGTGCCGGTGCCGGCGAGCCGGCGGGTGTTCGCGCCGTCCGCCCACCCGGTGAGGTACGGCCGCAGGTGCACGCCGGCCAGGAAGAACACCAGGTTCTGGTAGACGTGCCCCCGGTTCCCGGGGCTGTCCAGCAGCCCGGTGGCGGCCACCGCGGACAGCGCGCCCGCAGCGGTCAGCAGCATCGCCGGGTGCACCCGGCGCAGCGCCTTCGCGATCGCGAAGTAGAGCGCCAGCGCGTACAGGTACCACAGATTCGAGGGCGTCACGGTGAGCTGGGCCAGCAGCTCACCACCGTCGGTGGCCCGGTCGGTCGGGAAGTCCGGTGCCGACGCCAGCAGCGCGGTGTGGATGAGCAGCCAGATCGCGTAGAGGTAGAGGTTCCGCGCGATCCGGGGCCGCCCGGCCACCCGCCACGGGCGGGCCACCGCGTTCGCCGCGAAGATGCCGGAGAGCGCGAAGAACAACGGCATCCGCAGCGGCAGCAACTGCTCGCCGAGCAGCCCCCACGCACCCGGCACCGGCAGGCCGACCCGCCAGTCGACGCGCAGGTAGTCCTTGACGACGACGTGCCACAGCACCACGAGCACGATGCAGGCGCCCTTCGCCACGTCGGCCCAGAGCACCCGGCCGTCGGGCGGCGCGTTCCCCTCGGTACGGGTCGGCACTGCGGTCTCCTCTCCGGCCGTCTGCGGGTGGAAGGCGGCTCCGCCGGTCCCGTCCTCGGGCAGGTGTCATCGCGGGACGCCGCGACGGCGGCTCCCGGAGTCGTGTGTGGGGTGGTCAGCCCACGGGGGGCAGGTGGACGTCGACCCGCAGGCCGCCGTCCGGCCCCGGACGCGCGGCGATGATGCCGCCGTGCGCCTGGGTGATGGAGCGGGCGATGGCCAGGCCGAGCCCGGCGCCGCCGCCCTGGTTGGTCCGGTCCCGGGCGAGACGCCGGAACGGTTCGAACAGCCCGTCGACCGCCTCGGCGGGGACGCTCTGCCCGCTGTTCATGACGGTCAGCGCGGGGTCGCCGCCGACCGTGACGACGAGCCGGCCGCCCTCGCGGTTGTACTTGATGCCGTTCTCCACCAGGTTCGTAACCAGGCGTTCCAGCAGTACCCGCTCGCCGGTCACGATCCGGGGCGACAGCTGGGCCTCCACCGTCACGCCGGCCTCGGCGGCCCGGTCGGCGTACGCGGCCAGTACGCCGCTGACGATCTGTTCGAGGCGTTGCGGGGTGGAGGACCGCAGGCCCTGGTCGCTCTCGCTGAGCGCGAGCAGCCCTTCGATCAGCCGCTCGTTGCGTTCGTTCGTGGCGAGCAGTTGGGCGGTCAGCAGTTCCAGTTGCTCGCCGGTGAGCGACTGGGCCATGCCGACCTCGATCAGGGTGCGTTGCACCGCGAGCGGCGTACGCAGTTCGTGCGAGGCGTTCGCGGCGAACCGCCGCTGTCCCTCGTATCCGGCGGTGACCCGGTCCAGCATGTCGTCGATCGCGCGGCCGAGCCCGGCCAGCTCGTCCCGGCCGCCGCGCCGGATCCGGTAGCCGAGGTTCTGCGGCCCCAGGTTCGCGATCGGGGCGGCCAGGTCGTGCACCGGGCGCAGGCACCAGCGGGCAGCGCCCCACACCGCGAACCCGATGGCCACCAGCACCAGCAGTTCGATGAGCATGGGCAGCAGCGGGACGAACGGGCGGCCCGGCTCGCACACCGCGCCGATCGTGGCCAGGCCGCAGAACCGCTCGGCCTGCCCCCACACCATTTCGAGCAGCGACTTGACCAGGTTGGGCAGCATGAACCCGGCGAGCAGGGCGAGCACCCCGACCAGCAGGATGCGGCGGCGGGGGCTCACTCCGGCTCGCCGATCCGGTAGCCGGCCTTCGGCACCGTGTGGATGACGGACGGCTGGCCGAGCTTCTTGCGCAGGGTCATCACCGTCACCCGGACCGCGTTGGTGAACGGGTCGGCGAACTCGTCCCACGCCTGTTCCAGCAGCTCCTCGGCGCTCACCACCCGGCCACCGGCCCGCATCAGCACGTGCAGGACGGCGAACTCCTTCGGGCTCAGCCCGAGCGGGCTGCCGTCCCGGGTCGCGGAGTGCCGGGCCACGTCGAGCACCACACCGTGCTGCTCCAGCACCGGCGGGAGGGCCGGGGTGGACCGGCGGCCCAGCGCCTGCACCCGCGCCACCAGCTCGGCGAACGCGAACGGCTTGGTCAGGTAGTCGTCGGCTCCGAGCCCGAGGCCGGCGACCCGGTCCCGGATGCCGGCGGCGGCGGTGAGCAGCAGCACGCGGGTGCCGGCGTCCGACCCGGCCAGGCTCCGGCACACGTCGTCGCCGGTGGCGCCGGGCATGTCCCGGTCCAGCACCGCCACGTCGTACCGGTTGACCCCGATCCGTTCCAGCGCGCCGTCCCCGTCGTAGCAGACGTCGACAGCCATGGAGAACCGTCGCAACCCCTCGGCGACCGTGTCCGCCAAGAGCCGCTCGTCGTCCGCCACCAGCACCCGCACCGTTGCGCTCCCCCGTGTCTTCCCTCGTCGTCCGGCACACCATCGCAGGCCGGAGTTAAGGGTTCCGTAAGCGTCCGCAGCAGCCATCCTCCACGCGGGCCACGCTGCGACAACCGGCGTGGGGCCGTCTGGGCCGTTCGTCCGGTACGCGGGCGGCGCGAGCACCGCTCAAGTGACCCGGATCACGCATTGGCGCTCGGGGGTGAGGTGGGTCACGATGGGTGGAAGGAGGCGCTGGTGGCTGACCCGTGGCTCGCCCTGGAGTTCGGCGCGGATCCGGCGGAGCGGATCGCGCAGATCGGTGCCGCCCACGAGGCGTTCCTCGCCGCCGGCACCACCTCCGGCCGGGTCCGGGAGGTGGTGGCCCGATCCTGGGAGCGGTCCGCGCTGCTCGACCCGGAGACCACCGCGCCGGTCGACCTCGCCGACGACGCGCTGGAGACGTACCGCGCCGCGCACCCGCTGGCCCGGGTGATGCCGCTGTTCCGCGACCTGCTCGGCGGCATCGCGCAGGACGGCGCGCACCTGATGGCGGTCTGCGACGCCGCCGGGCGGCTGCTCTGGGTGGAGGGCCATCCCGGGGTGCTGCGGCACGCCGAGCGGATGAACTTCGTACCCGGCGCCCGCTGGGACGAGGCCCACGCCGGCACGAACGCCCCCGGCACCGCCCTCGCCGTCGACCACGGCGTGCAGATCTTCGCCACCGAGCACTTCGTCCGGCCCGTGCAGCGCTGGACCTGCGCCGCCGCGCCGATCCACGACCCGGCCAGCGGCGCGCTGCTCGGCGCCGTCGACATCACCGGCGGGGACCACCTGGCCAACCCGCAGAGCCTCGCCCTGGTCCGGGCCACCGCCCGGGCCGCCGAGGCGTTCCTGGCCGGTGCCGCGCCCGCCGCGCCGGACGTGGCGTACGTGTCGGCGCTCGGACGTGACGAGGCGGAGTTGCGCGTCGGCGGCCGGCGCATCCGGCTCGGCCGGCGGCACAGCGAGCTGCTGGTGCTGCTGGTCGACCATCCCGAGGGGCGCACCGGGGAACAGCTCGGCCTCGACCTGTACGGCGACGACAGGCGGCACCCGGTCACGCTGCGCGCCGAGCTGTCCCGGCTGCGCCGCGTGCTCGGCGAGGAACTGCTCGACTCCCGCCCGTACCGGCTGCGGCCGGCCGTGCGCGCCGACTTCCGTACCGTCACCGAACTGCTGGAACGTGGCGATCCGGCGGCGGCGCTGCGCGCGTACCCCGGGCCCCTGCTGCCCCTGTCGGACGCGCCGGGAGTCGCGCGACTGCGCCGCCTGGTCGACGGCCAGTTGCGCGCCGCCGTGCTGGCCGGTGCCGACCCGGGGCTGATCGCGGCCTGGACCGCGACGGCGGCCGGGTCCGACGACCTGGCCGCCTGGCAGGCCCTGGCCCGGGCGTTGCCGCCGGGCGCGCCCCGCCGGCCGCTCGCTGTCGCGCGGGCCCGCCAGCTCGCCGAGGAGTACGCGCTGCCGCGCGCAACGTTCCTGCAACGTCCCGGAAACTAGCCTGCCCGCCATCCACCCCAGACGGACGGCGGAGGTACCCATGACGCGCTACGACGCCCCCACCCACTGGCAGTCCCGCTACGACCACTACATCGGCGGCGAGTACGTGAAGCCGCACGGTGGGAAGTACTTCGAGAACCCGACCCCGGTGACCGGGCAGACCTTCTGCGAGGTGGCCCGGGGCACCGCCGAGGACGTGGAGAAGGCGCTCGACGCGGCGCACGGCGCGGCCGACGCGTGGGGCCGCACGTCGGTCGCCGAACGCTCGCTGATCCTCAACCGGATCGCCGACCGCATGCAGGACAACCTGGAGTCCCTCGCGATCGCCGAGACGTGGGAGAACGGCAAGCCCGTACGCGAGACGCTCGCCGCCGACATCCCGCTCGCGATCGACCACTTCCGCTACTTCGCCGGCGCGATCCGGGCGCAGGAGGGCTCGCTCGGCGAACTCGACGACGACACAGTCGCCTACCACTTCCACGAGCCGCTCGGCGTGGTCGGGCAGATCATCCCGTGGAACTTCCCGATCCTCATGGCGGTGTGGAAGCTCGCCCCGGCGCTGGCCGCCGGCAACGCGGTGGTGCTCAAGCCGGCCGAGCAGACACCCGCCTCGATCCACTACCTGCTCTCGCTGATCGGCGACCTGCTGCCGCCGGGCGTGGTGAACGTGGTGAACGGCTTCGGCGTCGAGGCGGGCAAGCCGCTCGCGTCCTCGCCGCGGGTGGCGAAGGTGGCGTTCACCGGCGAGACCACCACCGGGCGGCTGATCATGCAGTACGCCAGCGAGAACATCAGGCCGGTCACGCTGGAGCTGGGCGGCAAGAGCCCGAACATCTTCTTCGACGACGTCAGCGCCGCCTCCGACGATTTCCTGGACAAGGCGCTCGAAGGCTTCACCATGTTCGCCCTCAACCAGGGCGAGGTGTGCACCTGCCCGTCACGGGCGCTCATCCAGCAGGGCCACTACGCCGACTTCCTGGCCGCCGCCGTGGACCGGACCCGGCAGATCACGCAGGGGCACCCGCTGGACACCGACACGATGGTCGGCGCGCAGGCGTCCAACGACCAACTGGAAAAGATCCTGTCCTACCTGGACATCGGGCGGCAGGAGGGCGCTCGTGTCCTCACCGGCGGTGAGCGGGCCGACCTCGGCGGCGAGCTGTCCGGCGGCTACTACGTCCAGCCGACCATCTTCGAGGGCGACAACTCGATGCGGATCTTCCAGGAGGAGATCTTCGGCCCGGTCGTGTCGGTGACCTCCTTCGCCGACCTGGACGACGCCGTGAAGATCGCCAACGACACGCTGTACGGGCTCGGCGCGGGCGTGTGGACCCGGGACCTGAACACCGCGTACCGGGCCGGACGGGCGATCCAGGCCGGCCGGGTGTGGACGAACTGCTACCACGCGTACCCGGCGCACGCGGCGTTCGGCGGCTACAAGCAGTCCGGCATCGGCCGGGAGAACCACAAGATGATGCTGGAGCACTACCAGCAGACCAAGAACCTGCTGGTCAGCTACTCGCCGAAGAAGCTGGGCTTCTTCTGATGGGCGACACCGTGACCCTGACCCCCGCGGCGGCCGACCTGATCCGGTCGCTGCGGGGGCAGCACGGCCCGCTGATGTTCCACCAGTCCGGCGGCTGCTGCGACGGCAGCGCCCCGATGTGCTACCCGGCCGGTGAGTTCCGCACCGGCGGCTCGGATGTGCTGCTCGCCTCGCTGGCTGTCGACGGGGTGCCCGAGCCGGTGGAGTTCTGGATGTCGAAGGCCCAGTGGGAGCTGTGGCGGCACACCCGGCTCACCGTCGACGTGGTGCCCGGCCGGGGCAGCGGGTTCTCCCTGGAGGCCCCGGAGGGCGTCCGCTTCCTCATCCGGTCCCATCTGAACCGCTGATCTGTCCGAGATCTTGCAGCTCGCGGGCATCGCGGCGGTGGGATGCTGACGCCGTCCACTTCGGAGTACGCGTCCCACCACCGCCCGACAGGAGACCGCGCATGAACCCGGTCCGACAGCCAGTGCTCGCCGCCGGCCTCACCGCCCTGGCCACCGCCGCCACGCTCGGGCTCGCGCCGGGCGCCGCCGTCGCCGCCCCGGCCGCCTCCCCCAGCATCTCCGTCAACTGGTTCGGCGCCGCCGACGTACGGGCGCACACCGCCACCGTCGGCGGCCGGTTCGACTGCGGGGCCGAGCGCGGCCTCGCGTACATCGAGGTGCACCTGGAGCAGCGGGTACGGCGCGGTTCGGTCACCGGCTTCGGATTCGGCGTGATCGGCGCGTGCACCGACGACCGCACCGCCGGCACCTGGACCGCGACCATCCCCGCCGACCAGGGCAGATTCCGCCCCGGCCCCGCCACCACCATCGCCCGCCTGGTGATCGAGCCCAACTCCCTCACCGAAACCACCGAACGCGTACGCCTGCGCCCCCACTGCGCCCGCCCCTGACCGCATCGGCGGCCTCCGGTCAGGCGATCTGCCGGAGGTCGTCGCCGTAGTCGAAGATGATCCGCAGCCGGGCGCCGAGGGCATTGGCGTACCGGCTCAGCGTGGCCACCTCGTTGACGTCGAGGTCGCCGTTCTCGATCTGGCTGACCCGGCCCGGCGTGACCCCCATGATCTCGGCGACCTGCCGCTGGGTGAGCCCCAGCCGCTTGCGCTCCTCGGCCAGGTGGAACGCGCTCACCCACGCGTCGGTCCGGGCGCGCTCCGCCTCGTACGCCTCGTCGTCACCGCCGAGTTCGGCGCGGACCTCGTCCCAGTGATAGAACTCCGTCACGACTCCCCCCTTCGCTCGCGCTCGCTGTCGAGCCAAGCCTTGTAGGCAACCTCCGCCGCCGGAATGTGCTGCCGGTACCAGCGGGTCCAGTTGCCCGCCTTGTTGCCGGCGACCAGGAGGACCGCCTGCGACCAGGGATCGAAGACGAACAGCACCCGGATAGCCACGTCCCGACCGGAGCGGGGCCGCAGCTCCTTCAGATTACGGAGACTGCTTCCACGCAGCGTGTCCACGAGCGGGCGACCCAGCCCCGGCCCGACCTCGGCCAGCTTGTCCACCGCCACCCGGACGCTCTCGTACGACGACGGGTCGTGGTCCCGCAGGTCGCGCAGCCAGTGCCGGACCTCTCCGGTGACCCGCACCGACCAGCGCTTCCCGTCCGCACCCATGCCCCGACTATAGCCCGGGCTAAACATCCCGGACTACCAGTCAGCGGTTGTCCAGGAGCGGCTGGGTGGGGTTCCACGGGGGTCCGCCGGCGGCGTCGTGGCGGCGGCGGGCTATCGCGGACAGCGCCTCCAGCACCACCCGGTTGCCCAGGTACGCGGTGATGTCGGCGTGGTCGTACGGCGGGGCGACCTCGACCACGTCCAGCCCGACCACAGGCAGCTCGTAACAGACCCGGCGCACCGCGTCGAGCAGTTGCCGGGAGGTGAACCCGCCCGGCTCGGGCGTGCCGGTGCCGGGTGCCATGCCCGGGTCGACCACGTCCACGTCGACGGAGAGGAACACGCCCTCGCACTCGTCGGTCGCGATGTCGAACGCCTCGGTGAGGCAGGTGTCCAGGCCGCGCGCCACGACTTCGGTCATCTCGTACGAGCGCATCCGCTGTTCCGCCATCCACGCCAGCGTGTCCGGGCCGGGCCAGTAGCCGCGCAGCCCGATCTGCAGGAAGCGGTCGCCGCGTACCGCACCGGACTCGATGAGCCGGCGCATCGGCTGGCCGTGGCCGTGCAGCGAGCCGAACTCGACGTCGCCGGTGTCGGCGTGCGCGTCGAAGTGCACGAGCGACACCCGGCCGAGCCCGTGGTGCCGGGCCACGCCTGTGGCGTCGGGCAGCGCGATGGAGTGGTCGCCGCCGAGCACCACCGGGATCGCCCCGGCGGCGGCGACCGCGTGCACGGCGGTCTCCAGCGCGGCCAGCGAGCGCTCGATGTCGCCGCTGAACATCTCCACGTCGCCGGCGTCGTAGACGCACAGGTCCTTCAGCCCGTCGACGCGCAGCGCCAGCGACGGGCGGGAGCCGTCGTGCGGCAGGTAGCAGGCCTGCCGGATGGCGGACGGCCCGAACCGGGTGCCGGGCCGGTGCGAGGTGCCGCCGTCGAACGGCGCCCCGATGATCACCACGTCCGCGTCGGCGTACGTGACCGGTTCCTCGACTGTGCACGGCGGCACACCCAGGAACGTGATGTCGGGACCGTACATCGGGCCGTACCGGGTCATCGTTCCTCCATCCCCCACGGCGAACCGTAGCCGGTGAGCAGGTCCAGGAAGGGGATCGGCGGGAACGCCTCCGGGCCGAGCACGCCCGTGCCGGACCAGGCGCCGGTGGCGAGCAGTTCCAGCGCGACGACCGGGTTGACGGCGGTCTGCCAGACCACCGCCTGGTGGCCGTACTCGGCCATCGACCACTCGTTGTCGACCACGTGGTAGAGGTAGACGCGGCGGGGCCGCCCGTCCGGCCCGGTGCCGGTGACGTACGTACCGGCGCACGTCTTGCCGCTCATCCGGTCGCCGAGCGTGGCCGGGTCGGGCAGCGCGGCGGCCACCAGGTCGCGCGGCGACACGTCGACCCCGCGTACGCGCACCGGCTGGGTGGAGTCCAGCCCGAGCTTGTGCAGCGTGCGCAGCACCTCGATGAACTCGGCGCCGAGGCCGTACTTGAAGGTGACCCGCTTCGCCGGCACCCAGCGCGGGATGAGCAGCACCTCCTCGTGCTCGACGTTGACGCACTCGACCGGACCGATCCCGGCCGGGAAGTCGAACACCTCCGGCTCGCTGAACGGTTCGGTGGTGAACCAGCCGCGCCCGGCCTCCCAGATCACCGGCGGGTTGAGGCACTCCTCGATGGTGGTCCAGATGGAGAACGAGGGCGCGAACTCGTACCCGGCGACTGTGAGGTTCGCGCCGTCGCGTACCCCGATCTCGTCGATCTCGGCGAAGAGTTCGTCGGCGGCGTAGCGGGCGAAGACGTCGGACAGGCCCGGTTCGACGCCGATGCCGCAGAGCGCGAGCCGTCCGGCGGCGGCCCACTGCTCCGCGACGGCGAACTGCTCGTCGCCGAGCTTGACCCCGGTCTCGGCGTAGGGGTGCTCGGGGTGCGGCCGGGACAGCGACATCGCCATGTCCAGGTAGTCGGCCCCGGCGGCGAACGCGCCGTCGAAGATCGGCATGACGAAGCGCGGGTCCACCGCGTTGAGCACGTGCGTGATCCGGTGTTCCCGGCACAGCGCGGCCACCGCGTCGGCGGAGGCGGCGTCCACTGTGGCGACGACGAACCGGTCGCCGTGTCCGGCGACGGCCCGCGCCGCCCGCGCCGGGTCGTGGTCGGCGACCACCATGATCTCGAAGAAGGTACGGCGGGCGGCGATGGATACGGCGGCGGAGCCGACGCCACCGGCGCCGACGAGGAGGATACGCATCAGGAGTCGAACCCCAGTCCAAGACGATCGAGAGTACGGAGCCAGAGGTTGCGCCGTCCGTCCCGCGCGTCGGCGCGGGCGAGCGACCATCGGGTGAGGTTGATGCCCACGGACCGGGCCGGTTCCGGCGGGAACGGCAGCGGCTTGCGGCGCACCAGGTCGAGCCGGGTCAGCGGGGTGTCAGTGCCGGAGAGCAGGTCGAGCGTCACGCGGGCCCCGAACCGGGTCGCGCCGACGCCGAGCCCGGTGAACCCGGCGGCGTACGCCAGGCGTCCGGAGTACGCGGTGCCGAAGAACGCGCAGAACCGGGTGCAGGTGTCGACGACGCCACCCCAGCGGTGGCTGAACCGCAGGCCATCGAGTTGCGGGAAGGTCGCGAAGAAGTGCGACGCCAGCGTGGTGAAGGTGGCCTCGCGCTGCTCCAGCACGGGCGCCACCCGGTTGCCGTAGTGGTAGACGGCGTCGTAGCCGCCGAACAGGATCCGGTTGTCGGCGGTGAGCCGGTAGTAGTGGAACTGGTTGCCGGTGTCGGCGAGCCCCTGCCGGTGCCGCCAGCCGATCGCGTCGCGCTGCGCCCCGGTCAGCGGCTCGGTCATCAGCGCGTAGTCGTAGACCGGCACGATCCAGGAGCGCAGCCGGCGCAGCAGCGGCGGGAACGCGTTCGTGGCCAGCACGACCTGCCGCGCCCGTACCGCGCCGGGCGCCGCGTCCGCGCCGCCCGCCGTGGTGGCGCGCAGCCCGGCGCCGTCGCTGGCCAGGCCGGTGACGCGGGTGTGCTCGTGCACGCGTACGCCCAGGTCGAGCGCGGCCCGGCGCAGTCCCCAGGCGAGCTTCGCCGGGTCGAGCAGGGCCACCCGGTCGCGGTCCCACATCCCGCCCAGGTACGTCGGCGACGCCACCTCGGCGCGTACCTCGTCTCGGTCGAGCAGCCGCACGTCGTGGCCGTACCGGCGGGCCAGCTCGGCGTCGGCGGCGAGCCCGTCGAGCTGGTACGGCTCGACGGCAACCGCCAGCTCGCCGGTGCGTTCGAAGTCGCAGTCGATGTCGTACTTCGCCACGGTGGCGGCGATGGCGTCGAGGTTCTCCCGGCCCAGCCGTTCCAGCTCACCGATCTCGCCGGGGAACCGCTCGACGCCGTTGGCGAGCCCGTGGGTGAGCGACGCGGCGCAGAACCCGCCGTTGCGCCCGGACGCCGCCCAGCCGCACGTGCCCGCGTCGACGAGCAGGACGTCGCGGTCCGGGTCGGCCTCCTTTGCGAGCAGCGCGGTCCACAGCCCGGCGTACCCGCCGCCGACCACGAGCAGGTCGGCGGTGTGCGTCCCGGTCAGCGGCGGCAGCGGGTCGGGGCGAGCCGGGCGGTCCAGCCAGTACGACACGGGCGCGGCGTCGGCCAGCGCCCGGCCGGTATGCGGGAGTGTCATGGCTTGCCCGCCGGTGTGGCAACCATCGCGAGGGCGGCCCGTCGCGCCCGCCGCCCGCGCAGCGAGGTGGCCCCGACCAGCAGCAACGCGATCACGAACATGGCCGTGCCGATCACGTTCACCTGCGGCGGGATGCCCCGCTGGGAGGCGCCCCAGACGTACATGGGGAACGTGACAGTGGTGCCGGCGTTGAAGTTCGTGATGATGAAGTCGTCGAAGCTGAGCGAGAACGCCAGCAGCGCGGCGGCCACGATGCCGGGTAGCACGAGCGGCAGCGTGATCCGGCGGAACGTCTGCCACTCGCTGGCGTACAGGTCCATCGCGGCTTCCTCCAGCCGCCGGTCCATGCCGGAGAGCCGGGCCTTCACGGTGACCACGACGAACGACACGCAGAACATGACGTGCGCGATGACGATGGTCCAGAAGCCCTGCGGCACCCCGGCGGCCACGAAGAGGGCGAGCAGCGAGGTGCCCATCACGAGTTCCGGGGTGGCCATCGGCAGGAAGATCAGCCCGTTGAGCCCGGAGCGGCCGCGGAAGCTGTGCCGGACCAGCGCGAACGCCATCAGCGTGCCGAGGAGCGTGGAGACGACCGTGGCGATGAGGCCGATCTGCATGCTGCGCACCACGGCGTCGCACATGTCCGAGGTGGCGCAGGGCTGCTTCCAGTTGTCGAGCGTGAACTCGTTGAAGTCGTAGGAGAGCCGGCTGGAGGGCCGGTTGAAGGACAGGCCGGCGACCACCATGATCGGCAGCGTCAGGTAGCCGAGGACGAGCAGTGCCACGCCCATCACCCACCGGTCGGCGAGCCAGCGCCTGAGTCCGTTCACAGCGCCCGCCTTTCGTTCGCGACTGCGGGGCTCCGCTTCGCTGCGCTCCTCGCGCTCACAGAACCTCCTCCGTGCCGGCCTTCCGCAGGTAGACGAAGACGATCGCCAGGATCGCGGCCATCAGCAGGAACGACAGCGCCGCGCCCTGCGGATAGTCCAGCCGGACCAGGAACGCCGAGTCGATGACGTTGCCGATCATGTACTCGTTCGGCGTACCGAGCAGCTCGGCGTTGATGTAGTCACCGGTGGCCGGGATGAAGAACAGCAGCGTGCCGGCGATCAGACCGGGCATCGACAGCGGCAGCGTGACCTTGGCGAACGCGCGCAGCGGGCTCGCGTACAGGTCGCTCGCCGCCTCCAGCAGCCGGGAATCGAGCCGCTCCAGGCTCGCGTACAGCGGCAGCACCAGGAACGGCAGGAAGTTGTACGTCAGGCCGAGCACAACGGCGATCGGGGTGGCGAGCAGCCGGCCGTCCGGGCCGAGCAGGTGCACGTCGCGCAGCAGCCCGACCAGCGCGCCGTTGTCCGACAGGATGGTCTTCCAGGCCAGCGTGCGCACCAGGAAGCTGGTGAACATCGGCGCGACCACCGCGACCAGCAGCAGGTTCTTCCACCGGCCGGCCTTCTGCGCGATCGCGTACGCCAGCGGATAGCCCATCAGCAACGCGAGCACCAGCGCGATGGCCGAGTAGAGGAACGACCGGGAGAACTGCGGCCAGTACGCCTGCAACGCGTCCGGGTAGTTGCTGAACGCCCAGGTCATGGCGTACCCGGTGGAGAGCGAGCCGGCCGGGTCGTAGAGGCTGGCCGAGGCGAGCTGCACCAGCGGGAGCGCGAAGAAGACGAGCAGCCAGACCGCGCCGGGCAGCAGCAACAGGTACGGCAGGAGGCGGCTGCGCCCGCGCCGCACCGGCGGCGGCACCGGCTTCCCGGCGGAGGTCGGTACGTGGGCCAGCGCGCTCATGCCGACGCACCCACCGGCGGCTCGTCGAGCAGCGGCGCGGTCTGGTCGTCCTCACCGGCGGCCCGGGGCAGCAGGAACGCGTGCCGCGGATCCCAGTGCGCGGTCACCGCCGTACCGACGGCGAGGCGGCCGCCCAGCCCGCTGTTCGCGGCGAACGCGGACAGCTCGCTGCCCCACGCGGTGCGCACCAGGTACTGGGTGCTCACCCCGACGTAGGAGGTGTCGGTGACGATGCCGCCGACGTGCTGGTGCCCGGCCGGCACCCCGTCCGGGCCGTCGGCCAGGTGCAGCTTCTCCGGACGTACGCCGAGGAAGGCCGGCCCGTCGGTGAGCCGGGCCCGCCCGGCGGGCACCGAGAAGCGCGAGCCGTGCGCCGTGACCAGCACGTCGTCGGCGGCGCGACCGCCGGCTTCGGCGGCGAGCAGGTTGGACTGGCCGAGGAAGTTCGCCACGAACGCGGTGGCCGGGTACTCGTAGATGTCGGCGGGCGCACCGAGTTGCTCGATCCGGCCGGCGTTCATCACCGCGACCGTGTCGGCCATCGTCATGGCCTCCTCCTGGTCGTGGGTGACGTGCACGAACGTGATGCCGACCTCGGTCTGGATCCGCTTCAGCTCAATCTGCATCTGCCGGCGCAGCTTGAGGTCGAGCGCGCCGAGCGGCTCGTCGAGCAACAGCACCTGCGGGTGGTTGATGAGCGCCCGGGCCAGCGCGACGCGCTGCTGCTGGCCGCCGGAGAGCTGGGCCGGGCGGCGCCGCCCGTACCCTTCAAGCTGCACCAGGGCGAGCATCCGCTCCACCTGGTCGCTCACCTTGCGGATGCCGCGGCGGCGCAGCCCGAACGCCACGTTCTCGTGGATGTCCAGGTGCGGGAAGAGGGCGTAGCTCTGGAAGACGGTGTTCACCGGCCGCTTGTACGGCCGCAGCCCGGCGATGTCCTGCTCGCCGAGCAGCACCTGCCCGCTCGTGGGCTGCTCCAGCCCGGCGATCATCCGCAGTGTGGTGGTCTTGCCGCAGCCGGACGCGCCGAGCAGGGCGAAGAACGAGCCCTGCGGGATCGTGAGGGTGAGGTCGTCGACGGCGGTGAAGACGCCGAACCGCTTGGTCAGGTCGACCAGTCGCAGGTCACCGGCCGGGGTCTGCTGCCCCTTCACGCGCCGATCACCTGCTGGAACTTGGTCTCGTACTCCTTCTCCTGCGCTTCGTCGAGCGCCATGAAGACCTTGGCCTTGGACAGCATCGTGTCGTCCGGGAAGATCAGCGGGTTGGTCGCCAGATCCGGGTCGATCTTCTCCATCTCGGCCTGCGCGCCCTGCACGGGGCAGATGTAGTTGACGTACGCGGCCAGCTTCGCCGCCACCGCCGGGTCGTAGTAGTGGTTCATCAACGCCTCGGCGTTGGCCTTGTGGGTGGCCTTGTTCGGCACCAGCATGTTGTCCGACCAGAGCATCACGCCGGACTCGGGCACCACGAACTTGATCTTGTCGTCCTCGAAGCCGAGCTGCACGACGTCGCCGGACCAGCCGATACACGCGGCGATGTCGCCCTTGGCCAGGTCGGGCGCGTAGTCGTTGCCGGTGAACCGCCGGATCTGCTTGCTGTCCACCGCCTTCTTCAGCTTGTTCAGCGCGTCGTCGAACTGGGCCGGGGTGAACTTGGCCGGGTCGTGGCCGAGCGACTGGAGCAGCAGGCCGATGGTGTCGCGCATCTCCGACAGCACTGTCACCTTGCCCTTGAGATCGGGGCGGGTGAGCAGCTCGTCGACGGTGCGGATCTCCTTGGCGACCTTCGCGTTGTACGCGAGCCCGGCCAGCCCGGACTGCCACGGGACCGCGAGCTGGGTCTCGGCGTCGAAGGAGCGCCCGCGCAGCGACGACAGCAGGTTCGCCTCGACGTTGGGCATCTTCGACTTGTCGAGCTTCTGCACCCAGCCGAGGCGGATCATCCGGGCGGCCATCCAGTCGGTGAGCACCATGATGTCCCGGCCGGTGCTCTGACACCCGGCGAGCTGGTTGCGCACCTTGCCGAAGAACTCGTTGTTGTCGTTGACGTCCTCGGTGTACGTCACCTGGATGCCCGACGCGGCGACGAACGCATCGAGCGTGGGGCGCTTGGACTCGTCCTTCTCGTCGGTGTCCATGTACTGCGGCCAGTTCGAGAAGGCGACCTTCTTCTCGGTGGCGGACAGATCCTCGCTCTTGCATCCGGCTTCGGTCTGCTGGGCGCCCTTGGTCCCGCAGCCGGCCAGGGTGCCCGCGGTGGCGAGCAGCGCGGCCGAGCCGACGGTCCCGGTGAGCAGACCACGCCGGGTGAGGGGCCGGAGGGGACTACGCATGTGACGACTCCTTGGGGGGCATCGTCGGCGGCGGGACGGGGGCGGCGCGCCGGCGGGAGGGTCAGTGGCGATGGACGACTGATCCTGACATGAGAAAACCTCTCTCACAAGGGATTCCGTTGCCGGAATAGCCAGTCGCCACGAAATACGCCAGACTGCGCGGGGCACTACGCTCAACACGGAGAATCGGACACGAGGAGCGTCGATGGTCAACCGGCACCAGGAGAACTCCAACGGCGCCCGCCGGGTCACGGTGCGTGAAGGAGCCAATCACGCTCTGCTCGACGACGTGGCCAAGCAGATCATCGAGCAGCTCCAGGAGGACGGGCGCCGCCCGTACGCGAGCATCGGCAAGGCGGTCGGCCTCTCCGAGGCGGCGGTACGCCAGCGGGTGCAACGGCTGCTCGACGCGGGCGTCATGCAGATCGTCGCGGTCACCGATCCGCTCCAGCTCGGCTTCCCCCGCCAGGCCATGATCGGGCTGCGCACCGACGGCGACCTGGAACCCGTCGCCGACCGGCTGGCCGAGTTCGAGGAGATCGACTACGTGGTCATCACCGCCGGCTCGTTCGACCTGCTGGCCGAGGTGGTCTGCCGCAACGACGCACACCTGCTGGAGATCCTCCAGAAGCTGCGCGGCGTGCCCGGGGTGCTCTCCACCGAGGCGTTCGTCTACCTGAAGCTGCGCAAGCAGACCTACAGCTGGGGCACCGCCTGATGCGGATTCCGTCGGCAGGAAAGTGATATGGCGCTGAATCCGTCGCGCTGAAGCTTGTTCGCTTGCCTTATCGGCATCGCCTGTGGGATAACCGTGGGCAGAGCGGCCGGTGTCACCCCTGACCGGCCCGAGACCCGATGGGGCTGACATGGCCAACGCCACCGACCATCTCTGGATGCACTTCACCCGCATGGCGAGCTACCCGGCCGGCGAGGTTCCGACAATCGTCCGGGGCGAGGGCGCGTACGTCTGGGACGCGCAGGGCCGCCGCTACCTGGACGGGCTGGCCGGGCTGTTCGTGGTGAACGCCGGTCACGGCCGCGCCGAGCTGGCCGAGGCCGCCGCCAAGCAGGCCGGCGAGCTGGCCTACTTCCCGCTCTGGTCGTACGCCCACCCGAAGGCCGTCGAGCTGGCCGAGAAGATCGCCACGCTCACCCCCGGCGACCTGAACCGGGTCTTCTTCACCACCGGCGGCTCCGAGGCCGTCGAGGCGGCGTGGAAGCTGGCCCGGGCCTACTTCAAGCGCACCGGCAAGCCCACCAAGCACAAGGTGGTCAGCCGCTACATCGCCTACCACGGCACCTCGATGGGCGCGCTGTCGATCACCGGCCTGCCCGGCATCAAGACCGACTTCGAACCGCTGGTACCCGGTGGCATCAAGGTGCCGAACACCAACTTCTACCGGGCCCCCGAGCACGGCGACGACGCCGAGGCGTTCGGCCGCTGGGCCGCCGACGAGATCGGCCGGGCGATCGAGCGGGAGGGGCCGGAGACGGTCGCCGCCGTCTTCCTGGAGCCGGTGCAGAACTCCGGCGGCTGCTTCCCGCCGCCGCCCGGCTACTTCGAGCGGGTACGCGAGATCTGCGACGCGTACGACGTGCTGCTCGTCAGCGACGAAGTGATCTGCTCCTGGGGCCGGCTCGGCGAGTACTTCGGCGCCGTGCGCTACGGCTACCAGCCGGACATCATCACCACCGCCAAGGGCATCACCTCCGGCTACGCCCCGCTCGGCGCGATGATCGCCGGCGAGCGGCTGATGGAGCCGTTCCTCACCGAGACCGGCATGTTCGCGCACGGGGTGACGTTCGGCGGCCACCCGGTCTCCTGCGCGGTCGCGCTGGCCAACCTGGAGGTGTTCGCCCGGGAGGACCTGATCGGGCACGTCCGTGCGAACGAGGGCGCGTTCCGGTCCACCCTGGAGAAGCTGCACGACCTGCCGATCGTCGGCGACGTCCGGGGCGACGGCTACTTCTACGGCATCGAGCTGGTGAAGGACAAGACGACCCGGGAGACGTTCGACGAGGCCGAGTCCGAGCGGCTGCTGCGCGGCTTCCTGTCCACAGCGCTGTTCGACGCCGGGCTCTACTGCCGGGCCGACGACCGGGGCGACCCGGTGGTGCAGCTCGCCCCGCCGCTGATCGCCGACCAGCAGCACTTCGACGAGATCGAGCAGATCCTGCGCGCGGTGCTGACCGAGGCGTGGTCGCGGCTCTGACGCCGATGACCGACTACCGGCGTCTGTCGTACTGGCTGTCCGGCCTGGACGAACCGCTGACACCGCGACCCGGGTTGCCCGGCGACACGGACGCCGACGTGGCGATCGTGGGCGCCGGGTACACCGGGCTGTGGACGGCCTGGTACCTGGCCGAGGCCGACCCCACGTTGCGCGTCGTCGTGCTGGAGCGGGAGATCGCCGGGTACGGCGCGTCGGGGCGCAACGGCGGCTGGTGCTCGGCGCTGTTCCCCACGTCGCTGCCGGCGCTGGCCCGGCGGCACGGCCGGGACCGGGCACTGGCCATGCAGCGGGCCATGCACGACACGGTCGCCGAGGTGGGGCGGGTCGCCGCCGCCGAGGGCATCGACTGCGACTGGCGGGCCGGCGGCACGGTGATGCTCGCGCGCGGCGAGGCCCAGCTCCAGCGGGCCCGCGCCGAGGTCGCCCAGGCCCACGCGCACGGGCTCACCGACGACGACCTGACGCTGCTCGACGCCGCCAAGGCCGCCGCGCGCTGCAACGCCGAGGGGGTACGCGGCGGCACGTACACCCCGCACTGCGCGGCCGTACACCCGGCGAAGCTGGTCCGGGGCCTGGCCCGGGCGGTGGAGCGCCGGGGCGTACGCATCCACGAGCGCACCCCGGTGACCGCGCTGCGGCCGGGCGCGGCGGTGACCCCGGCGGGCGTGGTCCGGGCGCCCGTGGTGGTGCGTGCGACGGAGGGCTACACGCCGGGGCTGCCGGGTCAGCGGCGGACCGTGGCGCCCGTCTACTCGCTGATGGTGGCCACCCCGCCGCTGCCCGAGGAGACGTGGGCGCGGATCGGGCTGGCGGAGCGGGAGACGTTCTCCGACTACCGGCACGTCATCGTGTACGGCCAGCGCACCGCCGACGGCCGGCTCGCGTTCGGCGGGCGGGGCGCGCCCTACCACTACGCCTCCCGGGTCCGGCAGGGCTTCGACCGGGAGCCGCGGGTGTTCGCGGCGCTGCGCCGGGCGCTCGGGGAGCTGTTCCCGGTGCTCGGGCCGGACGTGCCGGTGACGCACGCCTGGGGCGGGCCGCTCGGCGTGGCCCGGGACTGGGCCGCGTCGGTGGGGCTGGACCGGCGTACCGGGCTGGCCTGGGCCGGCGGCTACGTCGGTGACGGCGTCGGCACCAGCAACCTCGCCGGGCGTACGCTCGCCGACCTGATCCGGGGCGTGGAGAGCGACCTCACGGCGCTGCCCTGGGTCGGGCACCGCTCCCCCCACTGGGAACCGGAGCCGCTGCGCTGGCTGGCCATGAACACCGGCCTGAGGGTGATGTCCTCAGCCGACCAGAGCGAGCACCGCACCGCCCGCCCGTCCCGCCGAGCCGATCTCTTCAACCGCTTCCTGGGCCACTGACCGCGCCACCCATCCCGGCGCCCACCCCGTTGATCATGAAGTTAGCGGCACTCAGGGAGATCGAAAACGCCGTCAACTTCATGATCGACCGGTGGAGGGCCGGGGCCCGCGGGCCTGAACGGCGGTCGGTCAGTGGTGGGGTGGGATGACCCGGAGGTGGCCCCGGCGGCCCTGCTGGGGGGTCTGGGGCTTGGCGGGCTCGTCCTCCGGAGGACGGGGCGGGGCGGGGCGTGCGGCCTCGCGTACCGCCTCGGCCAGCGCCACCAGGTCGTCGGTGGTGGGCGGCGGCGGCTCGAACTCGCCCTCGTGCCGCACCACGTCCCAGCCGCGCGGGGCGGTCAGGCTACGGGCGTGCGGCTCACACAGGTCGTACGTGTGCGGTTCGGCGAACGCCGCGAGCGGGCCCACCACCGCCGTCGACTCGTTGTAGACATAGGTCAATGTGGCGACCGCTTGCCGGGGGCAGCCGTTACGGGAGCAGCGCCGTGGTGACCTCACGGCGGCAGGGTATCCCCATTACCGGGTCCGGCGCACCGCTTCGCGTTACGACACGCCCGTCATGGTGATCACAATTCCTCCGATCGGCGCAGCGGCACGCCGGACGGCCGCGCGACGGCGGGTGGACCGCCGATGCGGGCTACCCTGTGCGTCATGACGAGCCCCCAGAACCGCCGCCCCGGCTCCGGCCGGCGCACCCACCGTGACCGGCACGGTCGCGGGCTGCGCGGGCGGCTGGTGCCGGCCACGGTGCCGCTGGCGCGGACGAAGGCCGAGGTCTTCGACGATCTGGTGCTCGACACGGTGGAGACGCTCGAACGCCGGTTCGCCAAGGAGCTGGCCGGGGTGGAGTTCGCGGTCGAGGACGTCCCGCCGGATCTGAACGTCTACGACTCGGACGTGCTGGAGGACGGCGAGGTGCCGCTCGCCCGGCTGCTGCCCGGGCGGCCCGGCCGCCAGGAGGTGCCGCCGCGGATCGTGCTCTACCGGCGACCGCTGGAGTTCCGCGCGATGGATCGCGAGGACCTCGCCGACCTGGTGCATGACGTGATCATCGAGCAGGTGGCGAATCTGCTCGGGGTCGACCCGGACGAGCTGGCCTGACCGGCTGACCGGACAGGCGCCGCCACCCGGCCGGACGCGCCGGCCGGACAGCGACCCGGGTCCGGGCGGCCCCCACCGCCCGTGGACCCGTACGTGGATCAGGCGGCGACCCGCCGCTTGAGCTTGCGCCGCTCCCGCTCGGAGAGGCCACCCCAGATCCCGAACCGCTCGTCGTGGCCGAGCGCGTACTCCAGGCATTCCGTCTTCACTTCGCACCGCGAGCAGATGCGCTTCGCCTCGCGGGTCGAGCCGCCCTTCTCGGGAAAGAACGCCTCCGGGTCGGTCTGCGAGCAGAGCGCTCGCTCCTGCCACTCCGGCGCGTTCCCGAGCAGGTCGGCCACCTCGAGCTGGCCGTCCATCGATTGCCTCCTTGTCGCGCACCGGCGTCATTCGCCGCTGCAACCCCCCACGCGAAAGGCGTGCCTGTCCGTACGGTCACCATTTGTTGCGTTCCGCGCGAACAACCCCATTCAAATTACACGCGTGTAATGCGTGCGCCGTCAAGCCAAACTTGATAATGGAGTCGCCCTCCCGACACGTCCGTGACGACCGCCGCGGTCGCCCGTAGCCTCGCAACCTGCCCTATCGATTCAGACCCCGGACGAGTAACGCCCTCCCCGGCGAGTTGCCGGAAGTTTTCTGCCGTGGCGCATCGCCGGCAGGCCGGCCGGACGCCCCCGCCGGCCGCTCGCACCAAGATCAGAATTGGTGGGGCAAAGGGTAACCCGCTTCCCGCTGTACCGCCCGTCGAGCCGTCCAACGCCGACCGCGCCCCGTCCATCATGTGGACGGGGCGCGGGTTCCGGCGCGACTGACGGATCAGTCCAAGCGGGCTGGTGAGCTGGTGGGCCAAACGAATTCGGCGATCGACCCACCGGTGACCGAGATCGCGCCGGCGGACGTACTCTCGTCCCACCAGACGGTATACACACCCGCCTCCAGATCCGGGTAGACGGCACTGTGGAACACCCCGTCCCGGACGTGCCGCTCGCGTACGGCGGAGTGGGTCCGCGGGCCGTCGAGGTCCACGCGGCTGATCTCGATCTCCCGGCCGTGCAGGTCCCGCCCGGTGTGGATGATCAGCGCGCCCCGGTCGCCGCCCAGGTCGAGCACGACGCTGCCGACCTCCGACGGGCCGAGATCGTGATGGTGTGACATTCGCCGGCTCCCGTCAGGACTTCTTCGCCTGCGGGTTGCCGAACCCGTCGTACGGCGTGCCGAGGAACGGGAAGTCGGCCAGGAACGGCGCTGTCACGTCGGCCGCGCTCAGGCCCGGTGTCACCGCCGCGGCGGCGGCGTCCGGCCGGAACGTCTTGTCGACGAGCGGCACGGTCAGCCCGGCGATGGCGCGCAGCGCGATCGTCACCACGTCGTCGGCGGGACGGCGGCCGTTGGGGAAGCCGGCCAGGTCGCCGCCGAGCACACCGAACCGGTCCGGTTTGCGGCTGGGCCGGATCGCCGTGTTCAGCCGCAGCATGTCCGCCTGCACGTCACCGGTGGTGTTGGCGAAGCCGTCGATCAGTCCGGCCGGGACGCCGGTGAGCAGGATCGCCACCAGGTCGGCACGCGGCTTCTTGGACTTGTTCAGCGCGTCCAGATTGGGGAACACACCCGGGTAGAGCGCCGGCAGCAGCCCGGCCAGCTCGGGCCGCTCCACGAACCCGGCGAACCGCTTGTCCTCCGACGGCGGCAGCGTGTTCCAGACGTCCTTCCTGGACATCGGCACGATGACCTCGTTGAACAACGGGTTACCGAGCCGCGACACCTGCGTGAAGGGTCCGGCCGCGGTATCAGCGGCGACCCGGTCACCCAGCACCCGCACCTGCTGGCGGGACGCGCTGGTCCAGACCCCGATGGTCGAGGCGCGGTCGGCGTAGCCGTAGCGGGCCGCCTTGCGGCGTACCTGGTTGAGCGGCACCTGCACGGCGAGACTGTGCACGTTGAGCCGGTCCAGCGCGTTCACCGGCTCGCCCTCGTCCCGGAACAGCTTCTTGCCGGCGACGTGCAGCTGCTGGAACGGCCGCAGCGTACCCAGGTCGAACACCGCGCCCAGGTCGACGAAGAAACCGTCGGCCCGCTGCCCGGCGAACACCTTCTCACCGGTGGACAGCTTGAACGTCGCCTGCCGGACCAGGTTCTGGTAGTTCGGCGTGGACAGCGGCCCGACGTTGCACGGCGGGCAGGGCAGTTTGTGCGCCAGCACACGCGCGCGGCCGTCGGCGATCCGGGTCAGCCGGTAGAACTGCCGCCGGTTCCAGTTCTTGCTCTCCAGCGACTCGATCGGCCCGGTGTTGTAGAGAAAACTGTTCTGGTTCGTGATCTCGGTAGTGAATTCGAAACGATAGGTGACGTCCGGATAACCGTCGCCGTCGTTGTCGATGTGAATCTCGTACCGGACGTCGTCACCGAACTCGAAGAAGTTCGGGCCGCCGGACGGGAGCTGCACCGGCACGTAGTTGGCGATCAACGTGACCGTGTCCGGCTGGCTCGGCGTGACGAACGCGTACAGGTCGGAACTGTCGGCGACCGGATCCTTGGCGATCTCCGGGGCCTCGCGGTGAGAGGACATGGCGGACGCACCTTCGTCGGGGGAACGGAAGTCGGAACCGGCGCCGGGAGCCCGCGCCGGTGGAGGGTGGATCAGCGCCGGCCGGCGGCGCGCACCAGGCGGTCGGCCAGGCCGCGGTCGCGTACCTCGACCCGGGTGGTGCCGACGAAGACGTCCATGACGCCGGCCGCGGCGTCGCGGAGGTGGACCACGATCGGCTCGTCGCGCCGGCTCGCCGTGGGGGCGTTCTGGGCGGCGGACAGGCCCGGCACGGTGAGGGCGGCGGCGCCCAGTGTGGCGCTCGCCGCGGCGGTGAGCGTCTGCCTGCGGGTCAATCGCGGCCAAGTCCGCCGTTTCGGCGCGTCGGTGGTCTCGTCAGTGCTCATCGGCAACCTTTCCGGACCGGCGCCGCAGCGCCGCAGCGGGCCGGGCGCCCGGACACCGCCGGGCCCCGGTTCGGGGTCACCGGCGGCGGTCCTCGCCGAAACCGCCGCCGGCATCCACAGGTACGGCGCGCGGCGGGGAAAGGTTCGACCTCAGGCGCGGGCGTGACCGTACGCGGTCGTCCGCTTGCGGAACGGCCGCCCGGCGGCGGTGGCGATGGCCCGCAGCTGCTCCTCGGTACGGGCCGACCCGTTGCCCGAGCCGGCCATCCGGGAGATCGTCTCCTCCATCAGCGTGCCGCCCAGGTCGTTGCAGCCGCCGCGCAGCATCTCCACTGTGCCTTCGTCGCCGAGCTTCACCCAGGAGCACTGGATGTTGTCGATCCGGCCGTGCAGCAGCAGCCGGGCCATCGCGTGCACCGCCCGGTTCTCCCGCCATGTCGGTCCCGGGCGGGCGATGCCGGCCAGGTAGATGGGCGCGTTGGTGTGCACGAACGGCAGCGCCACGAACTCGGTGAACCCGCCGGTACGGTCCTGCACGCCGGCCAGCACCCGGAAGTGGGCGAGCCACTGGCCCGGGTGGTCCACGTGGCCGTACATCATCGTGGAGCTGGACCGGATGCCCAGCTCGTGGGCCGTGCTCACCACGTCGACCCAGGCGGAGGCCGGCAGTTTGCCCTTGGTGAGCACCCAGCGCACGTCGTCGTCGAGGATCTCGGCGGCGGTGCCCGGGATGGTGTCCAGCCCGGCCTCGCGGAGCTGGAGCAGCCACTCCCGCACCGGCACGCCGGCCTTCGCGGCGGCGGTGACGATCTCCATCGGGGAGAACGCGTGCACGTGCATGTCCGGCACCCGCGCCTTGATCGCGCGGACGATGTCGGCGTACCCGGTCACCGGCATCTTCGGGTCGATGCCGCCCTGGAGGCAGACCTCGGTGGCGCCGGCCGTCCACGCCTCCTCGGCCCGGTCGGCGACCTGCTCCAGCGAGAGCCGGAACGCGTCGGCGTCGCTCTCCCGCTGGGCGAACGCGCAGAACCGGCAGCCCACGTAGCAGACGTTCGTGAAATTGATGTTGCGGTTGACCACGTAGGTCACGTCGTCGCCGACCGCGTCCCGGCGCGCGTCGTCGGCCAGCCGGCACAGCTCGTCGAGCGCCGGGCCGTCCGCGCCGAACAGCGCCAGCGCCTTCGCCTCGTGCGCCGGAGTCAGCAGCGCGGCCGGGTCGTCAGCGGCGAGCCGCAGGCCCGCGCGCAGATCGGCGTCCGCGCCACCGCCCACTGGTACGCCGGCGCGCGCCTCCGGCGCCACCTTGCCGGCCACCTCGGCCCAGTCGCCGTACACGCTGTCGAAGTCGCCCCGCCGGTCGTCGGTCCGGCCGGTGACGTCGATGGTGACGTGCAGGTCGGTGCGGCCGCCGTAGACCTCCTCCGGCTCCTGCCAGGGCCGTCCCTCCGGGCGGGCCGCCTCGACCGCGAGCCCGGTGGCCGGGTCGGCGAGCGCTGTGACGTGCGGCAGCAGGCGCGGATCGAGCCACGGTTCGCCCGCCCGGACGTACTCCGGGTAGACGGTCAGCCGCTCGCGCAACGTGAACCCGGCACTCGCGGTACGCGCCGCCAGCTCGTCCAGGTGCGGCCAGGGCCGCTCCGGGTTGACGTGGTCGGGCGTGACCGGGGAGACGCCGCCCCAGTCGTCGATGCCGGCGCGCAGCAGCAGGTCGTACTCGCCCGCGATGAGGTTCGGCGGGGCCTGGATGCGGGCCTTCGGGCCGAGCAGCACCCGGGCCACCGCCACTGTGGCGGCCAGGTCGTGCAGCTCGGCGTCGGGCATGCCGCGCATCGCGGTGTCCGGCTTGGCGCGGAAGTTCTGCACGATCACCTCCTGGAGGTGGCCGTACTCCCGCATCGCCCGGCGGATCGCGAAGATCGCGTCGACCCGCTCGCCCCGGTTCTCGCCGATGCCGATCAGGATTCCGGTGGTGAACGGCACCCCGACCCGGCCGGCGTCGTCGAGCACCCGCAGGCGTAGCGCGGGTTCCTTGTCCGGTGAGCCGAAGTGCGGGCCGCCCGGTTCGGACCAGAGCCGGGTGGCGGTGGTCTCCAGCATCATGCCCATGCTCGGCGCGACCGGCTTGAGCCGCTGCAACTCCGACCAGGTGAGTACGCCCGGATTGAGGTGGGGCAGCAGGCCGGTCTCCTCCAGCACCGCCACCGCGCAGGCGCGCAGGTAGTCCAGCGTCGAGTCGTACCCCCGCTCGTCCAGCCACCGGCGGGCCGCCGGCCACCGCTCCTCGGGCCGGTCGCCGAGCGTGAACAGCGCCTCCTTGCAGCCCTGCGCGGCGCCCTCGCGGGCGATCGACAGCACCTCGTCGCGTTCCAGGTAGGCGGCGGGCAGCCGGTGCGGCACGGTGGCGAACGTGCAGTAGTGGCAGCGGTCCCGGCAGAGCCGGGTCAGCGGGATGAAGACCTTCTTCGAGTACGTGACCACGCCCGGCCGCCCGGCGTCGCGCAGCCCGGCGTCGCGGATGTCGGAGGCGATCCGGAGCAGCTCGTCGAGCATCGGCCCGCGAGCGGCGAGCAGCGCGCCCGCCTCGCCGGCGTCGAGCGCCCGGCCGGTGGCGGCCCGCCCCAGTGCCCGCCGGATGCTCGCCTCGGTCGGTTCGGGGTCGCTGCGATCAACCATCCGCCCAGCCTAAGCGCTGCCGGACGGCCGGATGCCCGCCCCCGGCCGCGGTCCGGGCACCGGGACGACCCGGGTGAGCTGCCGCACAGCGGCGGGCGACGGTGGCGGCCCAGGTGGCGGCGGGCGACGATCTCCGTCGCCCGCCGCGCGGGGCTCAGCGAGGCTGGTTCGGGTCCTCGCGGTCGAACCGCTGGGTGCGCTCGTCGTCGGCGGCCGGCGACGGCGCCCCCGGCTCGGCGGACTGGCGCGGGATCGCCTGCGTCGGGTCGGCCGACGGCGGCTGGCCGAACGGCGGCGCGTGGTGCGGCGAGCCGTACTGCGGCGCCTGCTGCGGCCCGGCGAACGGGACACCGGACTGCGGGTCGGCGGACGGCGGACCGGAGTGCGGAGCGTGCGGCGGGGCGGTGTTGAACGGCGGCGCCGACTGCGGCTGGCCGTACGGGCCGGGCTGCTGCGGCCAGCCGGGCGGGGGCGAGCCGGCCTGCGGGTAGCCCTGGCCGGGCTGCTGCGGGTAGCCGCCCGGACCGGGGTAGCCGCCGGGCTGACCCGGCTGCTGCGGCCAGCCGGGCTGGGCCTGGCCGTACACGCCCGGCTGCGGCTTGGGCTTCGGCACGTAGTAGAGCGTGCGCCAGATCTTGAACACCACGAACGCGGCGACCGCGAAGATCGCCAGCCACGCCGCGCGGGTCAGCAGGCCGAGGAACGCGTCCAGCACCTCGCCGTCGGCGAGCCGGCCGACCAGCCAGATCAGGAACGTCAGCGCGCCGAACACGGCGGACACGGCGTACTCGACGAGCGCCACCTGCGTGATCAGCTTGGCCTTCGGCACGACCGGGAGGATCACTGTGGCGATCAGGACGGCGAGCACCGGCAGGACCGTCGACTCCAGGCCGATGAATGTGAAATACGTGCTCCCGGCCCGGCCGGTGGACGTGCTGTAGTCGTCGATCGGCAGCAGGCGCAGCAGGCCGACGAAGAGCAGCACGGCGTTGGCGCCGAGAAGGACGAGCGCGGCCAGTTCGCGCAACGGCTTGATCAACTGGCTGGCCTGCGCGGCGTCGCCGGACGCGGGCTCGGCGGGGCTGGTCACGGACTCCCCCAGGGAACGAAAGCGGACAGTTGCCGAAGTGAGCGTAGTCTCTCCGGCCACCGGACGATCGACGGCGGCGCGTGCGGAAGGATGGACGCCATGCGCATCGTGGTACTGACCGGCGGCATCGGGGGCGCCCGTTTCCTGCTCGGCGTGCGGGCGTACGCCCGGGAGGCGGGCGCCGAGGTGACCGCAGTGGTCAACGTCGGCGACGATCTGCTGCTGCACGGGCTGAAGGTCTGCCCCGACCTGGACAGCGTGCTCTACACGCTCGGTGGCGGCGCCGACCCGGAGCGGGGCTGGGGCCGGGCGGGCGAGACCTGGACGGTGAAGAACGAGCTGGCCGCGTACGGCGCGGAGCCGAGCTGGTTCGGCCTGGGCGACAAGGACGTCGCCACCCACCTGGTGCGCACCCAGATGATCAACGCCGGCTATCCGCTGTCCCAGGTCACCGAGGCACTGGCGGCCCGCTGGCAGCCGGGCGTACGGCTGCTGCCCGCCACCGACGACCGCCTGGAGACCCACGCCGTCGTCACCGACGAGCAGGGCCGGCGGGCGATCCACTTCCAGGAGTGGTGGGTGCGGTATCGGGCCGGCGTACCCACCGACCGGTTCGTCTTCGTCGGCGCGGACGCGGCGAAGCCCGCGCCCGGCGTGGTCGAGGCGATCGCCGCCGCGGACGTGGTGCTGATCGCGCCGAGCAACCCGGTGGTGAGCATCGCCCCGGTGCTGGCGGTGCCCGGGCTGCGCGACGCGGTTGCCGGCGGCCCGGCCCCGGTGATCGGGGTGTCGCCGATCATCGGCGGTGCGCCGGTACGCGGCATGGCCGACCGCTGCCTCGCCGTGCTCGGCGTGGAGTGCAGCGCGGCCGGCGTGGGCGGCCTCTACGGCGCCCGGCCGGCGGGCGGGCTGCTCGACGGCTGGCTGGTCGCGCCGGAGGACGAGGGCACTGTGGTGCCGGACGTGACCGTCCGCGCGGCGCCGCTGCGGATGACCGACGAGGCGGCGACCGCCGCGATGGTGCGCGCCGCGCTGGAGTTGATGTGAGGCTGGAGATCCTGCCGGTGCAGGGCATCGGTGACGTGACCGAGGGCGACAACCTGGCGGCGCTGATCACCGGCGCGGCGCCCTGGCTGCGCGACCACGACGTCCTGGTGGTCACCAGCAAGATCGTGTCGAAGGCGGAGGGCCGGCTGGTCGACGTGCCGGCCGACGGCCCGGAACGGCTCGCCGAGCGGGACCGCATCCTGGCCGGGGAGACCGCCCGGGTGGTGGCGACCCGGGGCGCGACCCGGATCGTGCAGACCCACCACGGGTTCGTGATGGCCTCCGCCGGCATCGACGCCTCGAACGTGGACAAGACCAGGCTGGTGCTGCTGCCCGTCGACCCGGACGCGTCCGCCCGGGCGCTGCGCGCCGCGTTGCGCGACCGGTACGGCCTCGACGTCGCAGTGATCGTCAGCGACACGATGGGACGCCCGTGGCGCAACGGGCTCACCGACGTGGCGCTCGGGGTGGCCGGCATGCCGGCGATCCGTGACCACCGGGGCGAGGTCGACCCGTACGGCAACGAGCTGTCCGTCACCCAGATGGCGGTGGTCGACGAACTCGCCGCCGCCGGTGAGCTGATCAAGGGCAAGTGCGACCAGGTGCCGGTCGCGGTGGTCCGGGGTTACCTCGCCGCGACCCGGGACGACGACGAGGGCGCCCGCACGCTCGTGCGCGACGCCTCGATGGACCTGTTCTCGCTCGGCACGGCCGAGGCGCGCGCCGCCGGTCTGCGGGCGGCGGCGACGCTCGCGGACCGGATCGGCCCCGAGCCCGCCGATCCGGCCGCGGTGCGGCGGGCGATCGACGCGGTGGCCGACGTGGTCGCGCCCGGCACCGTCTTCACCCACGTCACCGACGACGAGGTACGCGCCGGACTCGCCGCCACAGTGCCCGGCTGGCCCGCCTCGGCCACCGGCCTGCTACTCGGCGCGGCGCCCGCCCCCGTCGACCCGGCGGACCTGGTCCGGGTCGGCGCGGACCTGCAACGCCTGCGCGCCGCGCTGGCCGCCGAGGGCGTCGACTCGACGTTGCTCCCGCCCCCGTCCGGCAGCACCGCGAGCGCCACGCTGGCGCTCTGACTCCGGCGGGCGTGCTCAGGCGTCGAGGACGGCCCGGCCCAGCGGTGTGAGCGTGTGCAGGACGGTGTTGCGGTCCCGCCGGCTGACCAGCAGTCCCGCGTTGCGCAGCACAGTGGTGTGCTGGCTGGCCGCGGCGGCGGAGATGCGCAGCCGGCGTGCCATCTCGCCGGTGGTGCAGCCCTCGTCGGCGGCCTGGAGCACCCGGGAGCGGGTACGGCCGAGCAGGGCGGCGAGCGCCTCGCCCTGCGGCGACGCGGCGGCGCCGGACGCGGGCGTCAGGCCGGCGAGCCGGTCGACCGGGTAGACCAGCACCGGGGGCAGCGTCGGGTCGACCAGCGCCACCGGGGTACGCGAGCAGAAGAACGACGGGACGAGCAGCAGCCCCCGGCCGTCCAGGTGCAGCTCCCGGGTGTCCGGGTAGTCGAGCACCTCCAGCACACCCGACACCCAGCGCATGTTCGGCCGCAGGCTGGCCAGCAGCCCTTCGGCGCCGCCGTCGAGCATGGCGCGCGCACGCCGGGCCCGGTCCGCCTCGACCGCCGCCTGCACGCGGGACCAGTAGGGCGTGACCGCCAGCGACTGGTACCGCGCCATGGCGTCGGTGAGGTGGTGCAGCGTATCCGGCTCGCCACGGGCGAGCGAGGTGGCCGACGACGGCAGCGTGGTCTCCCCGGCGAGCAGCGTCAGGTCGCGGCGCAGCATGTCCACAGAGGTACCCCGGATCGCGTCCAGCCCGGCCTGGAAGCCCTCGCGGCTGGCGAACGGGGTGAGGAAGTCGGGGAAGTAGCCACGCGGCGGGTTGAGCGCGAGCAGCAGGCGGTACTGCTCGGCGTCGGTGTCGGTCCGCAGGCCGTGCGCCACTGTGCGCCGCCACGTGGTCATCATCGGATCCCGGCTGCGCCCCTGGAGCAGGTGCAGGCTGAGGACCAGCTCCCAGAGCGGGTCCGCGGCCGGGGCGACCCGGGTCCGCAGAACGTCCTCGCCCGAGAAAATGATCTTCAACATGGGTTGCTGCTCCCGTGCGGACGGCGGGGGTGCCCGCCACACCTCGCACTGTACCCGCCGGTACTAATCTCCATCTTTAAGCGTCAGGTGAAAAACCTCGACGCTGGGCGGGCCGGTTCGGCAAACTCTCTGTTGCCCGCCGACGCCGGGGCGCAATGTCGACCCGGACGCCGGCTGACGGGCGTGGCCGGGTGGCACCACGAGGGTCTGCGACATCAGTCGCAGGGGTGCCGCCCGGCCCTCGCTCATCCGATCCAGAGCGCCACCCGGTGGTCCTCGTCCGTGACGTAGTAGCAGCGTCCCGCCAGCTCGGCCAGCCCCTCCACGTGATGGAACGGCGCCAGCTCCGCCACCACCTCCCCGGCCACCAGGGCGCCCCCGCCCGCGTCGTGCCGGAACCGCACGTGCCGGGAGGTCACCTCACCACCGTGCGGATGGTCGTCCAACAGCACCGAACCCTTGCCCAGCGCGTCGATCGACCCGGTCACCGCCGCGTAGCCGCCGTCGCCGGTCGGCGTGATCGCGCGGAAGCCGGCGAGCGCCCCGGGCGGCGTCACACCGGTCAGCGCGTACGCCCCGAGCCCCAGCAGGTCACCCGAGTGCTCCGGGTCGTCGAACATCTCCGGTACGCCGGCCAGCTCGACGTAGACCGGCTCCCCCGCGGCGGTCACCGGGAAACGCAGCCCCAGCAGCGCCGTACCGGCCGGGGTGAACGCCGCCGCCTCGACGTTGACCGGCAGGTCGTCCGCGGCGAGCCGGGTCACCCAGCTCTTGGCGCGGGCGGTGCCCCGGGCCAGTGTCTCCACGATGAACCGCTCCCGGACCCGGTCACCGGGCGGCAGCAGCGTCAGCGGGGCGGCGGCGAGCGCGTCGTTCACCGCCCGGTGCAGCCGGAAGCGGTTGCGCACCACGTGCACCGGCAGCGGCCCGGCCACGGCCTCGTCCTCCCGGAACCGGGCCACGAACGCGCGCCGGGGCCGCAGCGGGCCGCGCTTGGACCCGAAGTGCGAGCCGAAGACGTACACCCACCCGTCGTGGTGGGCGAGCGCCTCGCCGTCCTCGGTGCGGCCGTTCTCGCGGCCGGCATCGGCAGGTACGTGGTGCGCCACCCAGTGGCCGTCGTCGCGTTCCAACAGCAGCGCCAGGCACTGCTCTACCGGCCCCTCGTCCAGCACCGTCCAGAAGCCGCGGCGCGCGCCGTGCGCCCGCAGCAGCGCGGCCGACCGCACCGGCAGGAGGTCGCTCGCCTCGTTGCCGGCCACCAGGAACTCGACGAGTCGCAGGGTCACCGCGCCAGGGTACGGAGGGCGCGCTCGTAGAGTGTCCGGGTGCCCGATCTCATCCCGTACACCGAGTTGCACGCCGACGCCGTCGCGACGCTGAGCCGCTGGACGGCTACCAGCCCCGCCGCCGACGCCGCCCGGGACCGGACCCTGGCGCTGCTGGCCGACGGGCCGGTGGCGATGAGCCGGACGCACCGGGCCGGGCACGTCACGGCGAGCGCGCTGGTGCTCGACCCGGACGGCCGGGTGCTGCTCTGCCTACACGGCAAGATCCGCAGGTGGATGCAGCTCGGCGGGCACTGCGAGCCCGGCGACCGGACGCTCGTGGCCGCCGCGCTGCGCGAGGCCACCGAGGAGTCCGGCATCACCGGCCTGACCGTCGAGCCGGAGCCGATCGACGTGGACATCCACCAGGTCGCCTGCCAGGGCGGGTCGTTCCACTACGACGTCCGGTACGCCGCCCTGGCCCCGGCGGGGGCGGTCGAGCGGGTCAGCGCGGAGTCCGAGGCGCTCGGCTGGTTCCCGCCGGACCGGCTGCCCGAGCCGCTCGCCCACGCCACGGCTCAGCTCGTGCCGCCGGCGCTCGCGGTGCTGGCCCGCCGCGCCGGCGGCTGAGCGGCTTTACCGCGCCGCGCCGCCGGACGCGTCCCGGCGGCCCGGCGGATCAGACCAGGCCCTCCTCGCCGCGTTCCTTCAGCTCGTCCACGATCTTCTTCACGTCCTGCGCGCGGTCACGCGGGCAGACCAGCAGCGCGTCCGGGGTGTCCACGACGATCAGGTCGTGCACCCCGACGGTGGCCACGAGCCGCCCGGAGTGCGGCACCACCACTGTGCCGGTGGTGTCGTGCAGCAGCACGCCCGGCTTCGCGTCACCGCCCAGCACCACGTTGCCGGCGCCGTCGGCGGGCAGCACCTCGCCGAGCGTGTGGAAGTCGCCCACGTCGTTCCAGCCGAAGTCGCCGGGCACCGTACCCACCCGGCCCGCAGTCGCCGCGCCCTCCATCACCGCGTAGTCGACGGAGATCCGGGGCAGCGTCGGCCAGATCCGGCCGAGCACGTCGTCCTGCTCCGGGGTGCCCCAGGCCGCCGCGATGGCGGTGATCCCGGCGTGCAGCTCCGGCTGCTGACGAGCCAGCTCGGACAGGAAGACGTCCACCCGCCAGACGAACATGCTGGCGTTCCAGAGGTGCCGGCCGGAGCGGACGTACACCTCGGCCACCTCGGCGGCCGGCTTCTCCTTGAACTCGCGTACCGGGCGCAGCGGGCCGTCCCCCGCCGGCTCGCCGGTCTCCAGGTAGCCGTAGCCGGTCTCCGGGCGCGTCGGGGTGATGCCCACAGTCATCAGCAGCCCCTGCTCCGCGCCCCGGATGGCCTGCCGCACGACCTCGGCCAGCCGGGCCGGGTCGCCGATCAGGTGGTCGGCGGCGAACGAGCCCATCACCGCGTCCGGGGTCCGGGCGGCGATCACCGCGGCGGCCAGCGCGATCGCCGCGCAGGAGTCGCGCGGTGACGGCTCGACCAGGATGTTCTCCTCCGGCAGGCCAGCCAGTTGCCGAGCCACCGCCGCGGCGTGCGCGGCCCCGGTGACCACGAGCGTGCGCTCCGGAGTGGTCAACGGCGACAACCGGTCGACAGTGGCCTGCAACAGCGAGGCGGGGGTGCCGGTCAGCGGGTGGAGGAATTTGGGATGGCCGGCACGGGACAACGGCCACAACCTCGTGCCGCTGCCGCCCGCCGGGATGACGGCGTAGAACATCAGCACATCATGCCCGAAGCGGGCGAGCCGTCACGGTCGGTCGCCCGGGACCGGCAGCCGACGCTCAGGACCGGGCCCGTCGCCACGCCGCGATGTGGACCTCCGCGCTGGACTCCCAGGTGAACTCCTTGGCCCTGTCGAAACCGGCCTTGGCCAGCGACAGCCGCCGCTGCTCGTCGTCCAGCAGGGCACCGAGGTCGGTGGCGATCTGGTCCGGGTCCTCGCTGGTGTAGGCCACCGCGTCGCCGCCCACCTCGGGCAGGGACAGGCGCGGCGTGGTGAGCACCGGGGCGGCGCACGCCATCGCCTCCAGGATCGGCAGGCCGAAGCCCTCGCCGTACGAGGGGTACGCCGCCACCAGCGCGCCGCCGAGGAAGCCGGGCAGGTCGGCGTAGCGCAGGTAACCCGGGCGCAGCAGCCGCAGGTGCGACGGGACCTCGGCCACCGCGCGGTCGATGTCGTCGTCGTGGCCCTGGCCGCCGGCCACCACCAGCGCGGGCGGGTTCGGCCGGTCGGCCACCGCCCGGGCCCAGCCGCGGATCAGGTTGGGGACGTTCTTGCGCGGCTCCTTGGCCCCGAGGAACGCGATGTAGCTGCTGTCGCCGAGCCCCAGGCGGGCCCGGACGCGTGCCTTCTCCTCGTCACCCGGCGCGTGGAACGCGTCCTGGTCGACACCGTGGTAGGCGACGTCGATCCGGGTCGGGTCGGCGTCCAGCAGCCGGATCAGCTCGTCGCGGGTGGCCTTGCTCGGCACGATCACCCGGTTCGCCCGGCGCAGCGAGGTCTTGATCGCGCTGCGGAAGAACGTCCGGCGCGACTTGTCGTAGTGCTCCGGCTCGGTGAAGAACGTCGCGTCGTGCACGGTGACAGTGACCGGGCAGCCGGCCCGCAGCGGGCAGGTGTAGAACGGCGAGTGCAGCACCTCGGCGCCGACCTGCTGGGCCAGCAGCGGCAGGCCGGTCTGCTCCCAGGCCAGCCGGGCCGGCCGGTGCGCCACCGCCGCCGGGGCGGGGATCACCTCCGCGCCGGGCAGCATCCGGGTGTAGCGCTCCAGGTCGGTGCGGAGGCTGACCACGGCCAGGTCGACGCCGGTGCCGCAGACCCGGCCCAGCGCGCCGAGCAGTCCGTCGACGTATCTACCGACGCCGCCACGGTCGGCGGGGACACTCGTGGCGTCGATGAGAACGCGGGGCGGGCGACCGGCGGTCACGGGGCGACTCCTCAGGTGGCGCAGTTGTGGGGAATAACACTCTCGGCAAGCCTACGCCGGGCCGGGCGCGGGGCGCTGACCGCGACCCGACGGTACGCCGACTTGTCGCTGTCATCGAGTACGCACGCGGGGCGCGTATCGTTCGCGCCGATGGCCGACAACATTGCCCGGGTGTTCGCCGACGCGATCGCGACCGACCCCACCCGACCGCTGCTGACCTGGTACGACGACGCCACCGGCGAACGCACCGAACTCTCCGGGGCGACGCTCGCGAACTGGGTGGCGAAGACCGCGAACCTGCTCACCGACGAGGTCGGCGCCGCGCCCGGCGACGCGGCCGGGGTGCTGCTGCCGCCGCACTGGCAGACCGCCGCCGTGCTGCTCGGCTGCTGGTCGGCGAAGCTCACAGTGACCGGCACGCCGGGCCCGGTGGAGGCACTGTTCGTGGCCGTCGGCCGGGCGGACGAGGCGGCCGGGTGGCCGGCCGGCGAGCGGTACGCGCTGGCACTCGACCCGTTCGCGCTGCCGATGCGGCAGGTGCCGGCCGGCTGCACCGACTTCGTCTCCGCGGTACGCGGACACGGCGACCACTTCACGCCGTACCCGGCCGGCGGCGAGGCGGACGCGGCGCTGCTGGCCCGCGCACAGGCTCGCGCCACCGAGCTGGGCCTGGCTCAGGGCGACCGCCTCCTGGTCGACGTGACCACCCACCCCGACCCGGTCGACTGGCTGCTCACCCCGCTGACCGCAGGCGCCAGCGTGGTCGCGTGCGCCCACCCCGACCCGGCCCGCCTGCCTTCCCGCGCCGAAACCGAGAAGACCACCCACACCCTGACCTGACGCCCGCCCCTTCCTCTCCCCCGCGTTGATCTTGCGGTTTCGGCCCTCGGGACGGGTGATTCGCCCCCTTCGCCGGGGCGGAAAGTGCAAGATCAACGGGCGGGCGGCGGGGCGGCGGGGCGGAGAGTGCGAGATCAGCGAGGCGGAGCGGGGCTGTCGGCGGTGGCCCGGCGCTGGGCCAGGGCGGCGAACGCCGTCAGGGACTCCGGGTTGGCCAGGGCGCCCTTGGCCGCCGCGCTGTCGACCGGGGTACCCGTCAGGATCTTCTTGACCGGCACCTCCAGCTTCTTCGCGCTCAGCGTGCGGGGCACGGCCCGGACCTGGTGGATCTCGTCCGGCACGTGCCGCGGCGACAGCGCGGTACGCAGCTCCCGGCAGATCTTGCGCCGCATCTCGTCGTCGAGTTCCAGGCCCTCGGCGAGCACCACGAACAGCAGCAGCTCGCCCGCGCCGCCCTCGTCGTCCTCCAGGTGCACGACGACCGAGTCGACCACCTCGTCCAGCCCCTCGACCACCGAGTAGAACTCGGCGGTGCCGAGGCGTACGCCGCCCCGGTTGAGCGTGGCGTCGGACCGGCCGGTGATCACGCACCCGCCGCGCTCGTTCACCGTGATCCAGTCGCCGTGCCGCCACACCCCGGGATAGACCTCGAAGTACGCCTCCCGGTAGCGGGCGCCGTCCGGGTCGTTCCAGAACCCGACCGGCATGCTCGGCATCGGCTCGGTGATCACCAGCTCGCCGAGCTGCCCGATCACAGCGCTGCCGTCGGCGGAGCGGGCCTCCACCTTCGCGCCGAGCGCCCGGCAGGCGATCTCCCCCGCGTACACCGGCAGCAGCGGCACGCCGCCGACGAACCCGGTGCACACGTCCGTGCCGCCGGACAGCGACTGGAGCTGGAGGCGGTCGCTCACGTTCTCGTACACCCAGGTGAAGCCCTCGGCCGGCAGCGGCGCGCCGGTCGAGCCGAGGCCGCGCACCGCGGACATGTCGGCGACCTCGCGCGGCACCAGCCCGGCCTTGCGGCAGGCCAGCAGGAACGGCGCGGACGTACCGAAGTACGTGGTGCCGGTGTCGGCGGCCAGCCGCCACAGCGCGCCCAGGTCGGGGTGGCCCGGGTTGCCGTCGAACAGCACGATCGCCGCGCCCACCGCCGGGCCGGAGACCAGGAAGTTCCACATCATCCAGCCGGTCGTGGTGAACCACAGGAACCGGTCGGACGGGCCCAGGTCGTGGTGCAGCGCCAGCATCTTGAGGTGCTCCAGCAGGATGCCGCCGTGGCCGTGCACGATCGGCTTGGGCAGGCCGGTGGTGCCGGAGGAGTACAGCACGTAGAGCGGGTGGTCGAAGGCGACAGGGGTGAACGTCAACGGCTCGTCCGTCGCCGCCGCCAGCTCCGCCCACGGCAGCGCGCCGTCGGGGGCCGGGCCGTCCGGATCGAGGTACGCGATGGCGACCGTGTGCCGCAGCGACGGCAGCGCGGCCCGGATCGCGGCCACCTCGGCGCGCCTGTCGACCGGCTTGTCGCCGTACCGGTAGCCGTCCACGGCGACCAGCACCGTGGGCTCGATCTGCTGCCAGCGGTCGGTGACGCTGCGGGTGCCGAACTCGGGCGCGCAGGAGGAGAAGATCGCGCCCAGGCTGGCGGTGGCGAGCAGCAGGACGTACGTCTCCGGGATGTTCGGCGCGTACGCGGCCACCCGGTCGCCCGGCCCGACACCGAGGCGGCGCAGCCCGGCGGCCACCCGGCGGACCCGCTCGCGCAGCTCGGCCGCGGTGAGCGTCTCCGGCGCGCGGGTCTGACCGTGCGCGATCACCGCCGGGTCGTCGTCGCCCAGCCCCGGCATGCGCAGCACGTTCTCGGCGTAGTTGAGCGTCGCGCCGGGGAACCAGCGGGTGCCCGGCATGGCCCGGCCGGTGAGGGTGGCGGTCGGCGGGGTGTGCGCGACCACGTCGAAGTAGTCCCAGATCGAGCGCCAGAAGGCGTCCAGGTCGGTCACCGACCACTGCCACAGCGCGTCGTAGTCGGCGAACTCCAGCCCGCGGTGCTCGGCCAGCCAGCGCAGGTAGTCACCGATCCGCGACCGCTCCCGCACGTCCGCCGGCGGCGTCCACAGCACGTCAGCCACTGTTCCACCCTCCCCTGGGCCCGCCACGACGGTGTGCCGGGGCCGTGGCGCCATCTTGCCCTACCTCGTGCCGCCATTGTCCGCGCCGGGTACGCCGTACGGGGCGTGCCCCGCCCACACCCCGAACCCCCACCCCATGTGGCTCGCGTGTAAGGAAGGGCCCCCTATTAACGCCTCGTGCAGAGGAAGGGCCCCTTGTTAACACCTCGCCCTCCGCGGGTGTCTGCCGCCGGTGGAGGCGGCGCGGGTAGGCCCGGGGGGGGTGTTAACAGGGGTCCCCTCCTCTACCGCAGGCGTTAACAAGGGGCCCTTCCTTACACCTCAGCCAGCGCGGTGGGCCTGGATAGCGCGGCGCCGGGCGAGCCGGTGCGCGCGCCGGATCTCGGCCTCCCGGAAGCGGCGCTCGTCCTCCGGCGTCTCGGGCAGCACCGGGCGGACCGGCCGGGGCGTGCCACCCACGTCGACGCCCACGAACACCAGGTACGCGGTGGCGACCCGGACCGGTTCCTCCTCGGCCGAGTCCCAGCGTTCGGCGACCACCTTCACCCCGACCTCCATCGAGGTCTGTCCGGTCCAGTTGATCTGCGCGTGCGCGTGCACGAGATCGCCCACCCGGACCGGCTCGGAGAAGACGATCTCGTCGATGGACGCGGTCACCGCGGTGCCGCCGCTGTGCCGCGCCGCCGCCGCGCCGGCGACGTCGTCCACGAATTTCATCAGTACCCCACCGTGCACGGTCCCGTACAGATTGACATCGACCGCGGTCATGATGCGACTGAGCGTGACGCGGGAGTACGACGTGGGCTTACCCGGCGGGACCGCGGGATGATCTGTCATGCCGAAAACGGTACGGTGCGCGGATGCGACATCTCTGGAGCTTCCTCGCCGGGTTGGCGGTGGCGCCCGTCACCTGGGTGCTCGTCACGCTCGGTCAGGACGGATCTGAGCGGACCGTCGACCGCTGGGTGGAGATCGGGACGTACAGCACGCCGAACCTGATCGAGCCGGCCGTCTATCTGGGCGTCGCCGGCATCCTGCTCGGCCTGCTCGGCACGTTGCGCTTCTCGCCGTTCGGCCCGCTGGTGGCCGGCCTGCTGCTCGCGGTCCCGTACCTCGGGCTGTTCGTCGCGCCGTTCAGCGTGCGGGACCGGGTGCCGGACGACCTGAAGCTGCTCGGTGACCCGCTGCCGCTGCGCGACCCGCTGGACAACGGCACGCTGTTCCTCATCGGCGTGCTGCTGCTGATGGCGGTGTTCAGCACGAGCCGCTGGCGGCGTCCCGCCACACCCGCGACGGCCGAGGCGGAGCTGACCCCGGCCGTCGCGCCGGTGGAGCACAAGCCGGCGCTCACCGACTGGCCCCCGGCGCCGGCGAAGGACCCGGACACGCCGCCGCTCACGCTGGCGTACCCCGAGACCCCGACCGAGCCGCTGCCCCGCCGCACCGGCGGCGAGTCGCCGTGGTCCGCGCCCCCGCGCGGCGCCGGCCGGCCGGAGGGCACCGAGAGCCGTTGAACGAGCGCGGGCGGGCCGGTACGCACCGGCCCGCCCGCCCGAACGCCTGCGGTCAGCCCTTGAGTAGCTGACGCGCCATCACGATGCGCTGCACCTGGTTGGTGCCCTCGTAGATCTGGGTGATCTTGGCGTCCCGCATCATCCGCTCGACCGGGTAGTCGCGGGTGTAGCCGTAGCCGCCGAGCAGCTGGACCGCGTCGGTGGTGATCTCCATGGCGGCGTCGGACGCGAAGCACTTCGCGGCCGCACCGAAGTAGGTCAGGTCCGCGTCGCCGCGCTCGGACCTGCCGGCGGCGGCGTACGTGAGCTGCCGCGCCGCCTCCAGCTTCATGCCCATGTCGGCGAGCATGAACTGGATGCCCTGGAAGTCGGCGACCGGCTTGCCGAACTGCTTGCGCTCCTGGACGTAGCCCTTGGCGTAGTCCAGCGCGCCCTGAGCGATACCGACGGCCTGGGCGGCGATGGTGACCCGGGTGTGGTCCAGCGTCTTCATCGCGGTGGCGAAGCCGGTGCCCTCGGCGCCGATCATGCGGTCGGCCGGGATCCGGACGTTGTCGAAGTAGACCTCACGGGTGGGCGAGCCCTTGATGCCGAGCTTCTTCTCCGGGGCGCCGAAGCTGACGCCCGGGTCGGACTTCTCCACCACGAACGCGGAGATGCCCTTCGAGCGCGCTGTGGGATCGGTCACGGCGAACACGGTGTAGTACTCGGAAACGCCCGCGTTGGTGATCCACCGCTTCACGCCGTTGAGCACCCAGTGGTCTCCGTCACGTACCGCCTTGGTGGTCATCGCGGCGGCGTCGCTGCCCGCCTCCGGCTCGGAGAGGCAGTAGGAGAACATGCCCTCCCCGGCCGCGACCGGGGTGAGGTACTTGCGCTTGAGTTCCTCGGAGCCGGCCAGCAGCAGCGGCATGGTGCCCAGCTTGTTCACCGCCGGGATCAGCGAGGACGACGCGCAGGCCCGGGCCACCTCCTCGATCACGATGGCCGTGGCCAGCGCATCCGCGCCGGCGCCGCCGTACTCGACCGGGATGTGCGGGGCGTGGAAGTCGGCCGCCCGCAGGGCCTCGTAGGACGCCTTGGGGAACTCACCTGTCTCATCCGCCTCGGCGGCGTGCGGAGCCACCTTGGCCGCACAGACCTCACGGACCGCCTCCCGGATCGCCTCGTGTTCCTCCGGCAACCGGTAGACGTCGAACGACTGCTCTGCGGCCATGTCGGCCCTCCCCTTTCACCGCTATCATGCGCAGTCTGTGCCGCCCGGGGGCCGACGACTGCCGCAAACTGAAGGATAGCCACCGGCCCCGGCCGAACCTTACCGGCGGGTAGGCTCGCGCCCGAGCCTCGCCCGCCCAACCCCATTACCCTCACAGCAGACATCCAGTTCCCTCGGTGCCCGGCCTCGGCGCCCCAGCAGAATGCGACGCGTGGAAGCGCCGCCAGTGCGAGCGGAGAAGACAGGCGTGACGATTCCGTACCCGAACACCCAGCCGATGCCCGCCATCGCCGCGGTGACCCCGCCGTCCGGCGCCGCCCGCCCGCGGGTGACCTTCCTCGGCACCGGCTACCTCGGTGCGACCTACGCCATCTGCTACGCGGAGCTGGGCTACGAGGTGCTCGGCTTCGACGTCGACGCGGACAAGATCGCCAAGCTGAACGCGGGCGAGGTGCCGATCCACGAGCCCGGCCTCGACGAGCTGCTGCGGCGCAACCTGGCCGCCGGCCGGCTGCGGTTCAGCACCGACATCCAGGAGACCGCAGACTTCGGCGACGTCCACTTCATCTGCGTCGGCACCCCGCAGCGGGCCGACGGCATGGGCGCCGACCTGTCGTACGTCGAGGCGTCCGTGACCAGCCTCGCCCAGCACCTGACCCGCAAGGCGCTGATCGTCGGCAAGTCCACCGTGCCGGTGGGCACCGCCGAGTGGGTGGAGCAGCTCGTCGGCAAGCACACCCCGGCCGACCTCGGCGTCGAGGTGGCGTGGAGCCCCGAGTTCCTCCAGGAGGGCTTCGCCGTCGACGACGTGCTGCGTCCGAACCGGATCGTGGTCGGCGTCAAGAGCGAGTGGGCCAACGGCATGCTCTTCGCCGCCCACAAAGGCGTCTTCGACCTCGCCGCCACCGAGGACCGCGAGGTGCCGCTGGTGGTCACCGACTTCGCCACCGCCGAGCTGGTCAAGGTCGCCGCGAACGCGTTCCTCGCCACCAAGATCTCCTTCATCAACGCGATGGCCGAGGTCTGCGAGGCGGCCGGCGGCGACGTCACCCAGCTCGCCCGCTCGATCGGCTACGACCCGCGCATCGGCAACCGCTTCCTCCAGGCCGGGCTCGGCTTCGGCGGCGCCTGCCTGCCCAAGGACATCCGCGCCTTCCAGGCCCGCGCGCAGGAGCTGGGCGCCGGTGAGGCGCTGCGCTTCCTGCACGAGGTGGACCTGATCAACCAGCGCCGCCGCAGCCGCGTGGTGCAGCTCGCCGCCGAACTGCTCGGCCGCCGCTCCGGGCCGGCCGGCCCGGACCTGTCCGGCACGCGGGTCGCGGTGCTCGGCGCCACGTTCAAACCCAACACCGACGACGTACGCGACGCGCCGGCGCTCGCGGTCGCCTCGCTGCTCGGCAAGGCCGGCGCCGACGTGCACGTGTTCGACCCGCAGGGGGTCGAGAACGCACGCCGGGCGGTGCCCGAGCTGACGTACGAGGAGACGATGAACGACGCCGTCCGCGGCGCCGACCTGGTCTGCGTGCTCACCGAGTGGGCCGAGTTCCGCAACGCCGACCCGGTGGCCCTGGGCGAGCTGGCGAACGGCCGCAAGGTGGTCGACGGGCGCAACTGCCTCGACTCCACACTGTGGACGCAGGCCGGCTGGGAGTACCGCGGCATGGGTCGCCCCTGATCCGCTGAGCGCGCGGACCGGCCGCCGGGGAACGTCTCCCGGCGGCCGGTCCGTTTTTGTTGTCCCGAACGCGGCGGCAACTGTCGAAATCCCGGCCCACTCAAGGCATGCTGCCTCTGGGAGGTCCACAGTGCGGGGGCACGGGCGGACGGGAGACTGTCGTGGAGAGCTTCAGGTGCGCCTCGTGCGGGCAGGACATCAAGCCCGCCGTCGTCTGCCCGCACTGCGGCGCGCACCAGCCGCAGTGGGCCGAGCACCTGGCCGACATCGAGCGCTCGATCGCCGAGATGAAGGCCCGCGACGCCGAGATCGCCCGGGAGCAGCGGCAGATCGCCGCGAAGATGCAGGCCGCCCTCTTCCAGCGGGACATCCTGGCGCACGCCGGTGAGGAACGGATCCGGCAGGCCACCCGGCCGCGCCGGGTGCTGCGCCGCCGGCCCGGCCGCCGCCCGCCCACCGCCGCCACCGGCGCGCCGCCCCGGGTGCCCCGCCAGGGCACCCCGCCGCCCGGCCCGCCGGAGGACCTGCCCCCGTCGCCGCCGCGCGGCCGCCCGCGCTGGCTCGACGCGGACGACCCGGAGCACCCGCCCGAGGCGTCCTCGCGCGAGGTGCAGAACATCCCGCTCGGGCTGGGCGCGCTCCTGCTCGGCGTCGCCGCGGTGGTCTTCGCCGCGGTCGCCACCAGCTCGATGGACGCGCTGGCCCGCCTTGGCGTGCTGCTGGTGGCGACGGCGCTGATGCTGCTCGCCCCGCCGGTGCTGGCCCGGCGCGGGCTCACCTCCACCGCCGAGACCATCGCCGCGGTCGGGTTGCTGCTGGTGCCGCTGGCCGGGTACGCGCTCTGGGCCGTGGACCGGATCGGCGGCGGCTCGTCGGGTGCCGCGTTCGCCGGGACGATCTTCCTGGTCACCACGCTCGTCGCTCTCGGGTACGCGTACGGGACGGGTCTGCGCGCGCCACGCTTCGCCACAGTGCTGGCCGCCCAGCCGGTGCTGCCGCTGCTGGCGTACGAGCGGATCACCGGGCCGGTCGGCTGGGCGCTGGTGCTGACCGTGGTGGCAGTGCTCGACCTGGCGCTCGCGCGCTCGGCGGTGGTACGCGAGCGGCCCGTCCGGCGGGACCTGCCCGTCACCGAGCAGGCACCTCCCGTCCCGCCCCGGCAGCGCGCCGACGACGACCGGCCCGAGTCGGCGCCGGAGGAGTCCGCCGAGGTGCTGGGCGGTGAGACACCACCGGGTCCGGCCGCCACCGCCACCGCCCGGCCGGTGCCGTGGCTGCCCGAGCTGACCTGGCTGCTGCACGGCGTGGCGGTCGCTGTCGCGCTGGCGTACGCGGTGACCGGACTGCTGCGCGCCACCACGGTGCCGCCGGCCGCCGCCGCGGGCACGGTGCTGCTGCTCGCCGCCCTGGTCGCGCTGGCCGGGACGCTCGTGCTGCGCCGGCCGCCGCTGCCGGACGTGGGCGCCGGCATCCTCACGCTGGCGGTCATCGGCGCTCTCGGCCGGGTCGCCTCGGTGGCTCTGCCCGGCCGGTCCCTGCTGCTCATCTCTGCCGTCATCGCGCTGACCGGGCTCGCCGTCCGGGCCGTACCGGAGACGGCCCGGCGTGGCCCGCAGATCGCCTCCGCGGTGGCGCTCACGGTCAGCGGCCTGGTGGTGGCCGGTGGCGCGCTGCGCGCCGGGCTGGCCCCGGTCCGGGCCGCCTTGCCGGCGTGGTCGGCGGATCTGACCGGATGGCACGCCGAGCTGGCCCGGGCGGTCGGCCCGACCGGCTGGCAGCTCGCGGCCAGCGCGTCGTTGCTCACGATCGCCGCCGTGATCGCGCTGCCGGCCGAGATCCGGCGCGAGTTCGCGGTGGTCGGCGCGGCGCTCACCGCGCTCGCCGTACCCGCGTCGCTCGGTCTGGGCTGGGCGGCGGCCTGCTGGCCGATGCTGCTCACAGCGGTAGCGGTCGGCGTGCTCGGGCTGACCGCACGCACCGAACGGTCCGCTGTGGCGCACGCGGTGACAGCGGCCGGGCTGGGCCTGGTCGGCGCGGGTGCTTCGCTCGCCCGCCCGGCGCTCACCGCCGCCGCGCTGACTGTTCTGTTCCTGGCCGGGGCGCTGGTGTCCCTCGCCCCGCGGGTCCGGCTCGCCGCCGCCGCGACGGAGACGGTCTGCTCCTGGGCCGCGGGCGGCGCGGCGTTCGCCCTGCCCGGTGCCGTCGCCGCGTTCGTGGCGGCCACGGTGCCGACGCCGCCGGTCGCCACACCGGCGAACCTGCGCGAGATCACCGTGCCGATCCTCGCGGCGAGCTTCCTCGCCGTCTGCGTCACGCTCGGCTACGCCGCCCTGGTGCAGGTGGCGCAGCGGCACCTGAGCATGCCGCACGCGCTCGGTACGGTGCTCGGCGCGGTGGCGGTCGCCGCCGCCGCGTTCGGCGCGCCGGGCGCGACCTCGGCCGACGCGTGGGTGGGGAGTCTGCTCCTGGTCGCCGCCGCGCTGCTGGCGCTCGCCCCACGCATCGACGCCGGCCGCCGCGCGGACATGTCCCTCGACGGGTCCGACCTGGCGCTCGCCGCCACCACAGTGGCGCTCGTCGCCACGCTGGCCCGGATCGCCGCGGTGCTCGCCCCCGGCGGTCAGCTCGTGGTGGCCTCCGCGCTGGTGCTGCTGGTGGCGGTGGCCGCCCGCGCGCTGCCCGAGGAGTGGCGGCGCGGCCCGATTCTCGGCATCGCCGCCGGTGGCACGCTGATCGGCCTGATCGCCGCCTGGAGCGCGTTGCGCGGCGGACTCGGCGTGCTGGCCACCCCCGGCCCGATCTGGGCCGGTGACCTGTCCGGCTGGCCGGCCGCGCCGACCGGCGGGTCGACCTGGCAGGCCCCGGTCGCGCTGGCGCTGCTGGGGGTGACCGCGGCGATCCTGCTGCCGCCGCCGTGGAAGTACGACGTCTCCGGCCTGGCCGCCGTGCTCGCCACGGTGGGCGCACCGGCCGCGTTCGACCTGCCCTGGTGGTCCCCGGTGCTGGTCGGCTGCATGGTGGCCACCGTCTACGGCATGGCCGCCGCGGCCGCTGTCGATCCCCGGGCCGCGCTGTCCCGGGCCACAGTGGCCGGGGTGGTGGCGCTGCACGCGGCCGGGGCCGGGCTGGTACGGCCGTGGACGACAGCGCTGGCGCTGGGCAGCATCGCGCTGATCGGCGCGACGGTGGCCGCAGTGGCCCGCACGCTCGCGCCTTCCCTCGTCGACGACATCCGCAGCGAGGGCATGCCGCCGCACCTGGTGCAGGTGGGCGGCGCGGGCGCCGGAGCCGCACTGCTCGCGCTGCCCGGCGCGGTGGCCGCGCTGGCAGTCGAGTACGGCCGCCCACCGCAGGTGGTGCTCACCGCCGCGCTCGCCGCCGCCAGCATCGGGCTGGCCGCGATCGCGGCGGTACGCCGGCAGGTGCCGCAATACCTCCCGTACGCCAGCGTCGCGGTGGTCGGCGCGGCCACAGTGACCGCCGCCGCGGCGCTCGCTGTCGGCCTGCCGGCGGGCGTGTTCGCCGCCGCCGCCGCGCTGCTCGGTGTGCTCGCCGAACTGGTACGGGCCGCCACCGTCCCGCCCGCCGGTTCGGGCCGGCCGGTACGCCGCTGGACCGTGCTGCTCAACGGGGCGCTACGACGTGCCCCGGACGATCCCGAGCTGCGCTGGCGGGTCAGCCCGGCGGCTGGCGCGCTCGCCGCCGCGGCGCTGCCCACCGCACTGGCGCTGGCCACGCTGGCGCCCTCACTCGTGGTGGCGCTGTTCTCGCCGTTCGCGGTGCTGGGCCGGGTGTGGCAGGGGCCACCACCGGAGTTGCTGACCCCGCCGCCGGAGGCGGTCAACCCCACGCACGTGCTCACCGCGCTGCTGCTGACGGTGACCGCGGCGCTGGCCGCCACCGGGTTCAGCGGCGGCCGGCGGTCCCGGGCGGTGCCGGTGATCCTGCCCGGCGCGGCGATCACCCTGCTGATCACGCCGGTGGCGCTGGGGCGGGGCTGGCCGGTGACCGCGCTTGCCGCGCTCGCGGTGTTCACCATCTCGATGCTCGGGCTGGCGCTGACCCCGCCACCGGCGATCGCCGAGCCGGGCCGGTCGATCCGGGTGGCCCGGGTGCTGGTCTTCGCGCTGGGGCTGGCCGCCGGTGGCGCCGGGCTGGCCGGCAGCCTCGCCACGAGCGACCTGACCGTGTTCACGCTCGGCGGGGCGGTCGGCGTGGGTGCTGTCGCCGCGCTGTTCGGCACCACCCAGCGGGCGCGCATCCTGGGCTGGTTGTTCGGCTCGGTGATGGCTCAGCTGTTCGTGCTCACGATCGGCCTGAAGTCCGGGCTGGCGGCCGTCTGGTCCGCGTTCGGGGTGCTCGCCGTCGGCGCGGCGTTGCAGGTGTTCGCCGCCACGCTGCCCCGGCTGCGCCGTCCCGAGGCGTACCGGGAGGCGGCCACAGTCGAGTGGAGCGGCTACGGGGCGGCGCTCATCGCGCTGGCGCTGGCGTACGACTCGCCCCGGCACATCGCCGCGCTGCTGGCCGCCTGGGGCGCGGTCCTCGGGGTGGCGGCCAGCCGTCCGGGACGTCGTCCGATGGAGCGCAACCTGCTGTTCTGGGCGGTGGTGGCCTGCGAGATCAGCGCCTGGTGGATCCTGATGCGGGTGGCCGACGTGGCGCTGCCGGAGGCGTACACGCTGCCGTTCGCCGCGCTGGCCCTGCTGGTCGGCGTCCTGCAACTGCGGCACCGGCCCGACCTGTCGAGCTGGGTGGCGTACGGGCCGGCGCTGGTCACCGCGTTCCTGCCCACGCTGGCGATCGTGATCGCGACCGAATCCAGCATGCTGCGTCAGGTGCTGCTGCTGCTCGGCGCCGTCGCGGTGCTGATCTTCGGCTCGACCAGCCGGCAGCAGGCCCCGGTGATCGTCGGCGCGACGGTGACCGCTATCGCGGCCGTGCACGCGTTGTTCAGCCTCGGCCCGTGGCTGGTCCTGATCCCGGTCGGCATCGTGCTGCTGGTGCTGGGGGCGAGCAACGAACGCCGCCGCCGTGCCCAGGAGCGCCTCCAGACCGCCCTGCGCGGCATGCGGTGAGCCGGTCCCGGTCGGGCCTGGGACGCGACTGATCAGGTCACGCTCCGTGTCGACGGGCTGCGGCGGGGATGATGCCCCTCTGCCGCCTTTGCTCTGCACCCACTGACGCAGCAGTCACCAACTGTGACGATGGCCGCCGCCGAGCCGTTTGGGGGCGCGAGGCCGGGTTGCAGGCCAGAGCCGTGCTGCGCCGATGGCTGCAGAGCAAAGTCGGCGGAGGGCACAGACACGCGTCGGCCCGGCCGGTCACGCTGAGCGACCAGACACCTGGGAAACAGAGAGTGACGAGACGGTCAGATCAGGGAGGCGCGCAGCGCGGCATCCTTCTCCGCGACCAGGTCCTCCAGGCTCGCCTGGTAGGCGGCCATCCTGTCGCGCAGCACCGGATCCGAAGCGCCCAGGATGCGTACCGCGAGCAGGCCGGCGTTGCGAGCGTTGCCGATCGACACGGTGGCGACCGGCACCCCGGCCGGCATCTGCACGATGGACAGCAGCGAATCCATGCCGTCCAGGTACTTCAGCGGCACCGGGACACCGATCACCGGCAGCGGGGTGACCGAGGCGACCATGCCGGGCAGGTGAGCCGCTCCGCCCGCGCCCGCGATGATCACCTGGACGCCACGACCGGCCGCGGCCCGTCCGTACTCGATCATCTTGACCGGGGTGCGGTGCGCCGAGACCACACCAACCTCGTACGGCACGCCGAACTCGTCGAGCGCCTCGGCGGCGGCCTTCATGACCGGCCAGTCCGAGTCGCTGCCCATGATCAGCCCGACGGTGCTCATCAGTGCCCCTCCTGGAGCCAGCGGGCGGCACGCGCGGCCCGGGCCCGTACATCGTCCAGGTCGTTGCCGAGCACCGTGACGTGCCCGATCTTGCGGCCCGGGCGCACCTGCTTGCCGTACAGGTGGACCTTGGCCCCGGGCTCGGCGGCGAACAGGTGGTGCAGCCGCTCGTCGATGGACCTGCCGCCCGGCGCGCCACCCAGCACGTTCGCCATCACCACGACCGGCGCGGTCAGCGAGGTGTCCCCCATCGGGTAGTCGAGCACCGCCCGCAGGTGCTGCTCGAACTGGGAGGTCCGGGCCCCCTCGATGGTCCAGTGCCCGGAGTTGTGCGGCCGCATCGCCAGCTCGTTGACGACCAGCCCGGACGGCGTGTCGAACAGCTCCACCGCGAGCAGGCCGACCACGCCGAGCGCGGTGGCCAGGTCGATGGCGAGCTGCTGCGCGGCCACGGCCTGCTCCTCGGGCAGGTCGGGCGCGGGCGCCAGCACCTCGACGCAGATGCCGTCGCGCTGCACCGTCTCCACCACCGGGTACGCGGCGACCTGCCCGAACGGCGAGCGCGCCACCTGCACGGCCAGTTCCCGGCGCAGCGCCACCCGCTCCTCGACCAGCAGCGGGGTGCCACCGGCGAGCAGCGTGGCGGCCAGCTCACCGGCCTGACCGGCGTCGTCGACCATCCAGACGCCGCGCCCGTCGTAGCCGCCCCGGGCGGCCTTGAGCACCACCGGCCAGCCGGTCTCCTCGCCGAACGCGATCAGGTCGGCCGGGGACTCCACCGGACGCCAGGCCGGGTTCGGCGCGCCCAGCTCGCCGAGCCGTTCCCGCATCACCCGCTTGTCCTGCGCGTGCACCAGCGCCTCGGCCGGGGGGAACAGCTTCACGCCCTCGTCGGTCAGGGTGCGGATGTGCTCGTTGGGGACGTGCTCGTGGTCGAAGGTGACCACGTCGCAGCCCTTGGCGAACGTGCGCAGCGCGGCCAGGTCGGTGTGGTCGCCGTACTGGACGTCGGCGGCGACCAGCGCGGCACCGTCGTCCGGGGCGAGCGCCAGCACGCGCAGCGACTGGCCGAGAGCGATGGCGGCCTGGTGGGTCATCCGGGCCAGCTGGCCGCCACCCACCATGCCCACGACGGGGAGACCGGTACGGGAGTCCATAGCGCCGCCAGCCTATAAGGGCCGGTGCCGGGCCGGACCGTGAGGGCGGCCCGGCCCACTCCGCTCAGCCGAGCTGCGCGACCAGCTCCTCGACGCCGGTCACCGGCCGTTGGCAGACGAAGCCCCGGCAGACGTACGCGGCGGGCTTCCCGTCGACGAATGGCCGCCCGGCCAGCAGCGGCACGCCGGGCTGGTCCGGGGCGCCGGCCACCACCACCGCGCCGGGCGGGGCGTGGCGCCGGGCGGCGGCCACCAGCGGGTCGCCCTCCGGGTCGCCGGTCGCCACAGCGATCTCGTACGGCCCGGACAGCAGCGCCTCGCCGACGGTGGCGGCGTACCCGGTGAACCGGGCGTGCCTGTCGACGATCGGCGCGACTGTCGTCAGCGTCTTCTCGGCCGCCTCCCGGTAGCGGGTCTCGCCGGTCAGCGCCGCGTACGCCACGAGCGCCGCGACGATCGCCGACCGGCCCGACGGGGTCGCGTTGTCGGTCGGGTCGGCGGGCCGGGTGACCAGGCGCTCGGCGTCGTCGGCGGTGTCGTAGAAGGCGCCGTCCGGGCCGGCGAACCGGGCCAGCGCCACGTCGAGCAGCTCACCGGCCAGCGTCAGCCACCGCCCCTCGCCGGTGAGCTGGTGCATCGCGCAGAACGCCTCGGCGACGCAGCCGTAGTCCTCCAGCACCCCGGCCGGCTGACCCACGACCTTGTCCCGGGAGACGCGGCGCAGCCGGCCGTCCACGAGATGCACGGTGGCCAGGTGCTCGGCGGCGTCCCGCATCGCACCGTCGGAGACGATGAGCACGCCGTCCATCAGGTTCGCGTCTTCGTCGTCGGGCGACACGAGCAGCGAGGCGACCTGCTGGAACTCCGCGATGGCGGTGATCGCGAGCCCGTTCCAGGCGGCCACCACCTTGTCGTCGCGGGCGGGCTGGGGCCGGGTGTCGCGGGCGGCCAGCAGCCGGCCCACCACGTCCTGCCAGCGGGCCCGCACCTCCGGGTCGGCGTCGTCGACGTCCCGGGCCAGCCGCAGCACGCTGGTGCCGTGCTCGAACGTGCCGTCGGCGGTGACCTCGAAGAGGTCCGCGGCGAAGCGGCCGTCGTCCTCCCCCAGCACCTCGACGAGCTGGTCGGGTGTCCAGACGTAGGTGAGCCCCTCGACGCCCTCGGTGTCCGCGTCGAGCGCGGAGGCGAAGCCCTCACCGGCGCGGTGCAGCTCGTCGGCGAGGAAGCGGGCGGTGTCGCGGGCCACCCGGCGGGCCAGCCGGTCGCCGGTGAGCCGCCAGAGCTGGGTGTAGACCCGCAGCAGCAGCGCGTTGTCGTAGAGCATCTTCTCGAAGTGCGGCACGGTCCAGTGGCCGTCCACCGAGTAGCGGGCGAAGCCACCGGCGAGCTGGTCGTTGAGGCCGCCGCGGGCCATCGCCTCGCAGGTGTGCCGGACGATCTCCAGGCTGCGCGCCGAGCCGGTGCGCTGGTGGTGCCGGAGCAGGAAGAGCAGGTTCATGTGCGGCGGGAACTTCGGTGCGCCGCCGAAACCGCCGTTCGTCTCGTCGTACTCCCCGGCGAGCCGGCTCGCGGCGGCGTCGAGCAGTTCGGCGGTGAGCGGGGCGGTGACGCCGCCGACGGCCTGCGCGCCGCCGATCGCCTCGACCACTGCGGTGCCCTGCCGCAGCACCGCCTCGCGCTGGTCGCGCCAGGCGGTGGCGACCGAGCCGAGCAGCCGGATGAAGTTGGCGCGGGGGAAGTACGTGCCGCAGAAGAACGGGGTGCCGTCCGGCGTGGCGAAGACGGTCATCGGCCAGCCGCCCTGCCCGGTCATCGCCTGGGTGGCGGTCATGTAGACCGCGTCGACGTCGGGGCGCTCCTCGCGGTCGACCTTGACGCAGACGAAGTCGTCGTTCATCAGCCGGGCGACTGCCTCGTTCTCGAACGACTCGTGGGCCATGACGTGGCACCAGTGGCAGGCCGCGTAGCCGACCGAGATCAGCACCGGCACGTCGCGCCGTTTCGCCTCGGCGAACGCCTCGTCGCACCAGGGCCACCAGTCGACCGGGTTGTCGGCGTGCTGGAGCAGGTAGGGCGACGTGGCCTCGGCGAGTCGGTTCACCACCCGACCTTAGCGAGCGCGCGGAGCCGGTGCGGCGCGAGTGCGGCGGCCGGGCCGGGGTCGTGGTCCCGGCCCGGCCGCCGTCTCACCGGGTCAGGGTGAGCGTCGAGGTGTCCCGCACGGTGAACTCGTTCCAGTACTCGAAGTCGCGGACCAGGATCTCGCTGACCGCCTGGGCGGTGCCGCGCTGAAACTTGACGTCGGCCGGGTAGGTGGTGGCCGACCACGGCACCACCTGGCCCGGAACGCACGGGATGTGGGGTGAGAAGTAGCCGCGCACCGTGCCCGCCTTCTTCTGCTCCTGGACGAGTTCGCCCGCGATGGAGAAGGAGTCCGCCCGGGTGCAGGTGATCGAGCCGCGGACGGTGGCGATGCCCTTGTTGTCCACCGTCGCGACCGGATCGACGGTCAGTGTGACGTCGAGCGCCGGCAGCGGCGGCGGGTTGCCGATGTGGACCTGGCCGCGCAGACCGCCGGTCGCGCCCTCGCACCGGATCTCGAAGGTGGCGTCGAAGCGCTCGACGTAGTCGAAGGGCCCCCACGCGGCGTCGAGGACCGTGAACGAACCGGTGCTCTGCGCGCAGGAGCGCCCCCAACCGCCGTTGTAGAGGCGGATGCCGGCCGTGCCGCTCCCGTCCGGCTGGCCGACGTTCTGGTAGGTGTCGCCCGCCTTCAGCGGCTGGCCGGCCGGGGCGCTGATCTCCAGACGCCAGGTGTTGTCGGCGTCGCTCCAGAACTCCATCCCGAAGTGCTGCTGGTCGTGGCCCCACGCGTTCATCTCGTCGCCCGGTGTCGGTGCGGCGGAGCTGTAGGAGTAGGAGTTGCCGGCGGTGATCGGATCACCCGGCTCGCCGGTGACGGCGAACGACCAGGACTCCGCCGGCCGGGCCTGCGCCGGCGCGGGCATGACCAGGCCGGCGGCGCCGGTGGTCAACGCCATGGTCGAAGCGAGCAGGATCCGTCGCCAGGAACGTCTCATCGTCGTCCTCCCCGTGTGGACGTCAGCGGGGACGCCTGTCGTGCCCGCCGTGCCAGCAGCGTAGGACCGGCCGGGCGTCCTCCGCTGCCCCGTCCACGGCGGACGGACCGGTCAGGAGGCGCCGTCGGCGCGCAGCGGGAAGACGTTGCCCCGGGCGGCGTCGCGCAGCGACGCGAGCACTGCGGCGATCTTGTCGGCCGGCATCGGCTTGAAGAAGTGATAGCCCTGGGCGGCGGTGCAGCCCAGCTCGGCCAGCGCGGTGCGCTGCTCGGCGGTCTCGACACCCTCGGCCACCACCCGCAGGCCCAGTTCGTGGGCCAACCCGACGGTGGTCCGGACGATCGCCGCCGCCTCCGGCGAGTCGGCCATCCGGAGCACGAACGAGCGGTCCACCTTCAACTCGTCGACGGCGATGCGGGTGAGGAACGTCAGCGACGAGAACCCGGTGCCGAAGTCGTCCACGGCGAGCTGCACGCCCATACCACGCAGCGTGGCCAGCACCTCGTCGATGACCTCCAGCTCGCTCATCACCACCGTCTCGGTGATCTCCAGGACCAGCCGGTGCGGCGGCACCTGGTGGCGGCGCAGCGCCTCCTCGATCTCGGCGGGCAGCCGCGGGTCGAGCAGGCTGCGCGCGGAGAGGTTCACCGAGATCGGGACGTCCAGCCCGTCCCGCGCCCATCCGGAGGCGACCTCCAGCGCCTTGTCCAGCACGTACCGGGTGAAGCTGCCGAGCTGCTCGCTGTTCTCCACCGGGCGGATGAAGTCGGCCGGGCCGAGCCAGCCCCGGCGCGGATGCCGCCACCGGATCAGCGCCTCCACCCCGGTCGGCGCGCCGGTCGCCAGGTCCACCGCCGGCTGCAACGCCAGCACCAGCTGGTCGTCGGCGGCGAGAGCCTCCCGCATCTCCGCGAGCAGCGCCAGGTGGTCGGTGCTCGCCGCGTCGCGGGAGCTGTCGTACGCGGCGACGCTGCCGCCGCCCTCCTTCGCCTGGTACATGGCGATGTCGGCGCGCCGCAGCAGCTCCGTCAGGTCGGCCGCGCCCGCGTCGGCGACCACGACGCCCACCGCGACCTCCACGGACATCCGCACCCCGGCCACCTCGGTCGGTGCGGCGAGGCGCTCGGCGACCTCCCGGGCCTGGCGCAGCGCGTACGCCAGCGGGGCCGTCCGGTCCTCGACCAGCGGCACCGAGGTCAGCAGCAGCGCGAACTCGTCGCCGCCGAGGCGCCCGAGCAGGTCACCCGGCCGGGTCAGCGCGGCGAGCCGGTTGGAGGTGAGCCGCAGCAACTGGTCGCCCGCCGAGTGCCCGAGCGTGTCGTTGACCTCCTTGAACTGGTTCACGTCGAGCAGCAGCAGGGCCACCGGGTGGTCGTGCGCGCGCTGCCGCAGCGCCTGGTCCCCCTTGGCCAGCAGCGCCGCCCGGTTGAGCAGTCCGGTGAGCTGGTCGTGCACCGCGTCGTACGACGAGCGGGCGGTGACCAGCCGCAGCTCCCGGTGCGTGGCGGCGTCGTGCAGGGCGGCGGCCAGCGCGTCGCCGAAGGCCGCCACGCCGTCGCGTTCCCGGGCGCTCGGCGGGGCGGACCGGGCGAACCGCACCCGCAGGCGGCCGACGTCGGCGGATCCCACGGCGAGGCGGCGCACCAGTTCGTGCTCCCCCGCGTCGGCGCCGGCGGACGGCTCCACCTCCCGGTCGCGTACCTGCCCGCCGCGGTCGGCCCGGTAGCGGCGCCAGCGTCCCTCGCCCCGGGCCACGTCGACCTCGACCAGTTCCGCGCCGAACAGGGTGAGCGCCCCGGTCACCGCGGCGGTCGCCACGCCGCGCTCGTCGAGCTGGTTGAGTGCGGCGGTGGCCTCGGCGAACGCCCGCCAGGTACGCCGCTCCTGGTCGGCCCGGAGCCGGTGGCGGTAGGTCTGCTGGAGCAGCCAGAGCGGCGGCGGCAGGAGCAGCAGCCAGCGCGCGTCGAGTTCGAGCAGCGCGACGACCACCAGGCCGACCGCCACGTTGCCGACGAACATGAGCAGCTTGCCGCGCAGCGCGGCGAGCAGCGGCGGACCGATCGCGATGCCGTGCCGCAGGGCGAGCGTGACGGCGCCCAGGAAGGCGGTGGTGAGCAGGTACGTGACCGCGGCGGCGGTGAGCGTGAGCGCCAGCTCCGGGGTGGGCGCGGCGAGCAGCGGCGGGCCGAGCGCGGTGGCCACCGCGGCGGCGAGCGCGGTGGCGGCGGTGAGCGAACCGGCGATCGCCACCAGTTCCAGCGCCGGACGGCGGTCGGAGACCATCGACATCACGGTCCAGGCGGCGCCCACGCCCAGCAGGGCCGCGGCCGGGAGCCAGCCCGCCGGCACCAGCCAGAGGCAGACCACGAGCGCGGCCTCGCCCCAGGTGATGCTCACCATGCCCGACGCGGTACGGAAGCGCAGCCGGGCGAGCTGGGCCACCGCGAACGCGACGATGGCGATGCCGAAGCGTGCCGGACCGGGCAGCGGGTGGTCGGCCGGCAGGTGGGACGGGACGGTGAGGCCGAGCGCGGCGGCGAGCAGACCGGTCAGCGCGACCGCGACGGTGAGCAGGACGACGCCCACCGGTGTCCCGCGCAGGCCGATCCGGTCGGGGGAACGGTCGGCCGGCTCGGTGGTCACGGGGCCGCCCCGTCGACGGGTCGGGCCGGGGCATGGTCGGGGGCCGGTGCTGTCTTCGACATCGGCGTCCCCCTTCCGCGCAGGGTCCGGGGCCTGACGGTCCCCCCGGCGGAAGGCTAAGCCAAAGCCGGTGGTCGCAACAGGGGGCGACAACCGGCTTCGACGTGATTCACGCGGTGTTCAGCTGTTCCGGTGCTGCTGGGAGCCGTTGGGCGCATTCGTCGGTGAATCCTGCTCGACGAGCCCGTCTGTCGGATCGGCGACTGCGGAATCGGCCCGGCCGGGGGTGCCCTGCTGCGGGAAGCGGTCGGGCAGCCGGCGCAGCCGGGCGTTCATGTTGCGGATCAGCAGGACGGTGACGGTGGCCAGCGCGACGATGAGGAAGAGGCCCATCGGACCGGCCAGACCACCCGTACGGGTGTCACCGAAGTTGTTCTGCGCGAGCACCTCGACGGTGGTCAGCATGGTGTTCCTCCGATGTGCGACTGAGCACCAGGGTAGACCCCGGCCGGGTCAGTGGGCACGGCACGCCTCTCGTACGCCGGCGAACAGGTCGGACTCGGGCAGCGGGCTGTCGACCAGCGAGCGGGCGAGCTGGAAGTCCTCCGTCGGCCAGGCGCGCTTCTGCAACTCCATCGGCACCTGGAACCAGAAGCCGTCCGGGTCGATCTGGGTGGCGTGCGCGCGCAGCGCGTCGTCGCGGACCGGGAAGTAGTCGGCGCACTCGACCCGGGTGGTGATCCGGGCGCCCTTGTCGGGGCGCTCGTCCCAGCGCTTCATCCACTCGCCGTACGGCGACTCGAGCCCGGCGGCGAGCACCGCCTCGTGCAGGCTCATGATCTTGGCGCGGGAGAAACCCACGTCGTAGTACAGCTTCAGCGGCTGCCACGGCTCGCCCAGCTCGGGGTGGCGGTCCGGGTCACCGGCCGCGTCGAACGCCGCCACAGTGATCTTGTGGGTCATGATGTGGTCGGGGTGCGGGTAGCCGCCCTCCTCGTCGTACGTGGTGACGACGTGCGGGCGGAACTGCCGCATCAGGCGCACCAGCGGCGCGGCTGCGACGTCCACGTCCTGGAGGGCGAAGCAGCCCTCCGGCAGCGGCGGCAGCGGGTCGCCCTCGGGCAGCCCGGAGTCGACGAAACCGAGCCACGCCTGCTCGACGCCGAGGATGGCCCGGGCGGCGTCCATCTCGGCCCGCCGGATGTCACCGATGTTCGCCCAGACGTCGGGGCGGTCCATCTTGGGGTTGAGCACACTGCCCCGCTCGCCACCGGTGGCGGTGACGACCAGGACGTCCACCCCCTCGGCGACGTATTTCGCCATGGTGGCGGCGCCCTTGCTCGACTCGTCGTCGGGATGGGCGTGCACCGCCATGAGACGCAGCTGTTCTGCCACCTTCGGCGCTCCTCGTCTGTGCCCGCCGACCGACCCCCGGGCCGGCCGGCTGACCTGCCGGAATCTCCCCCCGCGCCCGCGAAAGCCCCCGTGACGGCCGGTCGGGGGCCGCCACCGGAGTGGCCAGGGCCACGCCCGCCGGTCCAGGCCGACCTGCCATCCTTGACTCAGCGCCGGGCTGGGAAGATGGACCTAGCCATTCTTGCCGATGCCGCCGACAACAACGCCAGGAGATACCCGCCGGTGAGCGAGACGCACGCCACAGTCGCCGCGAAGGCAACGGTCTTCCCGCCGGGCCGCTACGGCCGCCGCCGGGAGCCGGGGCGCCGCCGGCCGGTCCTGCTCGCCCTGACGGTGACGGTCATGCTCGCCGTCCTCGGCCTGGGCGCGGCGAAGCTCTACTACCAGTACGGCGACCCGGAGTACCAGGGCGAGATGATCAGCTACACCGACATCACCGACTCCCGGGTGGTGGTCGACTTCCGGGTCACCGTGCCACCGGGCGGCTCCGCCACCTGTCTGCTGCGGGCCCGCTCCCACGACGGGGCCCAGGTGGGCAGCGCCGAGGCCACCGTGACCGCGGAGCCCGGCCAGCGCCACATCCGGACCCGGCAGGAGGTCCCCACGAGCGCCCGGCCGTTCATCGGCGAGGTCCTGCGCTGCCGGCCCGCCGGCTGAGCCGGACCGCCGGCGAGTCGCCGGCCACCGCACCCCGGTCCCGCCGCCGGCACCCGGGGTGATTGATCACACCTCGACGCGACCCGCACTGGTAGCCTTGCAAGTTCACCTGTCAGCCAGTCCGCACCAATCGAGGAGACCGCCTGTGTCCACAAATGGAAACGAGGCGCCCGCCACCTGGCTGTCCCAGGACGCCTACGACCGTCTGCAGGCCGAGCTCGACGAGCTGATCGCCAACCGACCGGTCATCGCCGCCGAGATCAACGCCCGGCGCGAGGAGGGCGACCTGCGGGAGAACGGCGGCTACCACGCCGCCCGCGAGGAGCAGGGCAAGGCCGAGGGCCGCATTCTCTACCTCAAGGAGCTGCTGCGCACCGCCAAGGTCGGCGAGGCGCCGGACACCGACGCGGTGTCGCCGGGCATGGTCGTGAAGATCTACTTCGACGACGACGCCGACGACAGCGAGACCTTCCTGCTCGGCTCCCGGGAGATCGCCTCCACCACCGACCTCACGGTCTACAGCCCCGAGTCCGCGCTCGGCAAGGCCATCCTCGGCGGCAAGGCAGGGCAGACCTGCACCTACACGGCGCCCAGCGGCGCCGATATCAAGGTGACCATCGTCTCCTTCGAGCCGTACAGCGGCTGACCCCTCCGGACCCGCGCCGGACGGCTCGGGTCCCGAACCCGACCGAGGCTGACAGGCCCTCCTCGGACCCGAGCCGCACACCCGAACGCCCCGACCGGATCATCCGGCCGGGGCGTTCGCGTTCCGCCGAGCGCTCAGCCCTCGCCGGTGAAGACCACCTGGTAGCCGCTGGCCCGCAGCGCGCTGATCAGCGTGTCCGAGTGCTCCACCCCGCGGGTCTCCACGGACAGGGCCACCTCCACCTCGCCGAGGCGCAGATGCGGGTTGGCGCGCTGGTGCACCACGTCCACCACGTTGGCCCGGTGCTCGGCGATCTCGCTCAGCAGGGAGGCGAGCTGGCCGGGCCGGTCCGTGCAGCGCACGGTGATCCGCAGGAACCGGCCCGCCGCCGCCAGGCCGTGCTCGATCACCCGGAGCATGAGCAGCGGATCGATGTTGCCGCCGGAGAGCACCGCGACGACCGGCGCGGTCACCTCCACCGCGCCGGCCAGCAGCGCCGCCACGCCGACCGCGCCGGCCGGCTCGACCACCTGCTTGCCGCGTTCCAGCAGCATCAGCAACGCCCGGGAGATGTCCTCCTCGGAGACCGTGACGACGTCGTCGACGAGCTTGCGGACATGGGTGAAGGTCAGCTCGCCCGGACGGCCGACCGCGATCCCGTCGGCGATCGTCGCGAACGAGGGCAGCCGCAGCGGCTCGCCGGCCCGCAGCGAGGGCGGGAAGGCGGCGGCGCTCGCCGCCTGGACCCCGATCACGCGTACGTCGGGACGCAGCGCCTTGGCCGCCACCGCCATGCCCGAGACCAGGCCGCCGCCGCCCACCCCGGTCACGATGGTGCGCACGTCCGGGCACTGTTCGAGGATCTCCAGCGCCACGGTGCCCTGCCCGGCGATCACGTCCGGGTGGTCGAACGGGTGGATGAACACCGCTCCGGTCCGCTCGGCGAAGGTCTGCGCCGCGACGAGCGACTCGTCCACCGTGTTTCCGACCAGCTCGATCTGCGCGCCGTACCCCTTGGTCGCGGCGACCTTCGGCAGCGGCGCGTTCACCGGCATGAAGACGGTGGCGTGTGCGCCGACCAGCCCGGCGGCGAGCGCCACCCCCTGGGCGTGGTTGCCGGCGCTCGCCGCGACCACGCCGCGGGCCCGCTCCTCGGCCGAGAGCCGGGAGATCCGCACGTACGCACCGCGCACCTTGTACGACCCGGCGCGCTGGAGGTTCTCGCACTTGAGCCAGACCGGCCCGCCGAGCGCGGCGCTGAGCGGCCGCGACGGCTCCAGCGGGGTGGTACGGGTGACACCGGCGAGCAGTTCCCGCGCGGCCTGTACGTCGGCGAGACCGACCAGTTCCGTCATGCCCCGATCGTGCCACCCGGGGTGGGCGGAACCTGCGGCGACGTCGGCGCAACCGGCATCGGCGCGGCGGGCGCGGGCCAGCCCGGTCGGCCGGGCCAGACCGGCTGCCCGGGCCACACGGGCACGGCCCGGGAGAGCCGGTCCTGCTGGGCGGCGGAGATCCGGCGGACCAGCACGACGAACGCGATCCCGGCGACCAGACAGGCCACCGCCGGCACCAGCCGCGGCGCGAGCGCGTCCTCGTAGAAGCGCACGTACGTGGCGAACTCCGCGTCGTTGCGGGGCAGCTCGGTCAGCCGGTCGTAGCGCTGCTGCTCGGCCCGCGCGACGAACCGGTCGCCGATCAGGAACACCAGCCAGCTCGCCCACCACACCCCGACCAGCCACGACTGGCGGCGCTGCCACACGCTGTTGCGGAGCAGGTCGGCGAGCACCCGGGCCGGTACGACGAGGTTGGCCAGCGGCACCAGCCACCCCGCGATCGCCCACGCCGGGCTCAGGTTCGGCACCGCGCCCGGGAACGCGTCCAGGTTCTTGCGCGCCCGCCAGGTCCAGATCACCACGAGCGTCCCGGCGGTCAGGAGCGCGAGCAGGTAGGGCACCGAGAACAGCACCTCGGCCAGCACCGCGCCGAGCAGCACGTCCCGGTCGAGCTGCTCGGCGGCCGAGCGGGCCATCCGCACACCCACCAGCGGGAACAGGGCGGTGAGCAGGTAGCACAGGGTGGCGGCACCGACCGCGGACGCGCCGGCCACGGCCAGTCCGCGCACCCCGTACGTGGGCACGCCGGGGCTCACCGCGGGCTGACCGACTCGGGTGCCGCAGCGCCGGCACTCCTCATAGGCCGGGGACGTGGCGTCGCCGCAGGTCTGGCAGTGCATCGGGGACCGTCCGAGGTGGTGAGCGCGACAGGGGTGCGCACACGCTAGACGATCACCCGGCGGCCGGCGACCCCGTTCCGACGCGGGGATAGCCGGGGGCGTGCCGGGCCCACGGCGCCTGCAACTCGAACTGGCCGGCCACTCCGAGCAGCAGCAGTTCGGAGCCGGGCGGGCCGACGAACTGCACACCGACCGGCAGGCCGTCCGGGCGGCGGCCGACCGGCACCACGATCGACGGCAGCCCGGCGATGTTCCACGGCGCCGCGTACGGGGCGTACCTGATGTTGGTCGACATGTTCGCCAGCCAGGAGCGGCCGGACCACCCGGCGGCCTCCGGCGGCGGCCCGGCCAGCGCCGGGGTGAGCAGCAGGTCGATCGAGTTGTCCGCGAAGAAGTGCACGGACCGTTCGCGCCAGGCGGCCCGGTCGGCCTCCCGCACGTACCCCCGGCGCTGCGCCCACTCGCCGAGCCTGACGTGCCGGCGGCTGCGCCGCTGGAGTTGACGCGGCGCCACCCCGGCGGCGCGCACGTCGGCGGCGGCCGCCGCGAACCAGGTGGCGATGCCCTGGAGGCCGAGCCGGGTCGGGTAGACCGGGTCGGCGGGCACGGTGTCGTGACCGGCGGCGGCCAGCAGCCGGCCGGCGGCGGCGACCGCGTCCCGGTTCGGCGCGTCCGGCGAGACGCCGCGTACCGGCGAGCGCAGCGAGACGCCCACCCGCAGCCGCTCCGGCGGGACCAGCTTGTCCGGCCGGCGGCCGGCCAGCACCGAGAAACCGACCACCGCGTCGGCGACGGTGCTGGTCAGCATGCCGTGCTCGGTGAGGCCGAACCAGTCGTCCGCGCCGAGCTGGCAGGGCACCACGCCCCGGCCGGGCTTGAGCCCGACCAGGCCGCAGCAGGCCGCCGGAATGCGGATCGACCCGAGACCGTCGTTGCCGTGGGCCATCGGCACCAGCCCGGCGGCCACCGCGGCGGCCGCGCCGCCGGACGAGCCGCCGGGGGTACGCGCCGGATCCCACGGGTTGCGGGTCACAGCGGTGTCGTCGTCGGTGAGGGCCCACAGGCCCAGCTCCGGCATCCGGGTGACGCCGAGGATGACAGCGCCCGCGCCGCGCAGCCGCCGGACCACCTCGTGGTCGGCCTCCGCCACCTCGGTACGCATCGCGGCCGACCCGTTCCAGGTGGGCAGGCCGGCCACCGGCGTGTTCTCCTTGACCGCCACCGGCACCCCGGCGAGCGGCAGGTTCGCCAGTTCCTCCTGCTCGTCGACCTTCTCCGCCTCGGTGATCGCCTCGCCGCCGCGTACCGTGCGGAACGCGCCCAGCTCGGCGTCGACCCGGGCGACGTGGTCCAGGTGGTCGGCGACGACCTGGGTGGCGGAGACGTCGCCACGGCGTACCGCCCGGGCGATCTGTTTCGCGGTCGTCCCGACCCAGGTCGTCGGCAAGATGTCCGGCACTGCCACCCTCCCCAACCAGCGGTCAGCCCAGGGCCTGCTCCAGATCGGCGAGCAGGTCGTCGACCGTCTCGATGCCGACAGACAGTCGCACGAGATCGCCGGGAACTTCAAGCGGCGAGCCCGCAGCGCTTGCGTGTGTCATCCGGCCCGGGTGCTCGATCAGGGACTCGACGCCGCCGAGCGACTCGGCGAGCACGAACAACCGGGCCCGGTTGCAGATCTGGACGGCGTGCTCCTCGCCGCCCGCCGCGCGGAACGAGATCATGCCGCCGAACCGGCGCATCTGCTTGGCGGCCACCTCGTGGCCGGGGTGCGAGGGCAGGCCCGGGTAGACGACCTGGGCGACCTTGGCGTGTCCGTCCAGGTAGGCCGCGATCCGCTCGGCGTTGTCGCAGTGCCGGTCCATCCGTACCCCGAGGGTCTTGATGCCGCGCAGCGTGAGCCAGGCGTCGAACGGCCCGTTGACCGCGCCCATCGCGTTCTGGTGGTAGCGCAGTTCCTCGCCGAGCGTGCGGTCCGCCGCGACGAGCGCGCCGCCGACCACGTCGGAGTGCCCGCCGACGTACTTGGTGGTGGAGTGCACCACCACGTCCGCGCCGAACGCGATCGGCTGCTGGAGGTACGGCGAGGCGAACGTGTTGTCGACCACCAGCAGCGCGCCGGCGTCGTGCGCCACCGCGGCGAGCGCGGCGATGTCGGCGATGCCGAGCAGCGGGTTGGTCGGCGTCTCCACCCAGACGATCCTGGTGGTGCCCGGGCGGATCGCGGCACGCACGGCGTCCGGGTCGGAGACCTTCGCCGGGGTGTACGACAGGCCCCAGCGCTCGGCCACCTTGGCGAACAGCCGGTACGTGCCGCCGTACGCGTCGTCCGGGATCACCACGTGGTCGCCCGGCTTGCAGACGGTCCGCAGCAGCGTGTCCTCGGCGGCCAGGCCGCTGGCGAAGGCGAGCGCCACCGGGCCGCCCTCCAGCGCGGCCAGGCACTCCTGGAGCGCGTCGCGGGTGGGGTTGCCGGAGCGGCTGTACTCGTAGCCCTCGCGGGGCGCGCCGACGGCGTCCTGGGCGTACGTGCTGGTCTGGTAGATCGGCGGGATCACCGCACCGGTGCGGGCCTCCGGGTCCTGACCGGCGTGGATGGCGAGTGTCTCGAAGCCGTGGCTCATGCCGCAGACGTTAGCCCCCCGCCCGCTCCCGCTCTCGTCAACCCGGCGCGAGTCACAACCGCGAAGGTGTCGGGGTGGTCGGCCATACTGGTCCGGTGAGTACGACCGAGGCGCTGCTCCGCCAGGACTGGCCTCGTATTCGACAGTTGACCGCGCGCCGGGTGATCCAGCTGTGGGAGCGGCGACCGCCCGACCTCGCCCCACTGCCGGCTTCTCGTCGATCATGAGGTTGACGGCGGTCACGGTCCGATTTGTCGCCGCCAACCTCATGATCACACTCGCCCGGAGGTGGGTCGACCGGGTGGGGCCTAGGGTGAGCTCGTGAGCGGGTGTGTGTTCTGCGGGATCGTGGCGGGCGCGGTACCGGCGTTCCGGGTGACCGACGAGCCGGACGGGGTCGCGTTCCTCGACACCCGGCCGGTGTTCAAGGGCCACGTGCTCGTGGTGCCCCGCACCCACCTGGTCACCCTGTCCGACCTGCCGGCCGACGCGCTGCCCGGCTACTTCCGGCTGGTGCAGCGGATCGCCGTGGCGGTGGAGACCGGTCTGGGCTCCGGTGGGACGTTCGTGGCGATGAACAACCGGGTGTCCCAGTCCGTACCGCACCTGCACACCCACGTGGTGCCCCGGACCAAGGGCGACGGGCTGCGCGGCTTCTTCTGGCCGCGCACCCGGTACGCCGACGACGCCGAGGCGACGGAGTTCGCCGGGCGGATCTCGGCGGCGCTGGCCTGACGCCGACGTGGGCGGGTAAGGAACCCGGGGCCGACGATGTTGCACACGCTGGGAAAGCCAAGAGAGGAGTCCCACCGTGTTCCTCCGCCGCATGAAGGCCGAAATGATCTCTCCTGACCAGGCCCTGCCGGGCCGCCCGATCGCGATGCCGATCGCCGACCGGCACGAGGTGCTGCCGTCCTCGCTGAAGGGCCCGTTCCCCGAGGGCGCGCAGGTCGCCGTCTTCGGCATGGGCTGCTTCTGGGGCGCCGAGCGGCTGCTCTGGACCCTCCCCGGCGTGATCACCACGTCGGCCGGTTACGCGGGCGGGTACACCACCAACCCGACGTACGAGGAGGTCTGCTCGGGCATGACCGGGCACGCCGAGGTGGTCCAGGTGGTCTACGACCCGTCGAAGATCGCCTACGAGGACCTGCTCAAGGTCTTCTGGGAGAACCACGACCCGACCCAGGGCATGCGCCAGGGCAACGACGTGGGCACCCAGTACCGCTCGGCCGTCTACGCCACCACCGACGAGCAGCTGGCCGCGGCCAAGGCGTCGCGGGACGCGTTCGCGCCGATCGTGGCCCGGGCCGGCAAGGGTGAGATCACCACCGAGATCGCCCCGCTCGGCGACTACTACTTCGCCGAGGACTACCACCAGCAGTACCTGGCGCCGACGAAGAATCCGAACGGCTACTGCAACCACGGACCGAACGGGCTGAGCTGCCCGGTCGGAGTGGCCCGCACCTCGGGCTAGCCCCACCGCGCGCCGGCGGCACCCACGCTCGCGCGATCTTGCAGTTCGGTGCCCCCCGAGGCCCGCAGAAGGGGCAACCCAGGGGCCCGAACTGCAAGATCGGCGACGAACCGTGGGCCAGCCGCCGGCGCCCGTCTCTGCGGCGTTCCTCACAGCCTCGCCGGAGCCGATTTCCGACATCGGGGGGCGCGAGGCAGGAACCGAAGGCGTGACAGGCAACCACCCTGCGTGACGGCGCATCGTAGCAAGCTGTCACACGTTCGTCATCGTCTCAGCAGGCGAACTGCAACAAGCTCTGGCAGCATTGGCTCGTATGTGCGGACTTGCGGGAGAGTTCCGCCGTGACGGTTCACGCGCCGACGTATCGGCCGTGGAGCGGATGGCGGCCACGATGAGTGACCGAGGGCCCGACGACAGCGGCGTCTGGTCGCAGGGCCCGACCGCGCTGGGACACCGGCGCCTGAAGATCATCGACCTGTCCGCGGCGAGCGGCCAACCCATCGTGGACGCCGCCGCCGGGCTCACCGGTGTCTTCAACGGCTGCATCTACAACTATCGAGAGCTGCGCGCCGAGCTGCAGGCCAAGGGCCACCGGTTCTTCTCGTCCGGCGACAGCGAGGTCGTGGTCAAGGCGTACGCCGAGTGGGGTCTCGACTTCGTCGACCACCTGATCGGCATGTTCGCGGTGGCGATCAGCGAGCGCGACACCGGTCGCCTGGTGCTGGCCCGGGACCGCCTCGGCATCAAGCCGCTCTACCTGGCCGAGAGCCCCGGCGTGGTGCGGTTCGCCTCGACCCTGCCGGCGCTGCTCGCCGGTGGCGGCATCGACACCACCATCGACCGGGTGGCGCTCGCCCACTACCTGAGCTTCCACAGCATCGTGCCGCCGCCGCGCACGATCCTGGCCGGCGTCACCAAGCTGCCGCCGGCCACGGTCCGGGTGTACGAGGCGGACGGCTCCACCCACGAGCGGGTGTACTGGGATCCGGCGTTCAGCCGCGCCGCCGAGCGGGCCGGCTGGTCCGAGCGGGACTGGCAGGACGCGCTGCTCGACTCGCTGACCACAGCCGTACGCCGCCGCATGGTGGCCGACGTGCCGGTGGGCGTGCTGCTCTCCGGCGGCCTCGACTCCAGCCTGGTCGTCGCGCTGCTCGCCGGCGAGGGGCAGGCCCGGTCCGGACTGGCCACGTTCTCCATCGGCTTCGACGCGGTCGGCGGCCGGGAGGGCGACGAGTTCGTCTACTCCGACCTGGTCGCGAAGACGTTCGGCACCGACCACCACCAGATCCGGGTGCCCACCGGTGACCTGCTGCCGCCGCTGGAATCCGCCGTCGCGGCCATGAGCGAACCCATGGTCAGCCACGACTGCGTGGCGTTCTGGCTGCTCAGCCAGGAGGTCGCGCGGCACGTCAAGGTGGTGCAGTCGGGCCAGGGCGCGGACGAGATCCTCGGTGGCTACCACTGGTACCCGCCGCTCGCCGGGGTGGACCGGGAGCAGGCGCTCGAGACGTACGCGAAGGCGTTCTTCGACCGCGACGCGGCCGGACTGGCCCGGGTGCTCAACCCGGCGTGGCTGGCCGACGGCGACCCGGCGCGGGAGTTCGTGGCCGCGCACCTGGGCCGCGCGGGGGCGCAGACCGCCGTCGACGCGGGCCTGCGGATCGACACCCAGGTCATGCTGACCGACGACCCGGTGAAGCGGGTCGACAACATGACCATGGCGCACGGGCTGGAGGCCCGGGTGCCGTTCCTCGACCACGAGTTCGTCGAGCTGGCCGCGAGCTGCCCGCCGGAGCTGAAGCTGGCCCAGGGCGGCAAGGGCGTACTCAAGGAGATCGGGCGCCGCGTCCTGCCGCACGAGGTCATCGACCGGCCCAAGGGCTACTTCCCGGTGCCCGGACTCACCCACCTGGAGGGCAAGCTCCTCGACCGGGTACGCGACGCGCTGACCGCGCCCGAGGCGCGCCGTCGCGACCTGTTCCGCGCCGACTACGTCGACGCGCTGCTCGCCGACCCGAACGCCGAACTGACCCCGTTGAACGGAAACAAGCTGTGGCAACTGGGACTCCTGGAAATGTGGCTCCAGAGCCACGGAATCGACTGACCGTGACGGACACCCTCGCCACCGGAACGGCGCGTACCGACCGGGAACGGGTGCTGGGCCGGCGCCGGGAACTCACCGGCCCCGGCGGTGACCCGGTCGCACCGGGTACGCCGGAGCCGCGGCAGCCGGAGACCGCGTCCGCCGACGCCTCGGGCGTGGTGCTGGACTGCGGCTGGGGCCGGCTGGTGTTCGGGCAGACGTTCGACGACCAGGTGCACGTGGCCGACGTGCTGCGCTCCGAGGCGGTCGGCGCCCGGGACATCTGCATCTACCTGCGCGACCCGCACGTGCTGGTGTCCCGGCTGCCGGACGAGCTGTTCATCGACCCGTCGCTGACGTACCGGCTGCCGCTGGGCGAGAAGCGGCCCGCCGCCACCGAGGGTGGCGAGGTCCCCGGGCTGACCGTCCGGCCGCTGCGCGACGCCGCCGACGCCGAGGCGGTGAACCGGATCTACGCGCGCAACGGCATGGTCACCGCACCGGTCGAGGTGCTGGTGGACAACGCCGGCACGGACCGGTTCCTGCATCTGGTGGCCGAGGACACCACGGGTGAGGTGGTCGGCACCATCACCGGCGTGGACCACGTCGCGGTCTTCGGCGACCCGGAGAAGGGCGCCAGCCTGTGGTGCCTCACAGTCGACTTCAACACCGCCCCGCCCGGCACCGGGCAGGCGCTGCTCACCGCGCTCGCCGACCGGCTCGACGAGCGCGGCCGGGCGTTCGTGGACCTGTCCGTGCTGGCCGAGAATTCGGGCGCGATCCGGCTGTACGAGCGCCTCGGCTTCCACCGCACCGGCACGCTCTGCGTGAAGCGGAAGAACCCGATCAACGAGCGCCTGTTCCTGCCCGCCATGCCCGAGGGGTACGACGAGCTGAACCCGTACGCGAAGATCGTCGCGGACGAGGCGATGCGCCGCGGCATCCGGGTCGAGGTGACCGACCCGCACTGGGGTGAGCTGAAGCTGACCACCGGCGGCCGGACCATCCACACCCGCGAGTCGCTGTCGGAGCTGACCTCGGCGGTGGCGATGAGCCGCTGCGACGACAAGCGGGTGACCCGGCGCATCCTCACCGAGGCGGGGCTGTCGGTGCCGCGCGGGCGTACCGCCACCGGCGAGCCCGACGACGTGGCGTTCCTGAACGATGTGGGTCCGGTGGTGGTCAAGCCGGCGCGCGGCGAGCAGGGCAACGGCATCACCGTCGGCGTGCGTACGCCGGAGGCCCTCACCGCGGCCGTCGAGCTGGCCCGCCGGTTCTGCCCGGACGTGCTGATCGAGGAGCTGCGCGCGGGCGAGGACCTGCGGGTGGTGGTGATCGACCACGAGGTGGTCGCCGCCGCGGTGCGTCGGCCCGCGCAGATCACGGGCGACGGCGTGCACGACATCACCGAGCTGATCGAGCGGCAGAGCCGGCGCCGGGCGGCGGCCACCGGCGGTGAGTCCCGCATCCCGGTCGACGACATGACCCGCGAGGTGGTGGCCGAGGCCGGGTACCGGATGCACGACGTGCTCCCGGAGGGCGAGGTGCTGGCGGTCCGGCGGACGGCCAACCTGCACACCGGCGGCACGATCCACGACGTGACAGCCGAGCTGCACCCGGCGATCGCCGAGGCGTGCGTCACTGCCAGCCGGGCGCTGGACATCCCGGTCACCGGGCTGGACCTGCTGGTCCCCGCCCCCGACCGGCCGGAACACGTGTTCATCGAGGCGAACGAGCGGCCCGGACTGGCCAACCACGAGCCGCAGCCGACCGCCGAGCGCTTCGTCGACCTGCTCTTCCCGGGTACCCGGGCACCGCAGCGACTCTGGTCGCCGGCCGGTGCGGCAGGCTCTGGGGCATGACCGCACGCAAACCCCAACCGCTCAAGCTCGACCTCGACTACCTCCGCCAGGTGCTGGTGGAGCTGCTGGAGATCCCCAGCCCGTCGGGGCGCACCGACCACATCCAGCAGTACGTGGGCGAGCGGCTCTCCGCGATCGGGATCAGCTCCACGCTGACCCGTCGCGGGGCGCTGAGCGCCTGTCTGCCCGGCCCCCGGTCGACCGGCGCCGACCGGGCCGTGGTGGTGCACACCGACACCATCGGCGGCATGGTGAAGCGGCTCAAGGAGAACGGCCGGCTGGAGGTCAACCCGATCGGTACGCACAGCGCCCGCTTCGCCGAGGGCGCCCACGTGCGGATCTTCACCGACGACCTGGACCGGGTGGTCACCGGCCAGGTGCTGCCCCTGAAGGCGAGCGGCCACCGCTACAACGAGGCGGTCGACCTCCAGGGCGTCGGCTGGGAACTGGTCGAGGTGCGGGTGGACGAGCCCGTACACGACGAGGCCGGGCTGCGGGCGCTCGGCATCGACGCCGGGGACTTCGTCGCGTTCCTGCCCAACCCGACCATCACCCCGAACGGGTACGTCAAGTCGCGGCACCTGGACGACAAGGCGGGCGTGGCGGCGGTGCTGACCGCGTTCAAGGCGATGGTCGACGCCGGTGTCACCCCGGCGGTCACCGCGCACCTGCTGGTCACCGTCACCGAGGAGATCGGTCATGGCGCCAGCCACGGGCTGGACCCGGACGTCGCGGAGATCGTCTCGGTGGACGCGGCTGTAGTCGCGCCGGGCCAGCAGTCCCGGGAGACCGCCGCGACGCTGGCGATGGGCGACGGGGTCGGCCCGTTCGACTACCACCTGACCCGCAACCTCGCCTCGATCGCCAAGGAGCACGGCGTCGACCTGGTCCGCGACGTGTTCGACTACTACCGCTCGGACGTGGCCGCCGCGGTCGAGGCCGGGGCGCACGCCCGGGTGGCGCTGCTCGGGTTCGGCGTGGACGCCACCCACGGCCACGAACGCACCCACCTCGACGGTCTGCACCAGCTCACCCAGCTGCTCTGCCTCTACCTCCAGAGCCCGCTGGTCTTCCCCGAGTGGGACGCCGAGCCGGAGGGCGACCTGGCCGACTTCCCGTCGCTCGCAGTGCAGCCGGCGAATGAAGAGGGCCCGCGCGAGGGCCCGATCGGCCTGGACTGACGCCTGTGATCGAAATCCGTTGCCGCGGCCGCCGGGAAGTGGATAGCGTGGCGGTACACGGGAAAGGAGGTGGTCCAGACTTGTATAGCAATCGGACTCGTGAGGTGGCTGTCCGCTAGCCGCTGTCCTCGACAGTGAAAACTCGTCCGCCGCGAGGCGGGCATGCACGATCGTCGAGACCGTGTGGCAGCGGTGCGGCGAAACCACGACAGCCACCCGACCCCCGGGGTGCCGGCCCAGTCCAGCCGGCCCGCGCGTGAGCGCGGAAGCCCCGGGGGTCGCTTTTTGCCTTCCGGAGGATGCCGTGTCCATGCGTGAGCTGGTGGTGCTCGGTACGGCCAGCCAGGCCCCGACCCGGCAACGCAACCACAACGGCTACCTGCTGCGCTGGGACGACGAGGTGATCCTCTTCGATCCGGGCGAGGGCAGCCAGCGGCAGATGCTGCACACCGGGGTCACCGCCACCGACCTGACCCGGATCTGCGTCACCCACTTCCACGGCGACCACTGCCTCGGCCTGCCCGGCATGATCCAGCGGCTCTCGCTCGACCGCGTACCGCGCCCGGTGGCTGTGCACTTCCCGGCCGGCGGCGCCGAGTACTTCGCCCGGCTGCGGCACGCCTCCAGCTTCTACGAGACCGCCGAACTCGCCGTCGAGCCGATCGACGCCGACGGGCAGCGGATCACGCTGGGCATCGGCACGCTGGAGGCCCGCCGGCTGCGGCACCCGATCGAGACGTACGGGTACCGCCTGGTCGAGCCGGACGGCTGCCGGATGCTGCCGGAGCGGCTGGCCGCGTACGGCATCGCCGGTCCGGACGTGGGGCGGCTGCTGCGCGACGGGCACCTGGACCGCGACGGACGCCGCGTCACCCGGGACGAGGTGAGCGTGACCCGGCCGGGGCAGCGGTTCGCGTTCGTGATGGACACCGGGCTCTGCGACGGCGTGTACGCGCTGGCCGAGCACGCCGACCTGCTGGTGATCGAGTCGACGTTCCTGGAGTCGGAGGCGGCGCTCGCCGCCGAGGTCGGGCACCTCACCGCCGGTCAGGCCGCGCGGGTGGCGGCCGAGTCGGGGGTACGCACGCTCGTGCTCACCCACTTCTCCCAGCGGTACGCCGACCCGCGCCGGTTCCACGACGAGGCCCGGGAGCACTTCTCCGGTGATCTGGTGATCGCCGAGGATCTCCAGACGGTGCAGGTGCCGCCCCGGCGGGTACCGTCGCCCGGGTGACGATCTCCCTACGTTCCGCGACCGAGGCCGACCTGATGGCGGTCGGCGCCCTGCACCAGCGTTCACGGACGGCGGCGTACTCGTCGTTCCTGCCGCCCGAGGCGCTCGCCGACCCGACGCCCGAGGCGATGGGCCGTTACTGGGTGGAGCGGCTGACCTGGGAGGGCGCCGACCACCGGATGACGGTGGCCGAGCGGGACGGGCGGCTGGTGGGCTTCAGCTACCTCGGGCCGGACGACGAGGGCGACCCGGCGAGCGGGCTGCTCAACGCGATCCACCTGGAGCCGTCCGAGCGCGGCCGGGGCACCGGGCGGGCGCTGATGGTGGACGCGCTCGACGCGATGCGGGCCCGGGGATGGACGCGCGCGGTGCTGTGGGTGCTGCGGGACAACGCCGTCGCGCGGGGGTTCTACGAGCGCGGCGGCTGGACCGCCACCGGTGAGCAGCGGGACGAGCACATCGGCCGCGCGCTCGTCCCCCAGCTCCGCTACGCCCGCCGCTTGTAAGGAAGGGCCCCTTCTTAACGCCTCCGGTAGAGGAAGGGCCCCCTTTTAACACCGAGTGTTAAAAGGGGGCCTTCCTTACACCGCAGGGTCAGCGGGCGCCGAGGTGGGCCAGCAGGTCCTGGCGGGTCAGCACGCCCTTGGGCTTGCCGTCGACCAGCACCAGCGCCGCGTCCGCCTTCTCCAGCAGTCCGACCGCCTCGCTCACCGGCTGACCGCCGCCGATCATCGGCAGCGGCTCGCCCATGTGCCGCTCGATCGTGTCGTGCAGGTGGGCCTGGCCGGTGAACAGCGCGTCGAGCAGGTCCTTCTCGGCGATCGAGCCGGCCACCTCACCGGTCACCACCGGCGGCTCGGCCTTGAGCACCGGGAGCTGGGAGACCCCGTACTCGCGCATGTAGTCGATGGCGTCGCGGACCGTCTCGGTCGGGTGCACGTGCACCAGCTCGGGCAGGCCACCGGGCTTGCCGGTGAGCGCGTCGGCGACGGTCGGCTCGGTGCCCGAGTCGTCAAGGAAGCCGTACCGGGCCATCCACTTGTCGTTGAAGATCTTCGACAGGTAGCCCCGGCCGCCGTCCGGCAGCAGCACCACGATCACGTCGTCCGGGCCGGCCTTGCGGGCCACCTCCAGCGCGCCCACCACTGCCATGCCGCAGGAGCCGCCGACCAGCAGACCCTCCTCGCGGGCCAGCCGGCGGGTCATCTCGAAGGACTCCTTGTCCGACACCTCGACGATCTCGTCGGCGATCCCCCGGTCGTACGTCTCCGGCCAGAAGTCCTCACCGACGCCCTCGACCAGGTACGGCCGGCCGGTGCCGCCCGAGTAGACCGAGCCCTCCGGGTCCGCGCCGATCACCTTGACCCGGCCCTCGGACGCCTCCTTGAGGTAGCGGCCGATGCCGGAGATGGTGCCGCCGGTGCCGACGCCCGCGACGAAGTGGGTGATCTTCCCCTCGGTCTGCCGCCACAGCTCCGGACCGGTGGTCTCGTAGTGCGAGCGCGGGTTGGCCGGGTTGCTGTACTGGTTGGGCTTCCACGCGCCGGGGATCTCCCGGGCCAGCCGGTCGGAGACGTTGTAGTAGGAGCGCGGGTCCTCCGGCGCGACGGCGGTCGGGCAGACCACCACCTCGGCGCCGTACGCGCGCAGCACGTCCTGCTTGTCCTGGCTGACCTTGTCGGGGCAGACGAAGACGCAGCGGTAGCCCTTGAGCTGGGCCACCAGGGCCAGCCCGACGCCCGTGTTGCCGCTGGTCGGCTCCACGATCGTGCCGCCCGGCCGCAGGATGCCCGCCTTCTCGGCGTCCTCCACCATGCGCATCGCGATCCGGTCCTTGACCGAGCCGCCCGGGTTCACATACTCCACCTTCGCCAGCACGGTGGCCTGAATGCCCTCGGTGACGTTGCGCAGGCGTACCAGCGGGGTGTTGCCGATCAGCTCGACGACGTTGTCGTAGTACTGCACCTCGTTGTGCCCTTCGTCGCGCCGCCGTCGTGGGGCGGTCGGTCAGCCGTCAGTTCGCCGACCAGCGTACGTGCCGTCAGGGCACCACATGCCCGGGGATGACGGAGCTGCGACGTGCCTCCCACTCCAGGAACCGCTCGGTCTCGGCGAGCACACTGCCCGCCAGCCAGGTGACCATGACCGCGTCGTCGGCCAGCCCGAAGATCGCCAGCGGGATCTCCGGGAGCAGGTCGATCGGGGAGACGATGTACGCCGTCGCCCCGGCCATCAGCGCCAGGCGCAGGCCACCGTCGTACTCGCCCCTGGTGGTCGCGCGGATCATCCGCGGCAGCGCCGCCAGCCGTGCCCCGAGCGACGGCCCGCCCCGCGTGCCCGCCGCCAGCGCCCGGGCCAGCGCCGCGAACGCGGCACTGCGCTTCAACGTCTTCCCCATGATTTCGCCCCTCTCCGCCCGACCATGGTGCGGCCCGGTGGCAAGCCCGCGTCCGCTGCACCCATCGGTACCCGATCCGGGCACCGCCCAGCCATCCGATCAAGGACAGCAGTGGTCGTACCGGCGCGATACTGTCGGTTCATGGGGGACGCTGGTTCCGTCGCGCCGGTCCGCCGGCAGCGCGCCCGGCAGATCGCCCGCCTCGCGGCGATCGGCACGGGCGCCACGGTGGCGGCCACCGCCGCCACCGGCGGGGTGCTGCTCGGCCAGGCCCGGCAGGCCCGCCGCACCATCCCGATGGCGCAGGCCCCGCCGCCGCGCTGCGACGGTGTGTACGGCGCGAGACTGCCCGGCCCGCCGATCACCATGGTCATCCTGGGCGACTCCTCAGCGGCCGGGTACGGCGTGCACAGGCGCCGGGAGACACCGGGCTCGCTGCTGGCCACCGGGCTGTCCCGCCGCCTGCACCGGCCGGTCCGGCTGCACCGGTTCGCCGTGGTCGGTGCGCTGTCCTCAGGGCTGAAGCCGCAGGTCGAATCCGCCCTGGAGGTCGAGCCGGACGTGGCCGTGATCCTGGTCGGCGGCAACGACGTCACCAACCGCTCACCGTTCTCGGTAGCGGTGCGCTACCTGGTCGACGCGGTCCGTACGCTCCGGGCGGCCGGCTGCGAGGTGGTCGTCGGCACCTGCCCCGACCTGGGCACCATCCGGCCGATCCAGCCGCCGCTGCGCTGGCTGGCCCGGCGCTGGAGCCGCCAGCTCGCCGCCGCGCAGACGGTGGGCGTGGTCGAGGCCGGCGGCCGTGCCGTCTCGCTCGGCGACATGCTCGGGCCGCGGTTCGCCGCCGAGCCCGGGCGGATGTTCGCCTGGGACCGGTTCCACCCCTCCGCCGAGGGGTACGCGATAGCCGCGGCGGCGTTGCTGCCCACCGTGCTGTCCGCGTTGGGCGCGGTCCCGGAACGCAGGCCTGTCCTGCCCGGCGTGGAAGGCGTACGGTCGCTCCCGGAGGCCGCCCACCAGGCGGCCCGGCACGCCGGCACGGAGGTCAGCGGCGCCCAGCTCCGGGGTCGCGACCGCGGACCGGGCGGGCGGTGGGCGCAGCTTCGCCGGCGGGCCTTCTTCGGCGTCGGCGCGGTGCCACCGACCGGCAGCGCCGCCGACTCGGCAACGCTGGAGGGAACGGCATGAGCGAGCGCAGCGAGCGAATCGGCCGGCTCAGCGCGAAGGTGCCTCATGGCGGCACGGAGCGAAGCGGAGTGACGTCATGAGCGAGCGCAGCGAGCGAATCGGCCGGCTCAGCGCGAAGGTGCCTCATGGCGGCACGGAGCGAAGCGGAGTGACGTCATGAGCGAGCGGAACGAGGTGGCCCGGTGGGGCCGGGCCGCGGCCCTGTCGCTGCTGGCCGGGACGGTGGGCGGCGCGGCGGTCCTCGCCGGCCAGGCCATCGCCGCCCGCACCCGCGAGTACGCCCAGCCCGAGCTGGGTCTGGTGCTGCGCGCGACGGTCGGTCGCGCCGACGCGCCGCCGCTGCGGCTGGTGCTGCTGGGTGACTCGTCGGCGCTCGGCGTGGGCGTCGACCGGTTCGAGGACACCATCGGCGGTCAGCTCGCCAACCTGCTCGCCGAGGGACCGACCGGCCGCCGGGTGCAGCTGTCCAGCGTGGGGGTCTCCGGCTCGCGCGCCACCGACCTGGCCACCCAGGTGGCCCGGGCGCTGCTCGGTGAGCGGCCGGACGTGGCTGTGGTGCTGATCGGGGCGAACGACGCCACCGCGATGTCCCGGCCCGGCGACGCGGCGGCCTATCTCGGCTCGGCGGTACGCCGTCTGAGGGAGGCGCACGTCGAGGTGGTGGTGGGCACGTGCCCCGATCTCGGGGCGGTACGCGCGGTCGCCGCACCGTTGCGTCAGGTGCTCGGCTGGTCCGGGCGGCGGATGGCGCGGGCACAGACCGCGGCCGTGCTGAACGCCGGCGGAACCGTCGTCGACCTGGGCACCGAGACCGGTCCGGTGTTCCGCGCGGACGCGGGCACGCTCTGCCACGACGGCTTCCACCCGTCGGCCGACGGGTACCGGGTCTGGGCGCACGCCCTGCTCCCGGCGGTCGAGGCCGCGGCGGCCGTCGCGTTCCGGCACCACCGGCGACCGCCCACGGGGTGACATTTCCCGCCCGCCTCGCGGCTTCCCGGGCATGTTACTCGCGCGTTAACGTTGGTTCATGCCGATTGAGTCGCCCCGCGACGCCGTCATCGTCGCCACCGCCCGGTCCCCCATCGGCCGCGCGTTCAAGGGTTCCCTCCGCGAGGTCCGCCCGGACGACCTCGCCGCCACCATCGTCCAGGCCGCCCTCGACAAGGTCCCGGCGCTCGATCCCACCACCATCGACGACCTCTACCTCGGGTGCGGTCTGCCCGGCGGCGAGCAGGGCTTCAACATGGCCCGGGTGGTCGCCACCCTGATGGGCCTGGACGGCCTGCCCGGCGCCACGCTGACCCGCTACTGCGCGTCCTCGCTCCAGACCACCCGGATGGCGATGCACGCGATCCGGGCCGGTGAGGGTGACGTGTTCATCTCCGCCGGTGTGGAGATGGTCTCCCGGTACGCGCGGGGCAACTCGGACACGCTGCCGCCGGAGGCGCAGGCCCTCGTCGGCGGCGGCTGGGAGAACCCGCGCTTCGCCGAGGCCCGGGAGCGTTCCGCGGCCCGCGCCCAGGGCGGCTCCGAGGTGTGGACCGACCCGCGCGAGGCCGGGCAACTCCCCGACATCTACCTCGCCATGGGGCAGACCGCGGAGAACCTGGCCCAGGCGTACGACGTGACCCGCGAGGACATGGACGCGTTCGGCGTCCGCAGCCAGAACCTCGCCGAGAAGGCGATCGCTGACGGCTTCTGGGCCCGTGAGATCACCCCGGTCACCACGCCGGACGGCACGGTGGTCAGCACCGACGACGGCCCGCGTGCCGGTGTGACACTGGAGGCGGTGGCCGGTCTGAAGCCGGTGTTCCGCCCGGACGGCCGGATCACCGCTGGCAACTGCTGCCCGCTCAACGACGGCGCCGCCGCCGTGGTGATCATGAGCGCGCAGCGCGCGTCCGAGCTGGGGCTCACCCCGCTGGCCCGGATCGTCTCCACCGGTGTCACCGCGCTCTCCCCCGAGATCATGGGTCTGGGCCCGGTCGAGGCGTCGAAGCAGGCGCTCAAGCGGGCCGGCATGACCATCGACGACGTCGACCTGGTCGAGATCAACGAGGCGTTCGCCGCCCAGGTGATCCCCTCGTACCGGCAGCTCGGCATCCCGGAGGAGAAGCTGAACGTCGCCGGTGGCGCGATCGCCGTCGGTCACCCGTTCGGCATGACCGGTGCCCGGATCACCGGCACGCTGCTCAACGCGCTGGAGTGGCACGACAAGACCATCGGTCTGGAGACCATGTGCGTCGGCGGTGGCCAGGGCATGGCGATGGTGCTCGAACGACTGAGCTGAGACCGGTTCGCCGGTGCGCGGGCCGGGTACGGGAGGCCGCATGGCGACCGTCGTGGAACGTGAGCGCAAGTACTCCGGCGACGAGGGTTTCCGGCTGCCCGACCTGACCGGGTGCGGTGGCGTCGTGACCATGTCCGACGCCACCGTCTCGGATCTGGACGCCGTCTACTGGGACACCGACGACCTGCTCCTGCTGCGCAGCGGGCACGCGCTGCGCCGGCGTACCGGTGGGCACGACGCGGGCTGGCACCTCAAGGTGGGCGCGGTCGGTGGCGCCCGGGTCGAGCACCAGTTCCCGGCCGGGGCGTCCGACGACGGCCCGCCGCCCGAGCTGGTCGCGCTGATCCGGGGCGCGTCGCGCGGCCGGCCTGTGGCACCGGCGGCCCGGGTCGTCAACCGCCGCCGGGAACACCGGCTGCTGGGCGCGGACGGCCGGGTGCTTGCCGAGGTGGCCGAGGACGACGTCCGGTCCGAGGACCTGGTGGACGGCGCCGCGCGGACCTGGCACGAGATCGAGATCGAGCTGGTCGAGGGCGACGAGGAGCTGCTCGACGCGCTCGGCGAGCAGCTGCGCGCGGCAGGCGCCCGCGAGGTAACGGTCAGCAAGTCGCACCGGGCCGTCGCCGGCCGGATCGAGGGCTTCGACGACCGGGAACCGGACGGACCGGCAGCGCCGGTCCTCGCGTACGTCAGGGTGCAGCGGGACGCGATCGTCGGCAACCACGCGGCCGCGTACCAGGGGAACGAGGACGCGGTTCACGACATGCGCGTCGCGACCCGCCGGTTGCGGGCGACGCTGCGTACCTTCCGGGGGTTGTGGGACCGCCGGGAGAGCGAGACGGTCCGGGCCGAGCTGCGCCGCCTCGGCGGCGAGCTGGGCCGGGTCCGCGACACCCAGGTGATGGCTGCCCGGCTCACCGAGGCGGTGCACGAGCTGCCGGACGAGCTGGTGCTCGGCCCGGTGGCGGCGCGGATCGGCGAACGGTTCGCCGCCGACCTGGCCGAGGCGACCACAGCGCTGCGGTCCGCGCTGGACTCCGACCGCTATCCCGCCCTGCTGACCCGCCTCGACCGGCTGGCCGACGCCCCGCCCGCCGACGTCGGCCGGCGCTGGGTGGACCGCCGGATCCGCAAGGCGGTGCGCCGCGCCGACACCCGGCTGGACCGGGCGCTCGCCATCACCGGGCCGGACGGGGACGCCGCGCTGCACGAGGCACGGAAGAAGCTCAAGGCCGCCCGCTACGCGGTGGAGGTGCGCGAGCCGGCCGCCGGCAAGCGGGCCGCCCGCCTGGTGGAGCGGTTCAAGGCGCTCCAGGATCTGCTCGGCACCCACCAGGACTCGGTGGTCACGCGGGAGGTGCTGCGACGGCAGGCGCTCCAGGCGTACGCCGACGGCGAGAACACGTTCACCTACGGCCTGCTGCACGCGAGGCAGGCCGAGACCGCCGGACACGACCGCCCGGCGGTCCTGCGGGCCCGCGACCGGTCAAGACACCGCAAGGTACGCCGCTGGCTCAAGCCCTGACCGACCCTCCTTCTCCCCGTCCCCCACTCCGTCGATCATGAAGTTGACGGGGATCCGCGTCCGTTTTGTCGCCGCCAACTTCATGATCAACGCGACTAAGGGCGGGGGTCAGAGGGCGGTGCGGGTTCGGGTTACCTGGGCGGTGGCCTCGGTGAGCACCGGCTCGGGCGGGTCGGCGAGCGTCAGGTCGGCGGTGACCACGCGGAGCTGGTCGGGCAGCGCCAGGTCGCTGGGGAGGCGGGGCACCTCGCGGCGCGGCTCACCGGCCGCGTCGGCGGCCAGGTTGGCGATCTCCTGGACCAGCTTGTGCACCAGGTCGGCGCGGGACACGTTGCCGCCGTCCGCCTTGGCCGACCAGCGCGGCTGCTGCCAGTGCCCGACCTGTCGGACCAGCAGGGTCACCGCCCGGTCCAGTTCCGCTGCGCTCATCGCCGCCGAGTCTACGGCGACACCAGGCCGGAGCGTGCTCAGCCGACGTCAGCGGCGTACGTAGCTGAGCAGGCGGAGGATCTGCCAGTACAGGAAGATCAGCCCGACCAGCAGACCGAAGGCGCAGTACCAGGCGTAGCGGCGGGGCAGCCGGTTCGCGGCCGACCGCTCGACCAGGTCGAAGTCGAGGATGAAACTGAGCGCGCCCGCGATGATCGCCACCACCGAGAACAGGTACGGCAGCCAGCCCACCCTGTCGCTGAGGCTGTAGACGACCACCCCCTGCCGCCCGGTGAACAGGTACGCGACCAGGTTGACCAGGCCGATCGCCACGATCCCGACGAGCGTGCCGATGACCAGCCGGGCCAGGCGCGGGGTGGCGCGTACCAGCCGGGCCCGGTAGAGCACGGCCATGCCGAGGAAGACGCCGAACGTGCCGATCACCGCCTGCGCCACGATGCCCGGGTAGACCATCTCGAAGGCGCGGCTGGCCACCCCGAGCAGCAGGCCCTGGAGCACCGCGTACCCGACGATGATCGGCGGGCTGGTGATCTGCTTCAGCGAGATGACGAGCACCAGGGCGAGGCTGGCCAGCGCGCTCCCGGCGAGCGCGGTGGAGATCCACGCGGCCTGCGGCACCACCACCCAGGACACCGCCGCCGTGACGCCGGTGATCAGCAGCAGTCCCACGGTCCGGCTGATCACGTCGGCCACCGTCATCGTGTCGGCGGTCCCGACGCCGAGCACCTGCCGCTCGGCGCGGCCGACGTCGTCCAGCCGGTCCAGCACCGGGTTGGCACTGCGCACCGTGACCACCTCCCGCCCACGTACCCGGATCCCACTCTGCCCCGGGCGGTCCGGCGGGGACGGGGAAACGGCGACGCCCGCCGCCGCGGATGCGGCAGGCGGGCGTCGTCGGGGAGGGCGTGATGTCAGTCGTCGCCCTGGAAGTAGCTGAGCAGCCGCAGGATCTCGATGTAGAGCCAGACCAGGCCGACCACGATGCCGAAGGCGGCGGTCCAGGAGTAGCGCTGCGGGAGGCCCATCCGGACCCCCTCCTCGATGTCGGCGAAGTTGAGCACGAAGCTCAGCGACGCCACCACGATGCAGACCAGGCTGAAGCCGATCGCGAGCGGGCTGCCGTCACGCAGGTGCGTGTTCACGCCGAACAGCGCCAGCACCAGGTTGACCAGCATCACGCCGAACAGGCCGGCCATGATCGCCACCATGATCCGGGCGAACTTCGGCGTGGCCCGGATGATCCGCGCCTTGTAGATCATCGCCATCAGGAAGAACACGCCGAACGTGGCCACGACCGCCTGGAGCACGATGCCGTCGTAGAGCGACTCGAACGCCTTGCTGACCATGCCGACGAAGACGCCCTCGATGACCGAGTACGCCACGACGAGCGCCGGGTTGGCCATCCGCGAGAACGAGATGATCAGGCCGAGCACCAGGCCGACGACCGCGGCGCCGATCCACGCGACGCCGACGAGCGAGTCCGGCACGAGCACCCAGGCCGCCGCGGCCGAGGCGCCGAGGATGGCGAGCATGAGGACCGTCTTGACGACCACGTCGTCGAGGGTCATCGGGGTCACGGTGGGCGGGGCCACCGGCTGGCCGTAGCCGCCCGGGTAGGGCTGGGCGTAGGGCTGCTGGGGGTACTGCTGCTGCGGGTACTGCTGGGGGTATCCGGGCTGACCGTACGGCCCGGGCTGGGCGTACCCGGCCGCCCGCTCACGCTCTGCCGCCTGGCCGAGCCGGGCGAGCACCGGGTTCGAGGTCTTCACTTCTCAGGCCTCCCTCAGGGGGTCGATCGCACGTAGACGTGCTACTCCAGGGTAGACGTGGCCGCAATCGCGCGTGCTACGGCTAGCTGTGGGAAAGCTGAGAGTTCACGTGCCCGGGGCGGGGGTCGAACCCGCACGCCTTGCGGCAGCCGCTTTTAAGGCGGCCGTGTCTGCCGTTCCACCACCCGGGCGGGTGACACCGGCGCGTCGACACGCGGCGGTGCAGATCTCACCGTAGCGGCTCGGCCGCGACGCGGCGTACCCCGACGGGTGCGGCCGTTATGGTCGAGGCCGTGACCAGCGCCGCCCGCACGGCACCCGGGCCCGATCACGCCCGGGCGGCCCGCCCGGCGGCGGTCACGCGGCGGGTGACGGCCGCCGTCCGGCGGCACCGCGCGGACCTGCTCGCCGGGCTGGCGTTCGTCGCGCTCGCCGCCTGGCTCACCCACGGCCTCTGGCCGGCGCCGGGCACGCGCGCACTCGCCCTCAACCCGGCCGACCAGACGCTGTACGAGTGGTTCCTGGCGCTGGACGCGCGTGCCCTGCGGGGCGAGCTGAGCCTGGTCACCGGCCGGCTGAACGCGCCGGACGGGGTCAACCTGATGGCCAACACGTCGATCGTGGCGCTCGGTGTGCTGCTCGCCCCGGTCACGCTGGCGTTCGGGGCGCCCGTGACGTTCGCCCTGCTCGTCGCCGCGAACATGGCCGGTACGGCGCTCGCCTGGTACCTGCTGTTCACCCGCGTCCTGCGGGCCCGCCGGCTCGCTGCCGTACTCGGCGCGGCGCTCTGCGGCTTCGGGCCGGGCATGGTCTCGCAGAGCAACGGCCACCTGCACATGACCGCGCAGTGGCTGGTCCCGGTGCTGGTCTGGCTCGTGCTCCGGCTGCTGCGCGCCGCCGACCCGGCGAGTCGGCCGGACGGCCCGGACCGCCGCCGGACGGCCTCCTCCGCGGCCGGGCTCGCCGCGGTCGTCACCGTGCAGGTATTCGTCGGCGAGGAGGTGTTGTTCCTCGCCGCGCTCACCCTGGCGGTGACCGCCGTCGCGTACGGGCTGGCCGACCGGGGCCTGCTGCGCCGGGCCGGTTCCGGGTTCGCCGGTGGTCTGCTCGTCGCCGCCGGGCTGGCGCTGCCGGTGCTGGCGTACCCGCTGTGGGTGCAGTTCGCCGGCCCGCAGGGCGTCGCGGACGGCATCTTCCCACCCGCCTACTTCTCCGCCGACCTGATCGCCTGGACCCGCCTGTCCGCGCTGACGGTGTTCGGCAGCCCGGAGGCGGTACGGCTCACCACCGGTCCGTCCGAGTTCACCACGTTCCTGGGCTGGCCGCTGCTGCTGGTAGCCGCCGCCTGCGCGGTCCGGCTGGGCCGGCGCGCCCCGGTGGTGGCGGTCGTGGCCGCCGCGCTGACGATGGCCGCACTCGCGCTCGGCCCGGAGGTGGTGGCCGGCGGTGAGCGGACCGGGATCCCCGGTCCGTACGCGCTGCTGGCCGGGCTCCCGGTGGTGGACGGCGCGCTGCCGACGCGTTTCGCGCTGGCGGTGCTGCCGCTCGTCGGCACAGTGCTCACGCTCGCCGTGCACCGGGCGCTCGCCGAACCCGGCCGGGCCCGCCGGGTCGTCCCGTTCGCGGTCGGCGCGGCGCTGCTCAGCGTCTTCCCCACACCGCTGCCCACGATGGACCGGCCGCCGCTGCCCGAGTTCGTCACCGGCGGCCACTGGCAGCGGTGCGTACGCCCCGGCGGGGTACTGGTACCGGTGCCCACCGCCACCCCGCAGGATCCCTGGCCCATGCGCTGGGCCACCGCCACCGGCGTCGCGTTCGCCATGCCGGAGGGCTTCTTCATCGGCCCGTACGGCCCGCACGGCTCGGCCACCATGGGCACCTGGCAGCGTCCCACCTCGGCGCTGCTCGCCGACGTGGCCCGCCGCGGCGTGGCACCCGCGATCGGTGACCGGCAACGCCGCCAGGCCGCCCGGGACGTCGAGTTCTGGCGCGCCTCGTGCATGGCGGTGACCGACGACACGCCGCACGCGGAGATGCTGCGGCGCACCCTGGAGCAGCTCTACGGGCGGCCGGGGGTGCGGCTCGCCGACGCCTGGACCTGGCGGTTCTGAGGCGCCGGACACCGGTTCCGCCGCCGGACACGGCGAAAAGGCCCCTCCCGTACGGGAAGGGCCCTTACGCGAAACGCGTCAGACGCGCGCGGCGACCGGCGGGGCCGACGCCTCGGCGAACTCCTCGCGCGGGTCGTGCAGCTGGCCCAGCGCGACCACCTCACGCTTGAGGAAGAACGCCAGCGTCCAGTCGACCACCACGCGCACCTTGCGGTTGAACGAGGGGATCCGCGACATGTGGTACGTCCGGTGCATGAACCACGCCGGCCAGCCGGTCATCTTGATGCCGTAGACCTGCGCCACGCCCTTGTGCAGCCCGAGGCTCGCCACGCTGCCGGCGTGCTTGTGCTTGTAGTCGACCGGCTCGCGCCCGCGGATCACGTTGGCGATGTTGTCGGCCATCCGCGCCGCCTGCCGCACCGCGTGCTGGGCGCTCGGGGAGCAGAAGTTACCCGGCTCCTTGGTCAGGTCCGGTACGGCGGCGCAGTCACCGGCGCTCCACGCGCCCTCGACCACCCGGTCGCCGTCCACGATCTGCAGCGTCGGCCGGCAGGTGACCCGGCGGCGCTCGTCACGCGGGAAGTCCGTCGCGTCGAGCATCGGCGACGGCTTCACGCCGGCGGTCCAGACGATGGTGTCGGACGGGAAGCTGTCGCCGTCGGAGAGCTTCACCACGCCGTCGACGCAGGACTCCAGCCGGGTGTCCAGGCGGATGTCCATGTCCCGCTTCATCAGCTGCTGCACCGTGTAGGCGCCCATGTCCCGGTCGACCTCGGGCAGCACCCGCTGGGTCGCCTCGACGAGCACCCAGCGCATGTCCTCCGGCTTCAGCTCCGGGTAGTAGCGCAGCGCGTCCCGGGCCATGTCCTCCATCTCGGCGAGCGCCTCGATACCGGCGTAGCCGCCGCCCACGAAGACGAACGTCAGCGCGCGGCTGCGGACCGCCGGGTCGGTGGTGGAGGCCGCCACGTCGAGCCGGTCCAGCACGTGGTTGCGCAGGAAGATGGCCTCGCCGATGGTCTTGAACCCGATGCCGTTCTCGTGCAGGCCGGGGATCGGCAGGGTGCGGGAGACCGAGCCGGGGGCGACGACCACGTGGTCGTACTGGATCTCCCGGGCCGGGCCGCTGATCGGCTGCACCACGGCGGTCATGCGGTCGTGGTCGATCCGGGTGACGGTGCCCGCCACCACGGTGCACTTGCGCAACTCCCGCCGCAGCGGCACCACGGCGTGCCGAGGGGAGATGTTGCCCGCCGATGCCTCCGGGAGGAACGGCTGGTACGTCATGTGCGGCTGCGGGTCGACGACGATGACCTCGGCCTCACGCCTGCTCAGCTTCTTGGACAGGCGCAGAGCGGCGTACAGGCCCACGTGACCGGCACCCACGACAAGGATCCGCTTCGGGTTCACGTCATCTATCTTTCCCCGGGTGCTTCGGGTAATCCCGCGCGAGACCCCCTTCTGTGACGGAGCACAACCCGTGTGACCTGCGCAACGTCCCCGGAACGGTGCGTCACCTGCGCCGGAGCAGCCAGCCCAGCAGGGCGCTCAGACCCACCGCCACCAGCAGTCCCACCACAGTCGCGGCCTGCGAGCCGTCGGTGCCGCCCACTCCCCCGAGCCACGCCAGCACCACGCCGAGCACGGCACTGGCGAGCACCACGCCACCCACCCGGCCCAGCCACCGCAGCACCACGTCCGGGTCGATCAGCCCGTCGTAGGGCAGCAGCGCGGCGAGCGCGCAGAGCGAGTGCGCCAGGTAGAGCAGCGTCGCCACGGCGAGCAGCCGCCACAGCGCCGGTGGCCGGTCGAAGCCGAGCGTGGCCAGCAGCCAGCCGCCGACTGTCACCAGCGCGGTGAACGTCGGCCAGATCCGGCGCGGCCCGGCCGCCGGGAGCACCGCGGCCACCGTCATGGCCAGCAGCGAGCGCGCGGTGAGGGCCTGCACCGGGTACGCGAGCAGGAAGCCGGCCAGCACGGTGAGGAAGATGCCGCCGCGTACGAGCAGCGGCAGCGGGCTGACCCGGGCGGCGGCGAACCGCAGCGCCCGCACCCGCTCCACAACCGCGTTCACCGGGCCGCCCTTCCGTTCGCGACTGCGCTCCCCGTGCTCATCGCAGCCCCGCCTTCGGGGCGGTCGCCAGCCGGGCCACGTCGCGCAGCACCTCGTCCAGGCTGCCCGCGCCCGCCCAGCGCACCACCGGCACCCCGTGCTCGCGGAGCTGGCCGATCATCGTGTCCCGGTCCAGCCGCCACAGCCGGTACGCGACCTCGGCCCAGCCCCGCTCCTTCGGCACCGGCAGCTCGGCCGGCAACGTGTCCACCGCCACCACGAACCGCCCGCCCCGGGCCAGCCGAGCCAGCATCTGCGCGGACCGCTCGTCGAGCAGCGGGGTGAGCACCACCACGAGCGCGTCCGAGGAGAGCACCTGCGGGCCGAAGACCTGGTCGTACGGCTCGTGCGGGGACGACTCGGCCTGCACGTCGAGCAGCCACTCCAGCACTGTCAGGTACTGCCGCCGCCCGGTGGCCGGACGCAGCCGGCGAGCGGCCGGCCCGTACTCCAGCATCGACACCCGGTCGCCGCGGTGCAGGTAGTGCTCGGCGATCGCGGCGGCGGCCCGCACGGTGGTGTCCAGCACCGACGCGGTCCCGTTCACGCCACCGGAGCGGCCCGCCTCGGCCAGCACGTCCAGCAGCACCACCACCTCGGCGTCCCGGTCCGAGAGCGTCGACGCGACGTGCAGCTGGCGGGCCCGCAGCGACACCCGCCAGTCGATCCGGCGCAGCCGGTCGCCGGGCGCGAAGACGCGTACCCCGGCCAGTTCACCGCCCTCGCCCGGCCGCCGCGAGCGGTGCGCGCCGACCAGCCCGGCGGCCCGCGGCATCGCCTCGACCGCGTCGAACGGCTCGGTACGCGGATAGACCCGGGCCCGGATCGGGTCGGTGATCACCGCGCGGGAGACCAGCAGCCCGTCGGCGGCGGCGACCCGCACCCCGGCCGGCCCGATCGGGTGCCGCCCCCACCGCAGGGCGGTGCCGGTCAGCTTCAGGTCGACAGCGCTGCCCCGGGGTACGGAGGTGACGAACGGGCGGTCCGCCCCGCCGGAGCGGCTCACGTCCAGCCCGGTGCCGCCGAAGCCGACCTGCTCGACCCGCAGCCAGCGCGACATCCGGGTCCGGACCACCGCTAGGTCGTACCCGACCAGGTCGGGGTTGGCCACCGCGACGGTGGCGGCCAGCGGCGCGCCCTCGACCAGGTGGGTGTCCCCGACGCCGAGTTCCAGCTCGGGCAGCGCGGCGGGGCGGCGGCGCAGCGCGTACGCGGTCCCGAGCGCGAACGGCGTGGCGAGCACCACCAGGTCGATGCGGCCGAGCAGGACGGCGGCGACGAGCAGCACACCGGTGAGCAGCACGGCCCGGCCGAGCGCCCACGTGGGCGCCCAGCCGCCTGCCGCGTCGGCCCGGTCCATCAGCGTCCGGCGGCGTAGCTGGGCAGCGCGCCGCTCGCCGGGGCGGGCGTGGACTCCAGCACCTCGCCGACCACGAACGACGGGTCGACGCGGCGCAGCCACATCTCCGGCCGCAGCGTGATCCGGTGCGCCAGCGCGGGCGCCGCCACCGCCTTGACGTCCTCCGGCACCACGTAGTCCCGGTTGGCGAGCACCGCCCGCACCCGGGACAGCAGCAGCAGCGCCAGCGAGCCGCGCGGGGACGCGCCGACCAGCACCGACGGGTGCTCCCGGGTGGCAGCGGTGAGCGCCACGATGTACCGGCCGATCGAGTCCTCGACCACCACGTCCTCCAGCGCGGCCTGCATGGCGCGCAGCGTGGCGGCGTCCACCACCGGCTTGATCTCCGCCTCCTCGCGGCGGCGGGCGATCCGGCGCCGCAGCACGTCCCACTCCTCGTCGTGGGTGGGGTAGCCGAACGACACCCGCAGCAGGAACCGGTCGAGCTGCGCCTCCGGCAGCGGGTACGTGCCCTCGTACTCGATGGGGTTGGCGGTGGCGAGCACGTGGAACGGCTCGTCCAGGCGGTAGGTCACGCCCTCGACCGATACCTGCTTCTCCTGCATGGCCTCCAGCAGCGCCGACTGCGTCTTCGGCGGCGTCCGGTTGATCTCGTCGGCGAGCAGCAGGTTGGTGAACACCGGGCCGGCCCGGAAGGCGAAGTCACCGCTGCTCTGGTCGTAGAGGAACGAGCCGGTCACATCGGCGGGCAGCAGGTCCGGGGTGAACTGGAGCCGCCGGAAGTCCAGTCCGAGCGCCTGCGCGAAACAGCGCGCGGTGAGCGTCTTGCCCAGGCCGGGCAGATCCTCCAGCAGCACGTGACCACCGGCGAGGATGCCGGCCAGCACCAGCTCCAGCGCGTCCCGCTTGCCGACCACGACGGTGCCGACCGCCTCCAGGACGGCCCGGGCGAGCCGGCCCACCTCGGCGGGGGCCATGCTCCGGTCCACGTCGTTCATCAAATCTTCTCCAGTTCGGCGACGATCGCCGCGAGGTCGCGCGGCGACGGAGGGCGGCGGGCGGGGGTGGCGAGGAACGTCCACAGTGGCTCGCCGAGCACCGCCCGGGCGCGGGCCGGGTCGGACTCACGGGTGACGCCGTGGCGCTGGCGCAGCCGTTCGTCGGCCAGCTCGCCGAGGCGGGGCAGGATGCGCTCGGTGAACCGCTCCTGGTTGCCGGCGCACCAGTCCAGCGGGCGCTCCCAGCCGTTGATCGCGGTGCGCAGTGCGTCCCGCGCGGACCAGTTCCAGGTGCCGGGCTCCTCACCGGCGGGCGTCCGGGCACCCGCGCGGGGCGGCGGCGGGGGTGACAGCGCGGTGGTGACCCGGCGTACGGCGAGCACGGCGAGCACCCCCGCCACGATGATCCAGATCGGCACCTTCAGGCCGACCGCGCGCAGCCCGACCACGACCACCACGACGACGGCGGCGGTGACCGCGGCGGTCCGCAGCAGCAGGCGCGCCCGGCCGCCGCCCGTGGGCCGGACGTCCTCCCCGGCGGGCTCCTCGCCGAACGACAGCAGGTCGTCGATGCTGGTGCTCACGACACCTCCCCCGCCAGGCTGGTCAGCTCGCCGCGCAACCGGCGCAACGCGGCGCGGGCCTGGTCCCGGGTGTGCTCGTCGACCGGGTGCGTGGCGTACCGGGCCTCCCGGTAGACGTGCGCGAAACCGTCGAGCACGTCGGCGCTGGCGATCGCCGGGATGCCGGCCGCCGGGTCGCCGCGCAGCAGCCGGCCCACCAGGTCGGTCGGGGTGTCACCGGTGTGCCGGGGCACACCCGCGTCCTCGGCGGCCTCCTCCAGGCGTACCCAGCAGGCGATCACAGCGGTCCGCGGGTCGGTGGAGCGGTCGTCCAGTTCGACGAGTCCGGCGTCGAGCGCGGCCACCACCTCGCGGGCGGTCCCCTCGGCGGTACGCCTGGTGCGCCGCACCGGCACCGCGCGAGTGGTGCGCCGCAGCGCGCCCCGCAGCACGTTCCACAGGACGTACCCGACGGCGGCCAGCACCGCCGCGGACAGCAACACCACGGCGGCGGTGGCCAGCCAGCCGGGCACACCGCCCGAGGTGGACTCGCCCACGTCCCGGGGCTCGACGGGGATCGACGGCACCGCCTCGGGCGACGGGTAGTCCGGCACGTACGGGATGGTGTCGGCGGCGGGCGGGATCCGGCTGGCCCCGATGGCGGAGTGACCGGCGGCGAACGCGGCGAGCGCGAGCAGCACCGTCACCGCGGCGACCGGCCACCACCTGCGCAGTACGCCGAAATCCATCCCACCGCCTCAGGTGTTCCTCAGTCCACCCCGGCCAGGTCCTTCGCCCGGGTGAACACGTCGTCCAGCATCGCCGGTGTGAGCCGGCCGGTGAACGTGTTCTGCTGGCTGACGTGATAGCAGCCCAGCAACGCCGGCACCGACTCGCCGGACCAGTGTGCCCCATGACCGAACACCGGTCGCGGTGTGGGCGGTCGCTGCCCGTACACCTGGCGTAGCACCGGCCACCACGCGGCCCACGCGAACGCGCCCAGCGCGACCACGACGCGCAGCGTGGGCCGGATCAACTCGACCTCGCGGTGCAGCCACGGCGCGCAGGTGTCCCGCTCGTCGGGAGTGGGTTTGTTGTCCGGCGGCGCGCACCGCACAGCCGCGAAGATGCGGGTGTCGCGCAGCGTCAGGCCGTCGTCCGCGGACACGCTCGTCGGCTGGTTGGCCAGCCCGGCGCGGTGCAGCGCGGCGAACAGCACGTCACCGGACCGGTCCCCGGTGAAGATCCGGCCCGTGCGGTTGCCGCCGTGCGCGGCCGGCGCCAGGCCGAGGATCGCGATGCGGGCGTCCGCCGGCCCGAGGCCGGGCACCGGCCGTCCCCAGTAGTCCTGGTCGCGGAACGCGGCCCGCTTGACCCGGGCGACCTCCTCCCGCCAGGCCACCAGGCGCGGGCAGGCGAAGCAGTCGCTGACCGCGCCGTCGAGGTCGGCCAGGTCGGCCGCCCGCGCGGCGCGGGCGACCACGTCCTGCGGGGTACGCGACTCAGCCAAGCTTCGCCCGGAACAGTTCCAGCGTGCGGGCCCAGGCGGTGGCGGCCGCCCGCTGGTCGAAGTGCTCGGGCCGGTCCTCGTTGAAGAACGCGTGCGCGGTGCCCGGGTAGTCGAACGTCTGGCAGGTGCCACCGGCGGACTCGATGGACCGGCGTACGCTCTGCACCCCGTCGGCGGCCGACAGGCCGTCCGCCTCGGAGCAGTGGATGAGCGCGGCCTTCCCGGCGTAGCCGGCCCAGTCGGTGCGGTCGGCGTTGTCCGCCGCGCCAGTGGCCATGCCCTCCCAGGGCAGGCGCGGGTAGAACCCGGCGGTCGCCACGATGCGCTCGGAGAACGTGCCGGACCACAGCGCCAGGCTTGCACCCGCGCAGAACCCGGCGCAGCCCACCTTGCCGGCGACCTCGGACCGGCTCGCCAGGTATTCGGCGGCGGCGGCGATGTCGCTGGCCGCCTCGTCCATCTGGGAGCTGTTCAGCATCAGCCGCGGCTCGGTCGGCTTCACGGCCGGCCCGCCGTGCCGGAAGTCGGGCGCGAGGGCGACGAAGCCGGCCTCGGCGAAGCGGTCCACCACGGCCCGGACGTGGGGCACCAGTCCCCACCAGTCCTGGATGACGATGACCGCCGGGCTGGCCGCACCGCCGGAGGGTATCGCGAGATACCCCTCGCTCGTCCCCCCGTTGCCGGTGAAGCTCACCATCTCGCCCATGGGCCCGTCCTCCTAGCGGTCAGTCATCATTGGCTGGTCGCCCAGTTGGCTGATACGTGCCGGTAGCGTGCCACGCGGTCACCGGCGCGGGGAAGACGGAACAACAGTGGCATTCACCTCCTGTTGAACCGCCGGACAGGCACACACGCTGGGTATAGCGATTGCTAAACTAGCCCCGTGGTGGCTGGAGACTGGGACGTCTACCTGGTCGACGAGGTGCGGCAGTGGCTCGACACTCTCGACGCGTCCGCCCATGCGCGAGTGGTGCAGGCGATCGACCTCCTGGCCGAGCACGGACCAGGACTCGGACGACCCCTTGTCGACACCATCCACGGTTCGTCGATGGCGAACTTGAAGGAGCTCCGGCCGGGCACCGTGCGTATCCTTTTCGCGTTCGACCCGTGGCGCTCGAGCATCCTCCTGGTCGCCGGCGACAAGTCCGGCCGGTGGAAGACGTGGTATCAGGAGGCCATTCCCGTCGCCGAGCACCGCTACGAGCTCTACCTCAAGGACCGGGCACGAGAGGAGGGGAAGGCATGAGCGACTACTCCCGGTGGCAGGACATCCGCGCCGACCACGTCGCCCGGGTCGGCGGGGAAGATGCGGTCGACGCGGGTAAGCAGGAACTCCTCGCCGAGGTCATCGGTCACCGCCTCGCGGAGGTACGGCGAGCGCGCGGCCTGACCCAGCAGCAGGTCGCCGACCGGATGGGCGTCACCAAGGGACGGGTCTCCCAGATCGAGCAGGGAAAGATCTCCGGACAGGAAGTGGTGGCCCGGTTCGCCGCGGCGCTGGGTGGCCGGCTCCACCAGGCGATCTACTTCGACGACGGTGACATCGCCGCCATCGCCTGACAGCGGATCCCGCGAGATCTTGGAGGATTCCGGCCCCTATGAGGGCCGTTTCGTACCAAGATCTCGCGGGATCGAGCGTGTTCTAGCGCGTTGACGTGGGTTCCGGGGAAGCGCTGGTGCTGGGCGCGGGCGTGGCGGGCGCGGTCGGGGTGGCGCTGCCTGTGGGCGCGGGTGCGGGCGGGGCGATCGACGGCGAGGCCGGTGCGCCGAACGGTGCCAGCTCCGGGCAGTACGGGTAGGCGTTGCGGGGCGCGGGCACGGCGCCGGACGAGTCCAGGCAGTTCGGCCAGCCGAGCCGGATCGGCACGCCGTTCTGGTCGAACAGCTGCGCGTCGCGGATCAACCGCCCCTGCTGGTCGTAGACGAAGACGTCCTCGATCCGGTCGTACCGCCGGTCCACCGACGTCTGCTCGTAGCCGCTGTAGACGTCGGAGCTGGCGTTCCGGTCCACATCGACGAGCACCGCGAAGCCGAAGAGCAGCAGCGCGGCCGTACCCAGCCGGTGCAGGCGGCGCGGCCAGCCGGTGAAGCCCGCGGAACGGCGGCCGAGCCACAGTGACGCGACCACCGCGCCGATGAGCAGCAGCAGGCCGGCCGACGCGTTGTCGTTCGGCCGGGGCAGCAGACCGGGCCGGCCACCGTCCACCATGACGCTGATCAGCAGCGCGGCCAGCCAGCCACGCACCAGCCACCAGGCCGGGCGCAGCGGGCGCAGGAAGTCGCTCACCGTCTCGTGCCCGAGCACCGGGCCGAGCTGACGATCCAGCAGACGTATCTGCGTGGCCGCCTGATCCCGCGCCTCGGCCAGGCGGTGGAAGCGCGCCGGTCGCCGCCCCTCCCCGGCGCCGGCGGCGGCGCGAAGTTCGGCCGCGTACGCCTCGGGGGTGCCCAGCCGGTCCACGAGCGCGCCCTCGCCCTCCGCGGCCACCTCGGCGAGGTGTTCCGGCAGGTCCTCGGTCAGCTCGTCGCGGACCGCCGGCGGCAGGTCGGCGAGCGCCGCGCGTACCCGGTCGACGTAGTCCGTGATCTCCTGCCCAGTGACGGTCATGCCGCCATCCCCCGATCGTCGAGCAGTGCGTCCATGGTGGTGGCGAACGAGCGCCAGGTCTTGCCGGAGCGGGTGAGCTGGTCACGCCCGGCCGCGTTCAGCGAGTAGTACTTGCGGTGCGGCCCGGACTCGCTCGGCACCACGTACGTGGTGAGCAGGCCTGCGGCGAACAGCCGGCGCAGCGTGCCGTAGACCGAGGCGTCGCCGACCTCGGTGAGGCCGGCCTCACGCAGCCGCCGCAGGATGTCGTAGCCGTATCCGTCCTCGTCCTTGAGCACGGCGAGCACCGCCAGGTCGAGCACGCCCTTGAGGAGCTGCGTGGTATCCACGCTCCGCACACTAGTGCGCATTCCACACTACCGTCAATCACACAGCACTTTGCCCGGCCTTGTTCACCGGGAGGAAGGACGGGCGGTCCACCCGATGAAACGGTCGAACAGGTCGGCCGGGTTCGGGTTGGCGGCCATCAGGTCGGCGGTGGCGTCGAACAGGCAGCCCGCCATGTGGATCGACAGGGCGACGCGGTCGCGCCGGTAGTCCAGCAGCAGCAACAGGCGGGCCGGCTGGCACGGCCAGGGGGCCGCGCACACCCGGCACAACCAGAGGGGCCGCATCGGCACGTGCGGCCGCACGACACGGCGACTGCGATCGGGTACGGGAGAACAGTTCCTCACGGTCATCCCCCGATCGTGTCGCCTCCTGTTGTCAACGTCAATAGCCTCCGTAGTTGTCGCTGTTCGGCGACGCCGACACTGCCATCGTCAACGTGTGGAGCTGGTGGGCGTGTCGGAGATCCGGGCGATGCTCGGCAACGTGTCGCGTCAGCGCGCATCCGTGATCGCCAACCAACGCAACTTCCCGGAGCCGATCGCCGTGCTGGCGATGGGCAAGGTCTGGCGGAAGTCCGACGTCGAGAAGTGGATCAGGGAACACCGCCCCGACCTTGCGACTGACTGACGCCCGGCCCTCCTTGTTGACCAAGGAGTTGGCGTCCTCTGAGGCGCCCCGATCGGACACGAACTCCTTGATCACCGCCTGAAGGTGCGGCGGCGAAAGAGCGAGCGGGCTAGGCGAGGCTCCAAGCGATGCCGTCGAGGATGTCGTGCTCGGAGGCGACCACGGACGGCATCCCGGCCCGCTCCATGATCACTCGCAGCACCAGCGCGCCCGCGCCGATCACGTCGGCCCGCCCCGGGTGCATCACCGGGTACGCCAGCCGCTGCTCACTGCTCTTGCCGAGCAGGTCGGCTGTCACCTCGGCCACCTGCTCGTACGAGACGCGGGCGTGGTGGATGCGGCTCGGGTCGTACTCCCGGAGCCCTTGCGCCAGGGCGACCACTGTGGTGACCGAACCGGCGAGCCCGACCAGCGTGGCAGCCTCGCGGCCGGGCACGGCGGCGAGCGCGCGGTCGACGGCGGCGGCGATGTCGGACTCGGCGGCGGCGATCTGCGCCGCAGTCGGCGGATCGTCGTGCAGGTGCCGTTCGGTCATCCGGACGCAGCCGATGTCCACCGAGATCGCGCCGCGCACCCCGTCGGCGCGGGTGCCGACGACGAACTCGGTCGAACCGCCGCCGATGTCGACCACCAGGTACGGCGGTTCGGCGTCGGCGGGCAGGCCGCGCACCGCGCCGGTGAACGACAGGCGTGCCTCCTCGTCGCCGGTCACCACCTCGGGCGGTACGCCGAGCGTGCGCTCGACCATGGCGCGGAAGTCGGCGGCGTTGGAGGCGTCGCGGGAGGCCGAGGTGGCGCACATGCGTACCCGCTCGGCGCCGGACTTCTCGATCTCCGCCGCGTAGTCGGCGAGCGCCACCCGGGTCCGCTCGATCGCCTCGGGCGCGAGCATGCCGGTCTGGTCGACGCCCTGCCCCAGCCGGACGATCTCCATCCGCCGGCTGACGTCGCGCAGCGGCGCCGCCTCCCCGGCCGACGACTCGGGCAGGTCGGCGATCAGCAGTCGGATCGAGTTGGTCCCGCAGTCGATGGCGGCCACACGCGCACTCACGGCGCCCACCCTACGGCAGCCCGCGCACGGTCAGAGGCGCAGCAGCATGCGGGTGTTGCCCAGGGTGTTGGGCTTGACCCGTTCCAGGTCCAGGAACTCCGCCACGCCCTCGTCGTACGAGCGCAGGAGCTGCTCGTACACCGGCTGCGGGACGGGCGCGCCGTCGATCTCGCGGAAACCGAACGAGCCGAAGAAGCCGGTCTCGAACGTCAGCACGAAGATCCGGGCGATGCCCAGCTCCCGCGCCGCGTCGATCAGCCCGCCGACGATCCGGTGCCCGATCTTGTGGCCCCGGCAGGACGGATCGACCGCCACCGTCCGAATCTCGGCCAGGTCCTCCCACATGACGTGCAGCGCGCCGCAGCCGACCACCGTGCCGTCAGACGTCACCGCGACCCGGAACTCCTGCACGTCCTCGTACAGCGTCACAGTCGCCTTGCTGAGCAGCCGCCGGTCGTCGGTGTAGGTGTCCACCAGCCGCCGGATGCCGCGTACGTCGGTGGTGCGGGCCCGGCGCACAGTGATCTCGTCGGCGCTCATCTCACTGGACCGCGGGCACGTCCACGCAGGGGCCGGCCGCCCACCACTTCTCCACGAGCGCCAGCGTCTCGTCGCCGAACGGGTTGACCCCCGGCCCGGCCGCGAGCGCGTGCCCGAGGTGCACGTGCAGGCACTTCACCCGCCCCGGCATGCCGCCGGCCGAGATGCCGGCGATCTCCGGCACCTCGCCGATCGCCTCCCGGCGGGTCAGGTAGTCCTCGTGCGCCGCCCGGTACCGCGCCGCCAGCTCCGGATCCTCGGCGAGCCGCTCGGCCATCTCCTTCATCAGCCCGGCCGACTCCAGCCGGCTGCACGCCGCCGTGGCACGCGGGCAGGTCAGGTAGAACAGCGTCGGGAACGGCGTGCCGTCCGCCAGCCGGGGCGTCGTCTCCACCACGTCGGGCAGGCCGCAGGGACACCTGTGGGCCACCGCGCGGGTGCCGCGAGGCGGGCGTCCGAGCTGCGCGGCCACCGCGGCCAGGTCGGCCTCGGTGGCCGGCTGGCGTTCCGGCGGGGGTACGGAGTCCGCCGCCGGCTCCTGCGGTGGTACGACGCTCAAGGAAGTGCCTCTCGGATCAAAGCTCACTTGTCGGGGCGCTCGGCGTTGGCCGCCCGCACGCTCCCCCACAGGGTGTCGTACCAGGGCTCGGGCGGCTTCGGCGCCCCCGGCTTCGCGCCCTTGCCGGCGTCCTTCGCGGCGCCCTCCGGGTCGGAGAGCACCACGAGCAGCGTCTCGCCCGGCTTGCCCATGAAGAACCGCTCCCGGGCCTGCGTCTTGACGTACTCCGGGTCCTTCCACTTGGCCGCCTCGGCGGTGAGCCGGTCGATCTCGGCCCGCTGGGCGGCCTGCGCCGCCTCCATCCGCTCGATGTCGGCCTGCTGGTCCAGGTAGACCCGGACCGGATAGGTGTACGCCAGGGCGAGCGCGATCAGCACCGCGAACAGCACTGTGGCGCGCCCGGTGAAGCGCCGGGGTTGGGGTGCGGTGAGCCGCTTGACCGGGCCACCGGCGGCGGTACGCCGGGCCGCGGCGGGGCGGCTCGCGGAGCGTACGCCGTCGGTGGCACGGGACGCGCCGGGTGACCGGCCGGCGGCGCGCGCCTCCGCGCGGACGCCGTTGTCGCGTGCCGTGGACCGGACCCGGGCACCGCCCGTCCGGCCGGGCTGACCCGGCCGGCGGGCGGGCCGCTGGCCACCCGGTGTGCGGCGCTGCTGCATCGTCACACCCCTCCCCCGGAGCGCTCGCTCAGGCCGAACGGTAGCGCGGGAACGCGCCGGCACCGGCGTACCGCGCCGCGTCGGCCAGCTCCTCCTCGATCCGCAGGAGCTGGTTGTACTTGGCCACCCGGTCCGAGCGGGCCGGCGCGCCGGTCTTGATCTGCCCGCAGCCGGTGGCGACGGCCAGGTCGGCGATGGTGGTGTCCTCGGTCTCGCCGGAACGGTGGCTCATCATGCACTTGAAGCCGGCCCGGTGGGCCAGGTCGACGGCGTCGAGCGTCTCGGTGAGCGAGCCGATCTGGTTGACCTTCACCAGCACCGCGTTGGCGGCCTGCTCGGCGATGCCCCGGGCGATGCGCTGCGGGTTGGTCACGAACAGGTCGTCGCCGACGATCTGGATGCGGTCGCCGAGCGCGGCGGTGAGGGTGGCCCAACCGCTCCAGTCGTCCTCGGCCAGCGGGTCCTCGATCGACACGATCGGGTAGTCGCCGGCGAGCTTGGTGTAGTAGTTGCTCATCTCCTCGGCGCTCTTGGCGCTGCCCTCGAACGTGTAGGTGCCGTTGTCGAAGAACTCGGTGGCGGCCACGTCGAGCGCGAAGACGATGTCGGTGCCGAGCCGGTAGCCGGCCTTCTCCACGGCCTCGGCGATCAGGTCCAGCGCGGCGGCGTTGGTGGGCAGGTTCGGGGCGAAGCCGCCCTCGTCGCCCAGGCCGGTCGACAGGTCCTTCTTCTTCAGCACCGACTTCAGCGCGTGGTAGACCTCGGCGCCCGAGCGCAGCGCGTCCCGGAACGTCGGCGCGCCGATCGGCGCGATCATGAACTCCTGGATGTCGACGTTCGAGTCGGCGTGCGCGCCACCGTTGAGGATGTTCATCATCGGCACCGGGAGCAGGTGCGCGTTCGGGCCGCCCAGGTAGCGGAACAGGCTCAGCTCGGCGCTGCCGGCGGCGGCCTTGGCCACGGCCAGGGAGACGCCGAGGATGGCGTTCGCGCCCAGCTCGCCCTTGTTGTCCGAGCCGTCGATGTCGATCATCTTCTGGTCGATCAGCCGCTGCTCGCTGGCCTCGTAGCCGATGAGCTGGTCGACGATGCGGTCCTCGATGTTGGCGACCGCCTTCTCGACGCCCTTGCCCAGGTAGCGATCCTTGTCACCGTCGCGCAGCTCGACCGCCTCGAACGCGCCGGTGGAGGCGCCGGACGGCACCGCGGCGCGGGCGATCGTGCCGTCGTCGAGCCCGACCTCGACCTCGACCGTCGGGTTGCCCCGCGAGTCCAGGATCTCCCGGGCGACGATTCCCTCGATGGTTGCCACTGAGTCGCTCCTCGTTTGTGTGGTTCCGGTCCGTATGGGCCGCGACGGTGCGGCTGAGGCAGGTGTTGAACGCAGCGTATCGGTCCCCGCCCTGCCGCACCCCGCTCGGGGCGGCCCCCGAGGCGCTTGCTGAGACGGACATTCCCGGATTACCGGTCGTCAACCGGCAACCGGTTTGCGAGACGTTGCGTCGATCGACAAGGCTGGGCATCATGCCTGCCGCCTCGACGACTCTCCGCGTGCTCGCCGCCTCGGTCATCGCGTCGCTCTCGGTCACCGGCTGTCAGGCCCTGGACGACGCGAACGTCGCGCTCGGTCGCGCCGACCTGGTCAACGACCTCGCCGCGCGGATGGACCGGGCGCTGGAGCAGACCTGGGCCGCCGACTACCAGATCGACGGCGGCCGGACCGCCTCGATCGCGCAGACCAAGAAGCCGCTGCGGTCCACGTACACCTGGCCCGGCGGCAAGATCACGGTGACGCAGGAGTCGGTGACCCGGTGCGCGAGCACGGCCGCCCGTACCTCCTGCACCGTCTCGCCGCCCGTGCTCACCGCGGGGAAGCCGTCGGTGATCGTCTACGACGAGGCACGCAAGCAGGGCCTGGTCACGCCGCCCGCGGTGATCCGGCTGCTCACCGAGGCGGCGCTGGCGCCGGAGGCGGTCATCGAGCAGAGCGACACCACTCTCGCCGGACACCACGCCACCTGCGTCGACGTCACCCACGACGGGGAGCGCTTCAACGCCTGCGTGACGAACGAGGGTGTGCTGGGAAGCTTCTCCGGCACGCTCGACGGCAAGCCCACCGAGGTGACGCTGAGCCGCTACACCGAGAGCGTCGAGGCGGCCGCGTTCGCGGTCCCGGACGGCGCCGGCGTGGTGGACCGCCGCCCGTCCACGTCGTGATCCCGCCCGGGTTCCTGCCTGCTGCCGATCACGGGCGGCCGCCGGAGCCGGACGACCTGGCGCTGCCGGTGGCCGGACGGAAGCTGCTGACCGGCCCGGACGAGCAGCCGCTGCGGATCGGCGCGCTGCCCGGCGACCTCGCCTGGATCCCGGTCGGCACGCTCGACGGCGTTCCGGCGTGGGCGGCCGAGGTGGCCGATCCGGAGTCGCTTCCCGGCCCGTGGCGCGGCTGGCGCGGCCTCGCCGCCGAGCTGCCCGCACCCCGCGCCGACCTGGCCGGACGGGCGCTCGCCGTGGTCACCTGGCGGCGTACCCACAGGTGGTGCGGCGCGTGCCGGGCCGAGCTGGCCGACGTGCCGGGCGAGACCGCGCGGCGCTGCCCGGACTGCGGGCTGACGGTGTTCGTGCCGCTGTCCGTCGCGGTGCTGACCGCGATCACCCGCCCCGGCCCGGCCGGCGGCGTCGACGAACTGCTGCTGGTCCGGCACGCGCAGGGGCCGACGCAGCTGTGGGCACTCGTCGCCGGGTTCGTCGAGGCGGGCGAGTCGCTGGAGGCGGCGGTGCACCGCGAGGTCGCCGAGGAGGTCGGCCTGACGCTGCGGCGACCGGTCTACGTGGACAGCCAGCCGTGGGCGCTGTCCGGGCCGGGCACGCTGCTCGCCGGGTTCACCGCCGAGGTGACCGACCCGGCCGCCGAACCCGTCGTCGACGGCATCGAGCTGACGGAGGCGCGTTGGTTCCCGGTGAATGCGCTGCCCGCCGAGCTGCCGCCCGCGTACTCCCTGTCGCGCTGGCTGATCGACGCGGTCGCCGCCGGGCGGTGACCGCAGGCCGGGCCGCCGCCCGGGCGGTGGCCGTCACACCCCCAGCAGTGTCCGCAGGTGGCGCGGCGGCGGGCAGTCGTGCGCCAGCATGGCGTCGTGCCAGTCGCGCACCGTCACGCCGTCCGGCCGGGCGGCGGCGATGTCGGCCATCTCGCTGTAGCCGACGAAGTACGTGGAGAGCTGCGTCGAGGTGAGCAGCGCCCGCCGCCACTTGCCGGCCGCCTCGCCCTCCTCCTGGAAGCCGCGCCCGGTCATCAGCGCCATCGCCTCGGACTCGGGCATGTCGTCGCAGTGCACGAGCTGGTCCAGCAGCGCGTTGATGGTCATCCGGAGCTGCATCTTGAGCTGCTGCAACCGCACCGGCAGCCCGCCGAAGCCGAGCCCCGCCATCAGCTCCTCGGCGTAGACCGCCCAGCCCTCGACGAACACGCCCGACTCGGTGAGCGCGCGTACCCGGGTCGGGCCGTCGTACCGGCGGGCGTGGGCGAGCTGGAGGAAGTGACCCGGCATCGCCTCGTGCACGGTCAGGTTGCGGATCATGTGGTCGTTGTACTCGCGGTAGAACGACTCGACCCGCTGCGCCGGCCAGTCCGCCGGGGTGGGCGAGATGCAGTAGAACGTCGGCACGTCGGCCGTCTCCAGCGGGCCCGGCGAGTCGCAGTAGGCCACCGCCACGCCGCGCGCGAACTCCGGCATCTCCTGGATCACGCACGGGTCGCCGACCATGCTGACCAGGTCGTGGTGGCGGACGAAGTCACTCGCCTCGTCGAGCGTGACCGAGGCGAGGTCGACGATCGTGGCGTCGTCCGGGTGTTCGGCGGCCAGCAGGTCCAGCGCCCGGCGTACCGTCTCGTCGTCGGCCGGACCACCGACCAGCTCGACCGACGCCGCGCGGATCTCCTCGGTGACCCGGTCGAGGTTGGCCCAGGCGCGGCGCTGCACCTCGGCGGCGCTCAGCTCGGTGTCGAGCGTGTGCCACAGCCGCGCCTCCCACCGCCGCCGGCCCAGCCGCGGGTCACGCCCCGGACCGGCGTCCGCGGCCAGGCCCTGCCGCAGCCAGGCCACGAACTCCTCCAGCGCGGCGATCGCCTCGCTGGCCGCCGGGCCGACCCGGTCACGCATCGCCGGCGCCTCGGCGAGCAACCCGGGAACCTCGTCGCGGATCAGCGCCGCCGTACCGGCGAACTGCCCGACCGCCGTCTCCGCGTGGACCCGCGGCATGTCCCGCAGCGTCGCGCGCGCCGTCGACAGCGCATCGGGTACGGCCGACAGACGCCCGACGAGACTGGTCAGGCGCTCCTCGGCCGGGGCGAAGGGACGGGCCAGCAGGGCGTGCAGCAGCGGCCCCGGATTGTGGCGCAGTGGATCCCACTCGTGGCCGCGGATCTCGGTGGCCTCGAACAGTCCCCTGTCGACGAGGCTGGTGAGCAGCGCGTGGTCGACGCTCTCCGCCACGTCGAGCGCGTCCGGGTCGATCTCCGCGAGCGCGTCGGCGGCGTCCTTCAGCATCGCCTGGTCGGCGGCGAGGGCGTCGGCGGAGAGATCGGGCAGCCGGTCGTCGTAGCGGTGATCCCCGGCGGAGGTGGCCAGCCCGGGCCGGCTCTCCAGCAACGCCTCCACGATCCGCTCCGCAAGCGGCCCGAACGACTCCATCCCCCGACCCTACCGATCACCCCGCCCACTCTCCCGCCTCCCCGCCCCCGTTGATCAAGGAGTTCGTGTCCCCGCCAGAGCCCGCCCTCGACCCAAACCCCTTGATCACCGCCGCGAGTCCCCTGGAAGGCCACCGCCTGGGTGCCGGGGTTGGTCGGCCGCGAGCGCGCGTCGTCCGGGGCGGGCGTAGATCTTGGACCGAAACGGCCCCTATAGGGGCACTTTCGTACCAAGATCTACGGCGATCCCGGGATGCGGGCGACGAGTCTCGCCTGCCGGGAGGGGCGCGGTCGAGCAAGGAAGGCTGGGCTGGGCTGGGCTGGGCTGGGCTGGGCTGGCGGCCAGCCGACTCGGCGATCTTGCACTTTGTGCCCGGGCAGAGGGGGCATTTGCGGCACCGCTCGGGCCGAAAGTGCAAGATCGCGGGGAGAGGGCGGGGCGGGGTGAGCGCGGGCGGGGGGTTAGGCGGGGTTGGTGGGGGTGGGGCGTTCGGCGGCTCGGATCGCTTCGGCGTACGCCAAGGCGGCCCGCCGCAGCGCGGCCTCCGGGTCGATGCCGGCCTGCCGGGCGGCGGCGACAGTGGCCAGCAGGCTCGCGCCGAGCCGGGCCTCCGGATCCACCTGCGACTCGGCCAGTGGCGGCGGTACGGCGAGGCCCACCCGGCCGGCCCGGTCCAGGATCTTCGCGGCCAGGGAGAGTGCGGGCTGGCTCAGCGCGATGCCGTCCAGCACCGAGTCGCGGGTCTTCTCGGCCCGCTTGATCCGTTCCCAGTTCGCCTCGATCTCCTCGATCGAACCGGCCGGCTCACCGGAGAACACGTGCGGGTTGCGCCGCACCATCTTGTCGACCAGGGTGCCCGCGACGTCGTCGACGGTCCAGCTCTTGCCCTCCGGCAGGTTCTCCGCCAGCCGGGCGTGCAGCAGCACCTGGAGCAGCACGTCGCCCAGTTCCTCGCGGAGCGCGTCGGTGTCGTCGGCGCTGATCGCGTCGTACGCCTCGTAGCACTCCTCCAGCAGGAAACCGGCCAGGCTGCGGTGGGTCTGCGCCCGCTTCCACGGATCGCCGCCCGGGGAGGCCAGCCGGTCCATCACCTCGACCGCGTCGAGCAGCCGGGCGCCGGGCGGATCCCACGAGCCGTACATCAGCTCCAGTTCGGCCAGGCCGGGCTCGCGCGCCAGCCGCAGCCCCAGCTCACGGGCCAGCGTCTCGTCGCCGGCCGGACCGGCCAGCCACACCGCCCCGCCGTGCGCGGCGGCGGCGTCGAGCAGCGCCTGGGTCGCACCCTCGGTCACCACGCTCACGTCGGCGCCGGCCATTCGGACCGCACGGGTCAGCTCGCTCTCCGCACCGGCGAGGACCGGGGCGGAGCGTACGGCGTCCCAGGCGGCCGAAGTCAGCAGGCCGGCGGGCAGCCGGGGTGAGGTGACGAGCAGGACGATCCGCGCGGTCATGCGGCTCCGGGAGCCGGGGAGCCGGAGGCCGGCGCCTCCGGAGTCGAGATGTCGGTGACCGGGCCGTCCTGGTCGACGTACGGCAGGGAGTAGAAGACGAACGACTGGCCGGTGTTGACCAGCGACGGCACGCCCGTCACGCCGAACCGGGGGTTGACGCGGACGTCCGACTTCTCGGCCTGCTCCTGCAGCGCGCTGCTGAGCGCGGTGGCGGTGCGGACGAACCCGGCCTCGCCGAACGCCTGCCGCACCTGGTCGATGCTCAGGCCCGGCTGGATCGCCCCGGTCTTCTCGAGGGCGTGGTAGACGGCCATCAGGGACTCGTCGCTGAGGTCGGCCGGGGGCAGGCTCTGCTGGAGCGTGCCGGAGAGGTCGACCCACTCGCCCCACAGCTTCGTGTACTCGGTGGTCGCCGGCATGCGGAGCGCCTGCTGGATCTGCTCCGGGGAGATCTGGTCGGTGACCTGGAGGCCCTTGTCGGCCGCCACGCGCTTGCCCAGGTCGATCGCGACCAGCAGGTTCAGCACGTCCTGCCGGGTCACCGAGGACCGCAGCTCCGCCGGCGACGGCGTCTGCGGGGACTGGCTACGGACGGCCTCCGCGTACTGCCGCTGCGCGTCCTCGTAGATCGCGTCGACCCGGTCGACGGAGTACCGGCTGTCGCCGACGTAGGCGGCGACGTCCGGGGCGGAGCGGCCACAGGCGGCGAGAGAGAGCGCGGCAAGGGCCGCGACGCTGACGGCGACGAGGGAACGGCGAGCACGCATGAGGGTCACTCTCTCACGCCGAGTGCCGGCCTGTGACTCCGCCCACCTCATCGCGCGCCCGCCCCGGGCCGGGCGGCTCCGGCGAACTCCTCGGGCTTGCTGTGTCATCGTCCGCTCGCCACTGCGGGGCTGGCAACACCGGCCAGCTCCTCGGGCTTGCCGAGGACGTCGGCCAGGAGCTGCCCGCACCACTCCAGCAGCGCCTGGTCGCGCAGCGGCTCGCCGCCGATCCGCCGGGTGCTCGGCCGGGGCACGCTGACCTGGTCGAGCGCCTGCTTGTAGACCGAGTCCGGGTGGTAGCGCTTGAGCCGCATCTGCTTCGAGTCGGGCAGCGGCAGCGGGCCGAACCGGATGTGCTTGCCCTGCATCGACACGTCGGTCAGCCCGTAGCGGCGGGCGAGCAGCCGGAACCGCGCCACCGCGACCAGGTTCTGCACCGGCGCGGGCGGCTCGCCGTACCGGTCGGTCATCTCGGCGACCACCTCGCGCAGACGCTCGGAGTCGCGGGCCTCGGCGAGCTTGCGGTACATCTCCAGGCGCAGCCGCTCCACCGCCACGTAGTCGTGCGGCAGGTGCGCGTCGATCGGCAGGTCGACCTTGACCTCCGCCTCCTCCTCCTGCTGCTCGCCCTTGAAGGCGGACACGGCCTCGCCGACCATCCGGACGTACAGGTCGAAGCCGACGCCCTCGATGTGGCCGGACTGCTCGCCGCCGAGCAGGTTGCCGGCGCCGCGGATCTCCAGGTCCTTCATCGCCACGTACATGCCGGCGCCGAGTTCGGTGTGCTGGGCGATGGTCGCCAGCCGCTCGTGCGCGTTCTCGGTGAGCGGCTTCTCCGGCGGGTAGAGGAAGTACGCGTACGCCCGTTCCCGGCCACGGCCGACCCGGCCGCGGATCTGGTGCAGCTGGGCCAGGCCGAGCAGGTCGGCGCGCTCGACGATGAGGGTGTTGGCGTTCGGGATGTCGATGCCTGATTCGACGATCGTGGTGCAGACGAGGACGTCGAACTCCTTCTCCCAGAAGCCGACCATCACCTTCTCCAGCGCCTCCTCGCCCATCTGGCCGTGCGCCACCGCCACCCGGGCCTCGGGGACCAGTTCCCGCAGCCTGCGTGCCGTCTTCTCGATCGACTCGACCCGGTTGTGCAGGTAGAAGACCTGACCGTCGCGCAGCAGCTCACGGTGGATGGAGGCGGCCACCTGACGGTCGTCGTACGCCCCGACGAACGTGAGCACCGGGTGCCGCTCCTCCGGCGGGGTGGCGATTGTGGACATCTCCCGGATGCCGGTGATCGCCATCTCCAGCGTGCGCGGGATCGGGGTGGCCGACATGGCGAGCACGTCGACCGAGGCGCGGAGCGTCTTCAGGTGCTCCTTGTGCTCGACGCCGAACCGCTGCTCCTCGTCGATGATGACCAGCCCCAGAGACTTGAACCGGGTGGCCGCCTGGAGCAGCCGGTGGGTGCCGATGACGATGTCGACGGTGCCGGCGGCGACCATCTCCAGCGTCTGCTCGGACTCCTTCGGCGTCTGGAACCGGGACAGCTGCCGGATCGACACCGGGAACTGGCTCATCCGCTCGGCGAACGTGTTGTAGTGCTGCTGCACCAGCAGCGTGGTCGGCACCAGCACGGCCACCTGCTTGCCGTCCTGCACCGCCTTGAACGCCGCCCGTACCGCGATCTCGGTCTTGCCGTAGCCGACGTCGCCGCAGATCAGCCGGTCCATCGGGACGGTCTGCTCCATGTCCCGCTTGACCTCCTCGATGGCGGCCAGCTGGTCGGGCGTCTCCTGCCAGGGGAAGGCGTCCTCCAGCTCCCGCTGCCACGGGGTGTCGGGGCCGAAGTTGTGCCCCTTCGACGCCTTGCGGGCGGCGTACAGCTGGATGAGCTGCGCGGCGATCTCCCGGACCGCCTTGCGCGCCCGCGCCTTGGACTTCTGCCAGTCCGAGCCGCCCATCTTGTGCAGCGTGGGCTGCTCACCGCCGACGTAACGGGAGAGCTGGTCGAGCTGGTCGGTGGGGACGAACAGGCGGTCGCCGGGCTGGCCGCGCTTGCTCGGCGCGTACTCGATGACCAGGTATTCGCGGCTGGCGCCGTTCACCGTGCGCTGCACCAGCTCGACGTACCGGCCGATGCCGTGCTGCTCGTGCACCACGAAGTCGCCGGCCTTCAGCTCCAGCGGATCGATGGTGTTGCGCCGCCGGCTGGGCATCTTGCGCATGTCGCGGGTGGAGGTGCCCCGGCCACCGGTGACGTCGTTGCCGGTGAGCAGCACGAACTTCGACGCCTCGTCGACGAAGCCGGCGGTCAGGCAGCCGCAGGACACGAGCAGTTCGCCCGGTGCCGGTGCGGCGGGCACCTCCTCGGTGAGCCGGGCGCCGAGACCGGCGTCGCGGAGCACCTCGACGGCCCGCTGGGCGGGGCCGTGCCCCTCGAACACGAGCGCGATCGACCAGCCCTCACCGGCCCAGCGCTTCAGGTCGTCGACCACCCGGGCGGTCTCGCCGTGGTAGAGCGGGGCCGGCTGGGCGGCCAGGCTCACCGCGATGGCGTCGTCGGGGGTGACGTCGACAGCGGCCGGCTCGTCCTCCCAGGGCTGCCGGGCCGGCGCCGCGTCCGCCTCGACCAGGCCGAACGGCGCGAGCGTCCACCAGGGCTGGCGCAGGGCGCGGGCTGCCGTGCGTACCTCGGCCAGGGTCTTGAAGGCGGCGGCGCCGAGGTCGACAGGGGCCTGGCCGCCGACGGCGGCCGCGGCCCAGCTGGCCTGGAGGAACTCCTCCGAGGTACGGACCAGGTCGTGCGCGCGGGTGCGGATGCGCTCGGGGTCGCAGAGGAGTACGTGGGTGCCGGCCGGCATGCAGTCGACGAGCAGTTCCAGCGCGTCGGCGCCGATCAGGGCCGGAGCGAGCGACTCCATGCCCTCGACCGGGATGCCCTCGGCCAGCTTGTCCAGGATCTCGGCCAGCTCGGGGTGCTCGGCGGCGAGTGCGGCGGCCCGCTCCCGCACCGCCGGGGTCAGCAGCAGCTCCCGGCACGGCGGCGCCCACATCTGCGCCACGCCCTCGATGGTGCGCTGGTCGGCCACCGCGAAGGTGCGGATCTCCTCCACCTCGTCGCCCCAGAACTCGACCCGGGACGGGTGCTCGTCGGTGGGCGGGAAGACGTCCAGGATGCCGCCGCGGACGGCGAACTCGCCGCGCTTGGTGACCAGGTCGACCCGGGCGTACGCCATGTCGGTGAGCCGGCGGGCGACCTCCTCCAGGTCGGCCTCGTCCCCGGCGGCGAGCTGCACCGGCTCCAGGTCGCCGAGGCCCTTGAGCTGCGGCTGGAGCAGCGAGCGCACCGGCGCGACGACGACCCGCAGCGGCCCGGTGCGGCCGTGCGCGTCGGCGGCGTCCGGGTGGGCCAGCCGGCGCAGCACGGCGAGGCGCCGCCCGACCGTGTCGGATCGGGGCGACAGGCGCTCGTGCGGCAGCGTCTCCCAGGACGGGAAGACCGCCACCTGCTCCGGCGGCAGCAGGCTGCCCAGCGCGGAGGCCAGGTCGTCGGCCTCGCGGGTGGTGGCGGTGACCGCGAGCACCGGGCGGCCCGCGCCTCCGGCCGGCTCGTCGGCGGCGACCGCTGCCACCGCGAACGGGCGCAGCGCGGCCGGGGCGGTGAGGTCGAGCCCGTCGACCTGCGCGGCACCGGAGCGCGCCAGGTCACGCGCCCGGGCCAGCCCCGGGTCGGCCAGGGCGGCGGAGAAGAGTCCGGTGAGCATCAGTGATCACTTCCAGCGGATCGACACACGACGACGACCCCGCGTCCAGCCGGACGGGGGGTGCACCGTTCGAGCCTATCCCCCTCCACCGACGAACCGGGCCCGCCCGATGTTGGATCTTGACCGGCTGCGACCGGGCGTGGTGCGGTGGGCGGATGGTCGAGTATCGGACGGTCTTCGACGCCGAGGTGGTTTTCTCCAACGGTGGCGGTCTGCGCACCGACGGGTTCCGGCTGGACGTGCCGCACCCCGACGTCACCGACGACGAGGTGGCCGCGCTGCTGGTCCGGCACCTGGGGCTGCTCATGGTCGGCGAGGTACGGATCACGAACCGGACCGTCGTCGAGGAGCCGCACAAGGGCGGGCGCGGGGTGGCCGCCCCGGCCGGCGGCGGTCGGCGTGTCGTCGAGCTGAGTCACGTGATCACCGACGGCCTGGTCACGCTGCCCGGCTGGCCCGCACCGGCGATCAGCGAGTGGCTGACCCGGGAGGCGTCCCGGAGCTGGTACGCGCCCGGTGTCGAGTTCCAGGTCGGGCGGATCGACATGATCGCCAACACCGGCACGTACGTGGACACGCCGTCGCACCGCTTCGCCGACGGCCCGGACCTGACCGGGGTGCCGCTGGACCGCCTCGCCGACCTGCCCGGCCTGGTGGTACGCGTGCCGGCCGGTACGCGGGCGGTGGACCGGCTGATGCTCGCCCCGTACGACGTGGCCGGGTGCGCGGTGCTGCTGCACACCGGGTGGGACGTGCACTTCGGCACCGACGCGTACGCCGCACCGGACGCGCCCTACCTGACCGGTGACGGCGCCCAGTGGCTGGCCGAGTCGGGCGCGGCGCTCGTCGGCATCGACTCGATCAACATCGACGACATGACGGCGGCGGCAGCAGGTCAGCGCCCGGCGCACACCGGTCTGCTGGCCGCCGGGGTGCCGATCGTGGAGCACCTGACCGGCCTGGACGCGCTGCCGCCGACCGGCTTCCGGTTCACCGCCGCTCCGCCGCGGGTCGCCGGCATGGGCACATTCCCGGTCCGCGCCTTCGCCGTCGTCGACGCCTGACCCCGCGCCGTCGGCCCCGACGCCGCCGTCAGTAGCGCACGGCGATGCGGCGCTCGGCCGCGTCCACGCGGATCTCGCCGCCGTACGGGATGATCACCTGCGGGTCGGTGTGGCCCAGGTCGACGTCGAAGACCACCACCGGGTCGCCGGCGTAGGGGGCGAGCGCCGACAGGATCGCCGCCCGCTGGTCGGCGGCCCAGGCCAGCCGCTCCGCGACCGAGTGCGGCCGGTCGAAGTCCCACGCCTTGGGGCGGCCCACCACGATCGCCGGGACGGCGGCGAGCAGACCCCGTTCGCCCATGTTGCGCACGATCCGGAAGACCTCCTGCGCGGTGGGCATCTCCTCCGACGTCTCCAGCACCAGTACCGAGCCGGCCAGGTCGGCCGCGCGCGGAACGCGGTCGGCCGCCATCAGCCAGTGCAGGATCTCCAGGTTGCCGCCCCACGTCCGGCCCTGCACCACCCGGGCCGGGCCGTGCCAGCGCCAGCCCTCGGACGGGTACATCGGCGGCTCCTCGGCCAGCGTGGCCGGGTCGCGCCAGTCGCGCGGCTCGTCGCCCCACTCGGAGGCGGCGGTCAGCTCGTACCAGCCGGTGGTGAACAGCGCGGCGCGCAGCGAGTCGAGCGTGAGCGGGTGCGGCTTGCCGGAGCGCCCGAGGTGCACGAGCACGGAGCCGCCGTGGTAGCCGACGACGCCCAGCCGGTACAGGTGGTTGAGCACGTTGGTGTTGTCCGAGTAGCCGAAGTACGGCTTCGGGTTGGCCCGCAGCACCTCGTCGTCCAGGTGCGGGGTGACGGTGATCAGGTCGTCCCCGCCGACCGTCGCCAGCACGGCGGTGATCGTCGGGTCGGCGAACGCGGCGGTCAGGTCACGCGCCCGGTCGCGCGGGTCGGCGCCCATGACCCGGGTCGTCGGATACTCCACCGGTTCCAACCCCAGCTCGTCGCGGAGCCGGCGCAGGCCCAGCTCGTACACGTGGGGGAAGAGACCCGGCAGGCCGGCGGAGGGTGAGACGACCGCGACCCGGTCGCCCGGCTGCGGTTTGGCGGGATAGACAGGCACCGTCATGGCCCGACGCTATCGGCAGGGACCAGCGGTTTTCGCCCGACGAAACCCCATGAGCCGGGCATATGCCCGCAATAGGCTGAGGCCGTGGACGACGAGCCGGAGCTGCGTACCCGGGACTGGCTGCCCCGCACGGCGGCGCTGATCCTCGGCACCCTGGCGCTGGCCAGCGCGTTCATCGCCGCCTACGTCGGCGCGCTGCACAAGCCGGACCCGCGCGACGTGCCGGTCGCCGTCGTCACGAGCGACCAGCAGGCCCAGGCCGTGATGTCCGCCGTCCGCGCCCGCACCGACACGATCAAACCCGTCGGGTACGACAGCCGCGACGCCGCCTCCGACGGTCTCACCGACAGATCGGTGTACGCGGTGCTCAGCTCCGCCCCCGACGGCGGCCTGACGCTCGCCACCGCCAGCGCGGGAGCGCCCGCCGCCACCGAACTCGTCACCGACGTGTTCACCGAGGCGGCCCGGCAGGCCGGGGTGCCACTGGAGGTCACCGACGACGTACCGGTCTCCGCCGACGACCCGCGCGGCCTGGTCCCGTTCTACCTGGCCGTCGGCGTGGTGCTCGGCGGCTACCTGGCGTCCACGGCGCTCGGCATCTCGCTCGGCACCAGCCCGCGCGACCTGCGCCGGGCCGGGCTGCGGATCGCCACGCTCGCGGTGCACGCGATCCTGCTCGGCGTCATCGGGGCGATCCTGGTCGGGCCGGTGCTCGGCGTGTTCCCCGATCAGGTGGCGACGGTGGCGGTGGTCGGCGCGCTCGCCGCGTTCGCGGCCGGGATGGTCGCCGCCGCCGTCCAGGGCTGGCTCGGGCTGCTCGGCACCGGCATCGTGATCCTGCTGCTCGTCGTGCTCGGCAACCCCGGTTCCGGCGGCATCTACGCGCCCGAGTTCCTGCCGCCGTTCCTGCGCGGGATGCACCGCTGGAACGTGCCGGGCCTCGCCACCGACCTGTTCAAGTCGGCCATCTACTTCGACTGGCGCGGCGGCGGCTGGGCACTGACCGGGCTGCTGTTCTGGGTGGTCGCCGGCCTGGCCGGCCTGCTCACCGCGACCATGTTCCGCGCGCGCCGCCGGCCGAAGGCGGGACGGCACGCCGTCGAGCGGGGCTGACCGGCGGACCGTCCCAGAGTGCAGATCATCACGCCGTCCCCCTCCTGTCCGCCGGGGCCGCGCGGATACCATCCAGAGGAGTCGGACAGCGCTGTCCTTCGTCCTCGCGTAAGGAGCGCAACCGTGACCGACCAGCACGACCACGACGGCCCCGACGCCGCTCTCCGGGCCGACATCCGCCGCCTCGGCACGCTGCTCGGGCAGACCCTCGCCCGGCAGGAGGGCCGCCCGCTGCTCGACCTGGTCGAGGAGATCCGCGCCCAGGTCCGCTCCGACGTACCGGCCGCGGCCCAGCGCCTCGCCGGGCTCGACGTCACCACCGGCACGAAGCTGGCCCGCGCCTTCTCCACCTACTTCCACCTGGCGAACATCACCGAGCAGGTGCACCGCGCCCGGGACCTGCGCCGCCGCCGCGCCACACACGGCGGCTGGCTGGACCAGGCGGCCAAGATGATCGCCGAGCGGGGCGTACCGGCCGAGGAGATCGCCGCCGCGGCCCGCCGGCTGGCCGTACGACCGGTCTTCACCGCCCACCCGACCGAGGCGGCCCGCCGGTCCATCCTGTCCAAGCTGCGCGCCGTCGCCGACGAGCTGGACACCGAGACCGCGAACGCGATCCTGTACGGCGCCAGCGACGAGGGCCCGGCGAACCGGCGCCTGGCCGAACTGCTCGATCTCATGTGGCAGACCGACGAGCTGCGGCTGGACCGGCCGGACCCGACCGACGAGGCGCGCAACGCGATCTACTACCTGCGCGACCTGTACGCCGAGGCCGCGCCCCAGGTCCTCGACGACCTCGCCGACACGCTGCGCACGCTCGGCGTGGAGACGTCGCCGACGTCCCGCCCGCTGAGCTTCGGCACCTGGATCGGCGGTGACCGCGACGGCAACCCGTTCGTCACGCCGGTGGTCACCCGCGAGGTGCTGCGCATCCAGCACGAGCACGGCATCGCCGCCACCGAGAAGGCGATGGACGAGCTGATCACCGAGGTCAGCGTGTCCCGGCGGCTGCGTGCGGTGTCGCTCGACCTGTCCGCCAGCCTCGCCAAGGACCTGGACGCGCTGCCCGAGGTGGCGCCCCGGTTCCGCCGGGTCAACGCGGAGGAGCCGTACCGGCTCAAGGCGCGGTGCGTGAAGGCGAAGCTCGCCAACACCCGGGAGCGGCTGCGTGCCGACACCCCGCACGTGCCGGGGCGGGACTACCGGGGCTCGTCCGAGCTGATCGCCGACCTGGAACTGCTGCGCGCGTCGCTGGCCCGCAACTCCGGCCAGCTCACCGCCGTCGGGCGGCTGGCCTCGGCCATCCGTACGGTGTCCGCGTTCGGCCTGCACCTGGCCACCATGGACATCCGGGAGCACGCGGAGAAGCACCACGAGGTGCTGGCCCAGCTCTACGAGGCGGTCGGCGAGGTCTCCGACTACCCGGCACTGTCCCGGCTGGAGCGCACCAAGCTGCTCGCCGACGAGCTGACCGGCCGGCGGCCGCTCTCCACCCAGGACAGCCCGCTCACCGAGTCGGCCCGCAAGACGTTCGACGTGTTCGCGGCGATCCGCGAGGCGCAGGACCGGTTCGGCCCCGAGGTCATCGAGTCGTACATCATCTCGATGACGCTCGGCGTCGACGACGTGCTGGCCGCCGTGGTGCTGGCCCGCGAGGCCGGCCTGGTGGACGTGCACTCCGGGCGGGCCCGCATCGGCATCGTGCCGCTGCTGGAGACCCCGGCCGAACTGAACGCCGGTGGTGAGCTGCTGGACGAACTGCTGTCGCTGCCCGCGTACCGGGCGCTCGTGGCGGCCCGGGGCGACGTGCAGGAGGTGATGCTCGGCTACTCCGACTCCAACAAGGAGGCGGGCATCACCACCAGCCAGTGGTCCATCCACCGGGCGCAGCGCTCGCTGCGGGACGTGGCCGCGCGGCACGGCGTGCACCTGCGGTTGTTCCACGGCCGGGGCGGCACCGTCGGCCGTGGTGGCGGCCCCACCCACGACGCGATCCTGGCTCAGCCGTACGGCACGCTCGACGGCGCGATCAAGGTGACCGAGCAGGGCGAGGTCATCTCCGACAAGTACACGCTGCCGGCGCTGGCCCGGGAGAACCTCGAACTGACGGTGGCGGCGGTGCTCCAGGCCACGCTGCTGCACACCGCGCCCCGGCAGCCGGCCGAGATGCTGGAGCGCTGGGACGCGGCGATGGACGTGGTGTCCGAGTCCGCGTTCCGGTCGTACCGGTCGCTGGTCGAGGACCCGGACCTGCCCGCGTACTTCTGGGCCTCCACCCCGACCGAGCTGCTCGGCGCGCTGAACATCGGCTCCCGGCCGGCGAAGCGCCCGAACACCGGCGCCGGCCTGTCCGGCCTGCGCGCCATCCCGTGGGTGTTCGGCTGGACGCAGACCCGACAGATCGTGCCGGGCTGGTTCGGCGTGGGTTCCGGTCTGGCCGCCGCGCGGGCGGCCGGGCTGGCCGACGTGCTCGCCGAGATGAACCGGAACTGGCACTTCTTCCGCACGTTCCTGTCGAACGTCGAGATGATGCTGACCAAGACCGACCTGACCATCGCCCGGCGGTACGTGGAGACGCTGGTGCCGAAGAAGCTGCACCCGATCTTCGACAAGATCGAGCAGGAGTACGAGCTGACCAAGCAGGAGGTGCTCGCGGTCACCGCCGCACCGGCGCTGCTGGACAACTCGCCGGTGCTCCAGCGCACGCTCGCCGTGCGGGACACCTACCTGGAGCCGCTGCACCACCTCCAGGTGGCGTTGCTGCGGCAGTACCGCGAATCCGGCGCCGCCGGGCGTGCGGTGGTGACCGCGCCGGGTGGGCGGCGTGCCCCGAACGACGGTACGGCGCTGGAGCGGGCGCTGCTGACCACCGTCAACGGCATCGCCGCCGGCATGCGCAACACCGGCTGAGATGTAAGGAAGGGCCCCCTCTTAACGCCTCGTGCATAAGAGGGGGCCCTTCTTAGTGAGTGTTTGAGATTCCGGCTCAGGTGTGGGTTGCCTGGGCCGGTTTCGTGTGTCGGGCCAGGCGGGTGACCATGACGTGGATCATGGCCCAG